>NZ_SHKN01000001.1:499780-810165 GCF_004217115.1 Ancylomarina subtilis | reverse complement strand
TCCCATATATAAAGAGATTGAATTGGTTGAAAATTATGCAAACATTCAAAAGGGACGTTTTGGTGAAGCAATTTTTCTGGATATCGATCTTGAAGTTGGCAAGCAAATGAACGAAATGATAGCGCCTTTGCTGCTTTTGCCTTTGGTTGAGAATGCCTTTAAGCATACCGATAGAAAAGATGATGTGGCGAGTACTATTGCAATACATCTTGATTTAGACGATGATTTTTGTTTTAGGATTAAAAATCCGATTCGAATCACCAATGCTTCTAAAGGAAATGGGGGAATTGGGTTGGAAAATCTTCGTAAACGACTTGAACTAATCTATCCGGCAAGGCATGAATTAAATATCAAACAGGATGATGGCTGTTTTGATGTGGAATTGAGATTGACGATAATTTAAATGATAGATATGCAAAAAATAAAATGTCTGTTGTTAGATGATGAACCCATTGCCATTCGTGTCATTGAAAGGCATTTGGCGAGTTTTCCCGAAATGGAGATTGTGGGCAGGTTTCAATCCGCTCCATCGGCGATGAGTTTTCTGAGGGAGCATCCGGTTGATTTAATTTTTTCAGATATTGAGATGCCTCAGATTAATGGTTTGCAATTCCTGAAATCATTAAAAACGCCACCTGCTCTTATCTTTACAACGGCTTACCGTAATTATGCGGTGGAAGCTTTTGATTTGGATGTGGTCGATTACCTCGTGAAACCCATTTCACTTGAGAGAATGGCTCGGGCAATCAATCGTTACCATGACAGACAAAAGTCAAGCAGAGAACAGATCGTGAGTTTACCTTTAAAAGAGGAGGTTCTCAATTTAAAAGTTGATAAGAAAATTGTGCGTTTAGATTTGAGTAAACTCGAATATTTTGAAAGTTTTGGTGACTACGTCATCTGTCGATATGAGGGGAAAAAGCTAGTGAGTCGGGAGACCCTTTCTCATCTTATTGAATTGCTACCATCGGATAAGTTTATTCGCATTCATCGTCAGTTTATTGTTCCCTTAATCAAAATAGAATCGATCTCTGGTAATAGGGTTTATTTAAAAGGGAAAGAGTTTCCCGTGGGCCGATCGTATCGCAATAGTTTAAAAGAGAAAATGAATTTGTAAACAAAATATCAATCAGATATTTAAACTTTTCCAACTTTTTGATTTGCTTTCACCCAGTTCATCACATCCTGATAGCGATAGCGCTCCAGTTGTGCAAAGCCTGGCATTCCTTTAGCTTTAATCGTTGTGAATTTAGGTGTGTAGATGCCACATAAAAACTTCGTGATTAATTCCGGGCTTTCTTTCTCCTTAAGACTGGAACGTAGTTTTTCCGTCAGATCACTGAAATTGAAAGTTTCCAAATGAGCTAATGCGTCGCTTTGGGCCACTTTGACACCTCCCGATGAACAAACAGAGCAGTGTCCACATTCATTTATGGCTAATGTTTCACCAAAATAAGCGGCTAATCGTGTACTCAAACAGGATTCCGATTCAAATAAGGCAATCATGCTTTCGATACGCTTGACTTCAGCACTTTCTTTCAATTTGAATTTTTCGAATAGATCCAAAGCCAATTTTTCAGTTTCGAACTGGGGTTGAAGTATAGAAAAAACGTCGGCCATTTGTGAGGCTTCTAAAATCAGCCAGCCTTGTTCGCTAAAATATTCCAAAGCTGCAATGATACGTTGACGATCGAGTTTGGGGTTTTGTTTGATGTTATCAAAGTCAACCGTCCACCATTTTCTGGCCTTCGAACAGGAATTAAATATTTCCTGTATGAACTCTTTTCTTTCACCTTTGAATTTGTTGATAATGCTTTGTTCATCAATATTCAAAGCAAAGCGATACGATGCAAAGTAGGCGTTTAGAGGTTTAAGAATACCCATTATTTCAAGATAAACCAGTAAAGTTTTAATAGGTAACATTCGAATGTTGCAAAGAGCAGGAAGATTCATCAACCTGACATCCCAGAGTTCACCTGCATTCTTAATAATTTCCAGTAGTTTTTTGATGCCTTCGTATTCAGGCGTATCGCCGTAAACAAAATTCTCCAGAATGTTAACATTATCCCGATTGGCTAAAACCAAACAGTTGGCTGCTTGATTGTCACGACCAGCCCGTCCGATTTCCTGTGAGTAATTTTCAATGGATTTTGGAAGATCGTAATGAATCACGTTACGGATATCGCTTTTGTCAATTCCCATTCCAAATGCAATGGTTGCTACAACGCAATTGATTTCACCTTTCATAAAACGATTTTGGATCTCTTCCCTCAATTCATTTTTTAAACCGGCGTGATAGGCCGTAGCAGCAATACCCGTTGAACTCAGAAAGTGAGCCACATCTTCTGCCGTTTTTTGCAGTGTGACATAGATGATGCTGGCTTCCTTTTTTTTGTTTGAAAGGGTCTCAGCTAAAACCTGGTTTTTATCAGATTGTTTGACGGGAATTACTTGCAAATTCAAGTTTGAACGGTAGAAGCCTGTGATGCTGACATTCTCTCTTGCAATATCGAACTTGTAACACATATCCTCAATAACCTTGGGTGTAGCGGTTGCGGTTAATAAGAGGCTTTGTTCGATATTGAATTCTTTTTGATAAGCAGGAAGTTTTAAATAATCCGGACGGAAATTATGTCCCCATTCTGAAATGCAATGGGCTTCGTCCACAACAAGCAAGGAAATTGGAATCTCTTTTAAAAAGCGTCGAAAACGCTCATTTTTAAAGCGCTCTACTGAGATCATTAAAATTTTATGCTTGTTTTCTTTGATTCCTTTCATTACTTCCATTTCCTCTTCTCTCGAGAGACTGGAATCAATACGAACGGCTGAAATGTTTTTTGAGTGTAGAAAATCAAGTTGATCTTGAATCAAAGCCAGGAGAGGTGAAACAACCAAAGTTAGGTTGGGAAGCGTAAGCGCAGGCAACTGATAACACAATGATTTTCCGGATCCCGTAGGGAAAATAGCTATTGCAGATTCTCTATGGGTAATTTTAGTAATCACTTCTTCCTGGCCTTTGCCGAATGTTTGAAAGCCAAATTGTTGTTTAAGAAGCTGATGTATCATGATGATGCGTTTGAATATTCGTTCCGGAAGTTCATTGATTATTGAACAACGAAATTAATAAAATAGGCAGATTAATATTAGAGATACTGACAAAATTTCAAAACGATATTCTTTTGGACTTAGCTTTGCTTTCATTAGTGAATAAATTCTAATTAAATTAGTAAGTCTGAATCTGGTATTTTGAATTGGCTTAATTAATAATTAGTTAAAATTTAGTTGAATTTTGCCAATCGAATTGCATTAGATACATTTGTGAGAATATGCGCGGAAGCGTGATTTTATAACTCATCCAGGACTGAAGAGAGGTAAGGCACGAATGATAAATAGATTAATAAAGAATATTCAGAGGCAATTGTCTCTTTCTAAGGTGGGTAAAGATCTGATGATTCTGGCTCTACCCATAATTGGAGCTCATCTTTTACATACAGCCTACAACCTTACTGACATGATTTGGGTCGGGGAATTGGGGAGTGGTGCTGTTGCAGCAGTTGGAACCGCAGGTTTTTTTATCAATTTAGGCTGGGCTTTAGCTTCAGTTATTACGGTAGGAGTTAACGTTAAGATTGCACATTCTTTAGGAGCTGAGGATCATGAGGGGGCAAGCCGTTATACCATAGCAGGTCTTTGGGGAGTGAGTTTGCTTTCGGCAATTTTTACATCCATACTTTTGATGTGGCCCAGTGAATTTATTGCCTTTTTCCACATGAAGGATGTTCATGTTAACGAGATGGCTACATCCTACCTGAGTATTGCTGCCTGGGGAGCGGTTCTGAATTTCATGAATCTTCTGTTTATCTCAGTTTTTAATGCACATGGTAAGACCAAAACCTCGCTCAAGGCCAGTCTCGTTGGAACGTCACTAAATATTTTATTAGATCCGATCTTTATTTTTGTGCTTGATTTGGGCGTAGACGGGGCGGCTTATGCCACAATTATCGGGCGTAGCATTTCACTTTTGTATTTTATTTTTGCTTTGAAGCGTTGTTCTTCTATAAAGTTTAAAGGCTATCTGCCACATTTCGATAAAATCAAATCTTTTCTTATCGTTGGCTTTCCAGCTGCATTTCAGCGTATTTCGTTTACCCTTATTTATATTGTAATGGGGCGTATCATTGCTGAATGGGGACCGACGGCTATTGCAGTTCAGAAGATTGGCGTTCAGATAGAGGCCTTTACCTTTATGATTGTAGGTGGCATTATGCAGGCCGTCACAATTACGGTTGGAAAGCATTACGGTGCAAAAAAGATGGAGGAATTACCTAAAGTATTTAAAGCTGCCTGGCAGATTGCATTTTCGGTAGGGGTGGTGACAACACTTATGTTTGTACTAATTCCGGAAACCTTATTTTCCATATTTGTCCCCGAAAAAGAGAGTATTGCAATGGGGAAAGATTACCTGATGATTTTATCCATTTCACAGTTGTTTATGTGTATGGAAATGATTGCTGCAGCCGTTTTTCATGGTGTTGGGAAAACTTATGTGCCAGCTATATTGAGCGTGGTTTTGACGAGTCTGCGAGTCCCTGGTGCTTATTTGTTGGGCTTTTTCACTTTTCTCAGTTTAAATGGAGTTTGGTGGAGCATCAGTGGAACAAGTATTTTAAAGGGGGTGATCCTGTTTTTCATTTTAAAAGCTTATTTTAGAAAGAATAATTTGAGATTTGAAAAAGTTTTTAAATTCGGTAAAGCAATCACTGATAGTTAGCTTTTTAATAGGAGTAAGACAAAAAAAGTATTCGACCAATAGATGTAGTGAATAGCCTGTAGATTATGGCTTAGCTACCACCTCCGTGAACAACAGGAGGTTAAATAAGAAATGATAATTCTATGAAAACAATTCATAAAAACCTGTTTGAACTGTTAGAAAACAAAAGTATTCGTAGCAGTATTTGTGATGGAAAGTTTGGCATCGAAAAGGAAAATGTGCGTGTGGATAAAAACGGACGGATGGCGACCACGCCACATCCCAATATTCTGGGTGATAAGTTTAAACATCCTTATATCACGACTGACTTTTCAGAATCTCAAGTTGAGATGATTACCCCTCCCTTGGATAGTATTGAAGAGGTGCATGGGTTTTTGGAAACTTTGCATGATGTTGTTTCACAGAATATTGGTGACGAACTTTTATGGCCACAGTCATTACCTCCATTGTTGCCCAATGAGGAGGATATTCCCATAGCGCAATTCGGCGATAAGGGAGTTAGTAAGGAAAAATACCGAGAGGTTTTAGCACAACGTTATGGTCGTGAAAGACAAATGTTAACGGGGATTCATTATAATTTTTCTTTGTCAGATCGTCTGCTCAGAAAACTTGTGAAAATTTGCTGTCCCGATGGTGATGCTGAGGCATTCAGAGAAGCTTTGTATTTGAAGATGCTGCGTAATTTTATGCGATATCGTTGGTTTTTGGTTTGGCTTTTGGGCTCTAGTCCTGTGTCCGATCCTTCTTTTAAGATGAAGTCATTAAAAACGGGTGAGAGAAAGCAAGTAACTTGTGGTAACGCTGTATCAATTCGGACCAGTTCGGGAGGCTATAGAAATGAAGAAGAATTTTTTGTCGATTTCAATAGTCTGGATGGTTTTACAAAATCAGTTTCGAATTTGGTTGCCGAAGGAAGACTGGTTGGGGACGAGGAGCTTTATTTACCCATAAGGCTTAAGTTCGATGCAAATAAAGATATATCACATGTAGAGGTTCGTTTGCTGGATTTAAATCCATATGAGAAAGTGGGTATTTCAAAAGACAGCTTGTATCTGGTTCATCTGTTTTTATTGCATTGTTTATTTCGTTGCGAACCCGAAGTGTACGATGAAAAACAACAGATAATTGCAGCAAATAATCAGGATCTTGTGGCCTGTTATGGTTTGAAGTCAGAGCTGAAATTACACTCTTTCGAAGGAAACGATATTTCTGTTCAGGATTTTGGTCGTGAGATTTATAAGGAGATGCAGAATTTTATGACTGTTTCTCAATTGTCGGAGAATGCAGCTTATGTTTCAGCAATGAAATATTGTGAAAACCTACTGAATGGTTCTCTTGAAAGAACATCATTAAAAATTAGAGAGGATATTCATAAGAATGGTTTTATAGCATTTCATATGGATATGGCAAGGAAATATCAGGCTGATACAGAACTAAGCAGTTTCCGATTTCATGGATTTGAGAATTTGGAACTTTCAACTCAACTTCTTTTAAAAGCGGCATTGCGTCGGGGGGTTGAATTTGAAATTTTGGATCAGAATGAAAATTTTGTCCGTCTCAAGCAGGGAGATAAGGTTGAGTATGTGATGCAGGCGACTCGGACATCTCTGGATAATTACAGTTCGGTGCTTATGATGGAAAATAAGTTGGTTACCAAGACTATTCTGAAAGAATCAGGAATAAGTGTGCCGGGTGGAATGAATTATTTATCAAAAGAGAAGGCGCTTTCTGATTTTGAACTTTTTGAAGGTCGTGCTATTGTGATTAAACCGAAGTCCACCAATTTTGGTCTAGGTATTAGCATTCTGAAGGAAAATAATAGGGAAAAGGTTTATCAGCGAGCTGTTGAAATTGCCTTTGAACATGATAATAGTATTCTGATAGAAGATTTTGTTCCTGGAAGAGAGTTTCGATTTTTTGTCATGGGAGATCAGGTTGTGGGAATTCTACACCGTGTGCCCGCCAATGTTAAGGGAGATGGACAAAAATCTATACGCGAGTTGGTTGAGCTGAAAAATCAAGATCCGCTTCGGGGTAAAGGTTATGTGACACCGCTTGAAAAAATCAGTTTAGGGGAAGCCGAGGCTATGTTTTTAGCCGATCAGAACTTAACTTTTGATTCAGTTCCTGAAAAGGACGAGATTGTTTATTTAAGGGAGAACTCAAATATTAGTACGGGAGGCGATAGTATCGATTTTACAGATGATATCCATCAGTCGTATAAAGATATTGCAGTGAAAGCAACCCAGGCTTTAGATGTAGAAATCACAGGTTTGGATATGATGATTCTGGATGTGAACGCCGAGGCTACTGAGGAAAACTATGCAATAATTGAAATGAATTTCAATCCTGCCATCCATATTCACTGTTATCCTTACATCGGTAAGAACCGATATTTAAACGAGAAGGTTTTGGATGCTTTAGGATTCTAACTCTGCTTTAAAAATCACAGATGAGGTCAGGAAGTTGATGCTTGAATAAAGAATTTCCTTACCTGTGAGTAAAATATGTTATAGAACCAAAATGTTGTAGAATCATCTCATAAAACCCAGATCAAACTATATTATTGATTAAATTTGTGAGGCTGTACTTGGAAATACCATCCAAATATTGACTTAATTTAGATATAGACTATTCAAATTTTAAAGCAATAAAAATGTCCGATTTTAACTACCAAAAACCATTTCCTATTACAAAGGATACGACTAATTATCGATTATTGACCAAAGAATATGTGTCGACTATCGATGTTGATGGAAGAAAAATTCTAAAAGTAGATCCTAAGGGACTTGAAATGCTTTCGAAGCAGGCTTTCGCTGATGTTTCTTTTTATTTGCGTCCAGCGCATCTGGAGAAATTAAAAACAATTCTTGAAGATCCGGAAGCTTCAGATAACGATCGATTTGTTGCACATACCATGTTGCTAAACCAGGTGGTTGCTGCTGAAGGTGAATTACCAACTTGTCAGGATACAGGAACAGCTATTGTGGTTGCGAAAAAAGGTGAGGATGTTTATACAGGAACCGATGATGCCATGCATTTATCAAAAGGTGTATATGATACTTACCAGGAGCGTAATCTTCGTTATTCTCAGGTTGTGCCATTCAGTATGTTTGAAGAGAAAAATACGGGGAATAACTTGCCGGCACAAATTGATATTTATGCCAACCAAGGTAATGCTTATGAATTCCTATTCTTAACTAAAGGTGGTGGTTCTGGAAACAAGACCTTTTTGTATCAGCAAACTAAAGCTTTATTGAACGAAGAGAACTTGACGAAGTTTATTACCGAGAAGATTAAGGATTTGGGAACTTCTGCTTGTCCGCCATACCATTTAGCATTGGTTATTGGTGGAACTTCAGCTGAGGCGAATTTGGCAACAGTGAAAAAGGCATCAACTGGCTATTTCGATCATTTGCCAAACGAAGGTAATGAAGGAGGTCAGGCTTTCCGCGACCTGGAGTGGGAGAAAAAAGTTGTAGAGATTTGTCGCAATAGCGAGATTGGGGCTCAATTTGGAGGCAAGTATTTCGTTCACGATGTGAAAGTGATTCGTTTACCTCGTCATGCTGCGTCTTGTCCTGTTGGATTGGGTGTGAGTTGCTCGGCTGACAGAAACATCAAAGCAAAAATTAATGAAGATGGTATCTTTCTTGAACAATTGGAGAAAGAACCGATTAAATATTTACCTAAAGAGGCGCCACACTTAAAGGATGCAGTTGAGATCAATCTGGATCAGCCTATGGAAGATATCCGTAAGGAATTATCTAAATATCCGATTAAAACTCGCTTGAGTCTAAGTGGAACATTGATTGTCGCTCGTGATATTGCACATGCACAAATCAAGCAAATGCTTGACGAAGGTAAGGAGATGCCTGAATACTTTAAGAACCATCCTGTGTATTATGCAGGGCCAGCAAAAACGCCTAAAGGCATGCCTTCAGGTAGTTTCGGGCCAACTACAGCGGGCCGTATGGATTCATATGTTGATGTGTTCCAAAAAGTAGGCGGTTCTATGGTGATGGTGGCAAAAGGAAATCGTTCGAAAGCCGTAACTGATGCTTGTCATAGCAATGGAGGATTTTATTTGGGATCTATCGGTGGACCAGCAGCAGTATTGGCTAAAAACAGCATCAAATCGATTGAAGTGATTGATTTCCCTGAATTAGGAATGGAAGCGGTTCGTAAGATTCGTGTCGAAAACTTCCCTGCATTTATTATTGTAGATGATAAAGGGAATGACTTTTTTGCAAATCTTTAATCGTTTATGAAAAGATAGGGAATGAGCATTGGGCTGTTGAAATCGATGAATTTGTCAATAAATATTCGAATTTAATTCAATAATGATCATTCCTAAATCATAAATTAGCCTTATTTTTGATTCAGAAAAAACAAAACAGAACATTAAAAAAATAACAGTATGGCTCTTAATAAGAATGTAGAAGCGATCTTAAATAATCAGATAAATAAGGAATTTTGGTCAGCATATTTCTATTTGTCTATGTCAAATTACCTGAATGCGAATGGTATGCCAGGTTTTGCTAATTGGATGCATGTACAGTTTCAGGAAGAGATTTCTCATGCGCTTAAGATGCAATATTTTGTAAATGAAAGAGGTGGGCGAGTTATCCTTGAACCGATTACGGAAGTTCCTTCAGAGTGGGATGGTGTTTTAAATATTTATGAAGAAACCCTAAAGCATGAAGAAACAGTAACCGGTTTGATTAACGAATGTGTGAATGTTGCTATGGATGCAAGAGATCACGCAACCGTTAATTTCTTACAGTGGTTTGTTGATGAACAAGTTGAAGAAGAAGCGACTGTTGGAGAAATCATCGATCAATTGAAAATGTTTAATTGTCAGGGACAAGGCCTGTATATGATGGATAAAGAATTCAAAGCAAGAGTATTTGTTGATGCAACAAAGGCCTAATTGAATTTCAAATTTTAGAGTAAAGCCTGCTAGTTAATTCTAGCAGGCTTCTTTTTTGAATTAAGATTTACAGTTTTGTGTTTTAAGTTTAATTCAGCTTTATCCATTCAATTGTTTTTGTGTTTTATTCTTTCATTTTCAATAGAAAATTGGGATATATGAGATTTGGAGAAGTAATAATTTGATGTATATTGAGGCGTATTTGCTAATTATATGAAGGGTTAATCTTTGTTTTCGATTTCAATTTGAAAGCAGATTAATGGAAAATGATTACAAATCAAATTTACTGCAAACGTTTACTGAAATTGTATTTTTTTCTGCAAACGTTTGTTGAACTTCTAATCTGTAAATTTTAATTTATGAAAAAAATGGAATGGTTTAAACTGAAATTTCCCCTGATTCTTTGTTTGGGATTTTTATTTTTAATCAGTTGTTCAAAAGAATCTACTGAAGAACTGGAAGTGTCCCCATCTGGTGAAGTGGATTTATCCAACGGAACCAAATCGGTGGGCAATGCGAGTGTCATGATGCAAGCATTTTATTGGGATGTTCCTGCCGGAGGAAATTGGTGGAATACAGTAGATGCCAAAGTTGCTGACTGGGCCGATGCGGGATTTAATGCCATTTGGTTACCTCCAGCAGCTAAAGCACAGAATGGTACATTTTCAATGGGGTATGATCCATTTGACTATTTCGATTTTGGAGAGTATGATCAGATGGGATCTGTAGAAACGCGTTTCGGATCAACTACAGAACTAAAATCTCTTATTGGTACAGCTCACCAAAGTGGTTTGCAAGTTTATGCTGATATCGTTATCAATCACAATAGTGGCGGGGCATCAGAGGCTAATCCTTACACAGGGAATGATACATGGACCGATTTTCAACCAAAATCAGGCATGTTTAATCGTTCTTATGATGATTTTCATCCCAATGATATTGAAAACAACGATTTGGCAAAGTTTGGTGGTTTCCCCGATTTATGTCATAAGAAGACTAATGTGCAGAATTGGTTATGGAAAAATTCAAATTCTGTGGCTAAGTATTATAAAAATGAAATGGGCTTCGATGGTTGGCGTTTCGATTACGTAAAAGGGTTTGAACCTTGGGTTGTTAAGGAATGGAACGCTTCGGTAGGCGGTTTCTCAGTTGGTGAATTGTGGGATGGTAACGTTGATTATCTGAATTGGTGGGCAAATGAAGCAAACTCATCTGTATTCGATTTTGCCTGTTATTACGCAATGAATGATGCTTTTGATGGCAATGATCTGACAAAGTTGAATAACGATATGATGTGGAAGCGCAATGCTTTTAGAGCCGTGACTTTTGTAACCAATCATGATACCGATGAGATTTGGAATAAGAAATTGGCTTATGCTTACATTTTGACACATGAGGGATATCCTTGTGTTTTCTACCGCGATTATGAAGAGTGGCTGGATAAGGATATGATGAACAATCTGATTTGGATACACAATAATTTAGCTTCAGGAAGTACATCTATACTTTATGCCGATAATGATGAATACGTTGCACGCCGTAATGGATACAATGGTGCAGGTCTGATTGTTTATATAAATAATTCAGATAATTGGCAGGAAAGATGGGTTGAAACGAACTGGTCAAATACAACCATTAAGGATTATTCTGGGAATTCGAGTTGGGAGCCTGTTACCCAGAGTGGTAAGTGGGTAAAGATTCAGGTGCCACCAAAGGGATATTCTGTTTGGTCTGTTAAATAATTCAATTATAATGAAACTCTGTCTTAGTTGCTATGGCAGAGTTTCTTTTAAGAAAGCTTGAGATATGATAAAATACGTGTCCTTTTTATTACTGAGCTTATTATTTGTAAGTTCATGTAAAAAGAAGTCAGATTTTAAATTGCCGGAAAATCTACTCAAACATTATCCTATTGCATTCAATCAGGAAATGAAAGAATCGGTTAAGGGGATTAAATTGAGATCTGAATTCAGAGCAAATATCATGGGAGATACTTTGCTTTTTTATGCTGAAATAGATAACCAGACCTCAGAAGGTATTCGAATTCCATCCTATAAACTTGAGTTGAAAACTAAGGAAGGACACAGAAGTCATCCCGTAAATCAGAGTCAGGAGACTTTCATTCCTGCACACACTTCGAAAACGCTTTGTTTGAAATTTACACCAATAAATAACAGGTTCTTGTATTCCCGAACTGACTATAGGGGGGACTTGGATAGTTCGTATGCCTTGACGATAGATTATTTTAAGGGAAAATCAAAAGCCAAATGCCCAAGCCTGGCCATTAATTACAATGGAATTAAAGCTGGTAGAATTGATCTATCGATTTTAAGAAAAAACGATAAGTTTGCTTTTTTTGAAGTGGACAGGTCTAAGAAATACTCTGGCTTGGACATAAACGATAAGCTGAAAGCCAATGGTGAAGGACGAGATGTCCAATCGGGGACTGTCCATTTGTCTGAAACTGAGATGTTGATTGATGGCACAAACTACAGTGCAAAATTTTATACTTTGGACGAGAATCTTTATTTAAAGCTTAAGATAATCAATCATGGAAGAAAAGCCATTTATTTTCATCCGGACTTGTTGAGTTTAAGTGATAATGACGAAACGTATATGCCTAAATCTAAGGTTAAGGAGAAAGGTGATTATCTGATTCTGGATGATGGATCCTATGTGTTGAAAAAGGGGCAGCGATACGAGACCTTAATGAATTATGGTTCCTTTAAATCTCCTGATTTCACATTGAACTTATTATCAATGGTCGATTCTTTGAATAGCATGTATTCTAATTTGAAGATTCGTTTTAAGCGAACAAAGCATCAATAATTTTATTGTGTAGTGAAAAATAATATTTGTGAAATAATATAAACTCAACAGATATATTCTAGGTGTTTCAATAAAATTAATTACTTTTGGTTCCCATGGATATGAACAGGTATCTTATTGTCGTTTTTTCGGTGCTAACAGCGTGTGCATCGGCCGTTCCTAATGTTGATTATGAGGAACTGGTTGATGATGTGCAACGTTTTGCTGCTTGGTATGCCGATCATTCAGATAGTTTGGACGATTGTTATAATCTGCCTTTACTTGTTCCTACCCAAAATTCTTCGGATATTTCTGAAATCTATGCGGATAAAACTCCGAGTTTACCGCTGATTAAGAGATTACCCAAATTTCCACATTTAAATCCGGATAAGGCTCCTTTAACAGAACCTGTTTGTACTGGTGTTACAAAAGCAATTACGGCTTATAATTATCAGCACAAATCTATTTTTCTCACCGGATCCAATAGCATACGAGCTCCAGGTTTAGCCTAGTTTTTCGAAAATAATACAAATTTATTTGATTCAAGATTGAATTAAATATGATGTGTATGCTATTCATTGTAATTGCTGTTTCTTATGCCAATAGAATTTGGTGTTTGAAATCAATTACTTCATTTAGAAATCAATAGACAAATAAACAGATGGGTTTTGTAGATAAAACATTAGGTAAACTATTTGGTAACAAATCAGATAGAGACCTTAAAGAATTAGCTCCATATTTAACGAGCATTAAGAATGAGTATGAAAGAATTAAACAATTGGATATTGACGGCTTACGTGCCGAATCCCAATTGTTGAAAGAAAAAATTCAAGACTATATCAAGGCTGAAAAAGATGAAATTGCAGCTTTGAAAGAAAAAATTGAAGAAGGTTCTCTTGCGGTAAATGCCAAAGAAGAGATTTACGATAAAATAGATGTGATTGAGAAGACCATCGATGATAAAATCGAAGAGGTTCTGAATCAGATTTTACCAGCAGCTTTCTGTATTGTGAAGGAAACTGCTCGTCGATTCACAGAGAATGAAGAGATTGAAGTGACAGCAACACAATTTGATAGAGATTTGGCTGCCCGTGCTGATCATGTGCAAATAGAAGGAGATAAAGCTGTTTGGTTCAACTCCTGGAATGCCGGAGGAACTGACATTGTATGGAATATGGTTCACTACGATGTGCAGTTGATTGGTGGTATTGTTCTTCATCAAGGTAAAATTGCTGAGATGGCAACTGGTGAGGGTAAAACTCTTGTTGCAACGCTTCCTGTTTTCTTGAATGCTCTAACGGGGCGTGGTGTTCACGTTATTACTGTGAATGACTACCTGGCTAAACGTGACTCGGAGTGGATGGGACCTATTTACCAGTTCCATGGCTTATCAGTAGATTGTATCGATAAACATACACCAAATTCTGATGAGAGACGCGCTGCATATGCTTGCGATATTACCTTTGGTACCAATAACGAGTTCGGTTTCGATTATCTGCGTGATAATATGGCAACCAATCCTAAGGATTTGGTTCAGCGTCGTCACAACTATTCAATTGTCGATGAGGTTGACTCGGTTTTGGTTGATGATGCGCGTACACCATTGATTATTTCGGGTCCGATTCCAAGAGGAGAGCATCAGTTATACGATGAGTTGAAGCCTAAAGTACAGAAATTAGCTAAGGCTCAAAGCGACTTGGTAATGAGTATGTTTACCGATGCGAAGCGTTTATTAAAAAGTGAGGATAAGAAGGAGCAGGAAGAAGGAGCTAAGTTATTACTTAGAACCTACAAAGGGATGCCTAAAATGAAGCCCCTTATTAAGTTCTTAAGTGAACAAGGTAATAAGGCTTTATTGTTGAAAACTGAGAACTTCTATATGCAGGAGAATAACAAAAACATGCACATCATTACAGATGACTTGTATTTTGTTATCGATGAAAAACAAAACTCAATTGAGTTAACTGATATTGGTATCGATTTGATCAGTGGTGATACAGATGATGCTGCTTTCTTTGTACTTCCGGATATTGGATCTGAAGTTGCAGAGATTGAGAAATCGGATATGTCTGATGAAGAAAAACTGAAAACAAAGGATGAGATGATCCAAAGTTATGCAGTTAAATCGGAACGTGTACATACCGTGAATCAATTGCTTAAAGCCTATACACTTTTTGAGAAGGATGTGGAATACGTTCTTATGGATGGAAAAGTGAAGATTGTTGACGAGCAAACAGGTCGTATCATGGAAGGCCGTCGTTATTCTGATGGTTTGCATCAGGCAATTGAAGCCAAGGAAAGTGTGAAAGTTGAGGCTGCAACACAAACTTTTGCAACCATTACACTTCAGAATTATTTCAGAATGTACCACAAGCTTTCGGGTATGACGGGTACGGCTGAAACTGAAGCGGGTGAATTATGGGATATCTACAAGTTGGATGTGGTTGTGATTCCAACCAACCGTCCTATTGCCCGTGACGATAGAGAGGATTTGGTTTACAAGACAAAGCGTGAGAAGTATAATGCAGTTATCGACGAAATTGGCAATCTTGTTAATGCAGGTCGTCCTGTATTGGTGGGTACCACTTCAGTTGAAATTTCGGAGCTTTTGAGCCGAATGTTGAAACTAAGAGGTATTAAGCACAATGTACTGAATGCGAAATTGCACCAGCGTGAGGCAGATATTGTTGCTGAAGCAGGTCATAAAGGAACCGTTACCATTGCAACCAATATGGCGGGTCGTGGTACCGATATCAAATTAAGCGATGAGGTAAAAGCCGCAGGAGGTTTGGCTATCATCGGTACAGAGCGTCATGATTCACGTCGTGTCGACCGTCAGTTAAGAGGTCGTGCCGGTCGTCAGGGAGATGTTGGGTCTTCTCAATTCTTCGTTTCTTTGGAAGACGATTTGATGCGTTTGTTTAGTTCTGACCGTATTGTGAAGTTGATGGACAGAATGGGAATTGAGGATGGTGAAGTGATTTCACACTCTATGATTTCGAAATCAATTGAACGAGCACAGAAGAAAGTTGAAGAGAATAACTTCGGTATTCGTAAGCGTTTGCTTGAGTACGATGATGTGATGAACTCTCAGCGTGAGGTGATCTATAAGCGTCGTCGTCATGCTCTGTATGGAGAACGTATCCAGGTTGATATTGCAAATATGATGTTTGATGTTTGCGAAGCTCTGGTTAACGAATATTACGGTGGTGATTTCGAAGATTTCAAAATGGAATTAATTCGTATCCTTTCAGTAGAATCACCTGTTACAGCAGAGGAATTCATGAAAGAAAAACCTGAAGATATTTGTCAGAAACTCTATGAAGTCGTTCTGGATGTTCATAAGCGCAAGGTTGAAACCATCAGCAAGCAGGCTTATCCCGTTATAAAGGATGTTTATGAAAGTAAGGCTGAGATCTACGAAAATATCGTGGTTCCAATTTCTGACGGAACGAAGAATTTCCAAGTGGTTACCAATTTGAAAAAAGCTTACGAAACTGAGGCTGAAGAATTGGTTCGTTCTTATGAAAAAGTGGCTATTCTTGCAACCATTGACGATTCATGGAAGGAGCACTTGCGTGAGATGGATGACTTGAAACAATCAGTACAGAATGCGTCTTACGAGCAAAAAGATCCTTTATTGATTTATAAGTTTGAGTCTTTCAATCTGTTTAAGAGTATGATTGAGAATACCAACAAATCGGTCGTGTCTACTCTAATGAAAGGACATATTCCTTTACAGATGAATGATGAGGTGAGAGAGGCTAAAGAGCGCCGTCGCACAGATATGAGTAACCTTAGAACTTCGAAAGAAGATTTAAATAGCGATGGAGCTAAGAGAGAACCTAAGAAAGCTGAACCTGTACGTAATGTTCAGAAGGTTGGTCGTAACGAACCTTGTCCTTGTGGTTCTGGCAAGAAATTTAAGCAATGTCACGGTAAAGGAATACCAGCTTAAGGAATTTGTGAGAATTGGGACGATTCGTTTCTTCTCAATTCTCAGATTAAATATTTAATATCTAAAAAGTATGCTACTATCAATCCATTGGGATGTAGATCCTGAAATTTTTAAGATAGGACCGATAGCCGTAAGGTGGTATGGATTACTATTTGCACTCGGTTTTCTGTTGGGTTATCAACTTGTCGAACGAATGTTCAAAAAAGAAGGTATTCCTTTGGAATGGCTCGAGAAATTATTCATGTATACTCTAATAGCAACGGTGATCGGTGCGCGTTTAGGACATGTTTTTTTCTATGGGTGGGAATTTTATTCACAGCATCCTATCGAAATATTAAAAATTTGGCACGGTGGTTTAGCATCACATGGAGCGACAATAGGAATTCTGGCAGCACTCTATTTCTATTCGAAGAAAGTGAGCAAGAAATCCATTTTATGGGTGCTTGACAGGGTGGCAATTCCTGTAGCATTAGCCGGCTTTTTTATCCGTACAGGTAATTTAATGAATTCTGAGATTATCGGAACGCAGACTGATTTGCCTTGGGGATTTCAGTTTGTGAGAGCTTCAATTTATGAGCCATTGGCTCCACGTCATCCGGCTCAGTTATACGAAGCACTTTGCTACTTAACGAGTTTTGGTATTCTGATGTATATGTATTGGAAAACAAATGCGAAGGAATATGCCGGTCGTTTGGTTGGAACATTCTTTGTGCTGATTTTCACGGCTCGATTCTTTATCGAGTTTATTAAAGAGAATCAGGAAGCATTTGAAGAAGGAATGACTTTTAATATGGGGCAGTTGCTGAGTATACCTTTTATTTTGTTAGGGATTTATTTGGTTTACAATTCGTATCAGAAAAAGAAAATATAGTTCTGAAATTGAACAAAAGAAAATGGTCAGTATTTAAAGTACTGACCATTTTTAGTATCCGGCTATTGGGCATAATATTCACAGATTTTATTATATTTAACTTTCGAATCTAAATTATAACCTATGAATCAATCCAAATATATTTGTGTAAAATGTGGAAATATGGCTTATGAAACCGATGAGTTTCGTGCCACAGGAGGTGCATTTGCTAAAATATTCGATGTTCAAAACAAGAAATTTACGACCGTGACGTGTACGCGTTGTAAATACACCGAAATTTATAAGGGAACAACCAGTCAGTTGGGTAATATTTTTGATTTTTTCACGGGTTGATTTTATCAGTTTTTCTAATAAAGTGTAAATTTGGCTTTTTATAAGAATGATGTTTATGAATCAGAAGTTGAATCCATTGAAAGAGAATAGAATGCCCAAAGCTTTATTATTTGTTTGTTTAGGAAATATTTGTCGATCACCAAGTGCCGAAGCGGTTATGAATGCCGTAATAAAAAAGACTGGCAATGAAGCGAATTTAACTTGTGATTCTGCTGGTATTATTGGTCATCACGAGGGCGAAAGAGCGGATAGTCGAATGCGTGCTCATGCGGCTCGTCGTTCGTACGATTTGACTAGTATTTCACGTCAGTTTAAATATCAAACGGATTTTGATAAGTTCGATCTGATTATTGGGATGGATGATCAGAATATTTCAGATTTACAATCTCAGGCCCGTGATAAGGCCGATTTGAAGAAGATTGTTAAAATGACTGATTACTGTTCGAAATATACGCATTACAATACGGTTCCCGACCCATACTATGGGAGCGAAGCGGGTTTCGAGTTGGTTTTGGACTTACTTGAAGATGCTTGTGAAGGTTTGTTAAACGATCTGAATGGAAAACAATAGATCAATCATATCAAAAGTTGAAGATTGGGCAGGACAGAAGGTTGTGTCTGCAAGACCTGTGGGAGGTGGCTGCATCTCAAAATCTGAATTATTGACTTTTGAAAAAGGGAGCACCTGTTTTATAAAGACGGCTTGTTCTGCATCTGATGTTTTTGAGAAAGAAGCAAAGGGCTTGCAGGAGCTTAAAAAAGCGGGCTGTATTCGTGTTCCTGAAGTGCTCTTTGTTGATAAGGATTGTTTACTTTTGGAACAGATTCATATTGGAGAGCAAGGCTCTGATTTTTTCTCAAACTTTGGTCGTCAATTAGCTCGTTTACATCAGTATGGTGCCCTTCGCTTTGGTTTTCCTCAGGATAATTACATTGGGGCTACGCCTCAAATCAACACCTGCAATAAAGTTGAAGCGGAAAACTGGTGCGACTTTTATTACAACAAGCGATTGCTCTATCAATATAAATTAGCAGAGGAAAAAGGTTTGGCAGGAGAAGAACTGAAGAATGGCTTTATTCTTTTGGAAAATAGAATAGAAGAGATTTTAGAAGGGAGCGAAGAAAAACCAGCCTTACTTCACGGTGATTTATGGTCAGGGAATTTTCTTTGCGATTCACAATCAAAAGCGTGTTTAATTGACCCCGCTGTATATTACGGACATCGCGAAGCCGAATTGGCCATGACAAGACTCTTTGGTGGTTTTCATGCCAGTTTTTATTCCGCCTATCAGAAAAGCTACCCCCTTCCTCAGGGCTACGACTATCGTCAAAACATTTACATGCTTTATCATGTTCTCAATCATCTTAATTTATTTGGGACAAGTTACTACGGGCAGGCTGTGAAATTGCTCTGGTCATACCTCGATTAAGTGAAATTTTCTTGTTTTCTCCTCAATATTTCATTTCGTATCTATTATGGAATTAAATCAGTCATAATGCCTTAAAGTCTGCTTAAACATTCATCTAAAATAAAAAACGATTTTCTTGTCTTTATATATAGACAAAGAGGCTTGAAATGACTAGATTTGCAGCATATTCATATAAGTAAGATGGAAGAAATTCAAGATATATTATCAAAAGCTAAGTTACAATTTGAAGCAGAAGAGTTTCAGTCAGCACTTAGCGATTATCAGAAGATTACTGATTTGGACTCAAATCATGTAGAGGCCAATTTCATGATTGGCGAAATTCATCACCAGCTTGGCGATTTAGCAAGGGCTTTGAGTTTTTATATCAAGGTGATTGATATTCAACCTGAACATCCTAAAGCAAATGTGAAGATTGAGATGATTAATACCATTCTTGATTATTTTAATAAGGATATGCATAATCCTTAAACAATATTTATCTAAAACAGATAAATATTGTGCAAAATGGAGTGTCGTTTGTATCTGGTTTAATAGGATGTTAATGTCTGAAATTAAAAGATTTAGGGTTTTTTAACTAATTTTGGTTCTTTCTGAATAGTTAAAGGAATTCTGATTTATAGTTATTTTTCGGTAATTAATTATATATTTGGTAGGACTCAAATCCAAAACCAGAACCCGTTTTTATAGCGAAGAACTCAAAATTAGATTAATTTATGTCATCGCAAATAAGAGAGAATTTACAAAAATTTTTCGTTTTAGGTGTTTCATACCGTAAAACAGCACTGGATGTAAGAGGGCGATTTTCATTGACTCAAATGGATCAGGAAGCTTTACTTCGAGATGCAAAAGAATCCGGAGTTGAAGGACTAATCGTTTTATCCACCTGCAACAGAACAGAAGTTTATGCCCACAGTTCAGAAATGGATTTGGTAAAGAAACTTTTTTTGAACTACTGCAAAGGAAGCGAAAAAGATTTTCGGTATAATGGTTATACCATTCAGGGTAGCGAATGTATTAAGCATCTTTATCATGTGTGTTCCGGAATCGATTCGCAAATTGTTGGTGATTTTCAGATTGTAGGACAGGTGAAAAATGCTTACCAATTATCTGAGAGCTATCAGATGATTAATTCTTTTCTTAATCGATTATTTTCATTTGTATTTAAGGCCAGTAAGAAAATTAAAAATGAAACGGATTTAAGCCGTGGGGCTGCCTCTGTTTCTCATGCTGCTGTACAGTACATTAAAGATAAGGTGTCGGATTTGGAGTCAGCAAACTATTTGCTTTTTGGGACAGGTGAGATTGGAAAAGATACCTGTAGCAATTTGGTAAAACACATGGCGAATCGCTCACTGACATTAGTGAACCGAAATGTGGAGAGAGCCGAAGCTTTAGCCAAAAAATTCGATATTAATTATCGAGCTATGTCGCACTTAGCTGAAGAAGTTAATAAGGCCGAAGTGATTATTGTAGCGACAGGAGCCCCTCATCCAACCTTACTGTTGGAGCATTTTGAGAATACGACAGATTGTAAGTTAATTCTTGATTTATCGGTACCTCGTAATGTTGATACCGCAATTGATTCTCTTGAAAATGTTTTGGTTATTTCTGTTGATGAACTTTCAGAACAAACATCTGAAGCTATGCAGCAGCGTTTAACCTGTATCCCTCAAGCTGAAGAAATTATTGATGATTCGATGCGTGAGTTTTATGGCTGGTTGGAGATTACGTTCTTGTCGCCCGTTATTGTCGCTCTTAAGGATAATTTGAATAAAATTCGTGATAAGGAATTGGAATATCATCGCACAAAAATGAGTGATGAGGAGTTGAAACGTGTGGAAAAAATCACATCAAATCTGATGAATAAGATTGCCAGAGCCTGTATCAGTCACTTAAAAGATCATCATAAAACACAGTCGAGTCCAATGGAAACTTTGAATATGATTTTCCAGGAACCTGAATCAAAATAAAGCGTTTTTTATTAAAATATTGAGCCGTATAAACATGTTTATATGGCTTTTTTTTTACACCTTAGGTGAACGAAAAAAAAGACGATTTTTTATTGTAAAAAGATCCGTCTGTTTTACATTCATCAACGACCATAAAAGCGAAAATAGCTCGTTTAAAATGGTGAAAACAATAAAGTTTGTCTATGTCCCCAAAGAAGAAATTAATCGTTGCAACCCGTCCAAGCCTGCTGGCATATACTCAAACCATGCAAACTGTAGAACTTCTGCAGAAGGCTAATCCGGATATCGAATTTGAAGTTAAAAAATTTAGCACTCAAGGTGATCGCGTTTTGAATCGCTCATTAACCGAATTTGGAACGACCGGTTTGTTTGTAAAAGAACTTGAGCATGCACTTCTGGAAGGTGAGGCAGACATTGCGGTTCACAGTTTAAAAGATGTGCCTAGTTTTCATCCTAAAGGATTAAAATTAGTTGCATATCCGGAACGGGAAGATTCTCGTGATGCGTTTCTGACTCGGGATGGACAACTGATTGAAGACATGCCTGAAGGTTTTGTCTTGGGAACAGGTAGCCCTCGTCGACGAGTACAGTTGGCGCATATCCGTCCCGATATTGTATTCAAAGATATTCGAGGTAATATCGATACCCGTAAGCAAAAGTTAATGGATGGCGAATACGATGCAATTATACTAGCTGCTGCTGGTATGAACCGTATGGGAAAATCCGCCAGCGAAGATTGCCTAATGGATGTGGATATGTGTATTCCTGCCATTGGACAGGGGGCTATTGCCATCGAAACCAGATCTGATGATGCTGAAACCATTGCCAGAGTTGCCAGGGTAAACCACAAACCAACGGAGCTTGCAGTATTGGCAGAGCGTGCTTTTATGGCTGAAATTGAAGGAGGCTGTAAATTTCCTTTGGCAGCTCATGCTGTTGTTGATGGCAATCTCCTGAATATGATTGCCATTGTTGGCGATCTTCAATCAGGCGATTTCATTGTCGAGAGTATCGAAGTTCCTGTTGAGGACTCCGTTGCTAAATCTACAGACTTGGCTCAGAAAATGAAAGCGATTTGTGCTGAAAAAGGCATCAATTTTTATCAGTAAAAAAAAAATAAAATTAATAATCTGACTCATTAAATTCAGATATATAAACATACTTATAACCTATAAACACTATTTATAATATGAGTTTACGTCCATTATTTCCTCAGACACGACTAAGAAGAAATCGTTACAGCAAAGTTGTACGTGATATGGTTGCCGAAACCTCGCTATCAACAGCTGATTTAATTATGCCTCTTTTTGTGTGTCCGGGTGAGAAGGTTAAAAACCCAATCAAATCAATGCCAGGTAACGATCAGTTATCGGTTGATTTATTGGTAGAAAAATGTAAGGATCTATACGCTTCAGGAGTTAAATCTGTTTTGCTTTTTGGTATTCCGGAGTCGAAAGACGAAGATGGAACAGTGGCGACACACGAACATGGTATTGTTCAGAAGGCAACTCGTGCGATTAAGGAGGTATTGCCGGAAATGTATATCATTGCTGATATCTGTAACTGCGAATACACCACTCACGGGCATTGCGGAACCATTATCGATGGAGATGTGGACAACGACAGTACTTTGGTAACACTTTCGGCACAGGCTGTATCATTGGCTGAGGCTGGTGTTGATATGGTCGCCCCAAGTGATATGATGGATGGTCGTATTGGTCATATGCGTGCAGCTTTGGATGAGAATTGCTTCGATAAAATTCCAATCATGGCTTATTCAGCTAAATATGCATCCGGATTTTATGGTCCTTTTAGAGATGCGGCGGATTCTGCCCCTCAGTTTGGCGACAGAAGCACGTATCAGATGGATCCACGTAACAGCGACGAAGCGATTCGTGAAGTTGAGATGGATATTGCTGAGGGTGCTGATATTGTCATGGTAAAACCAGCTTTGAGTTACCTGGATGTGATTTACCGTACAAAGCATGAGTTTAATACACCTGTTGCTGCTTATAACGTAAGTGGTGAATTCTCTATGGTGAAAGCGGCTCAGGAAAGAGACTGGATTGATGGCAACCGTGTGATGATGGAGATTATGACATCGATTAAACGTGCCGGTGCGGATATTATTATCACGTACCATGCTCAGGAAGTTGCTGAGATTTTAAACAAGAGATAAATTTAAGTTTTCTGTTATCGGTTTTCAATTGCCCGCTTGCATAAGCGATAAATTTTTGACAACTGATAACTTTTGATAACCGATGACTAATTATATGACAAATTCAATTTTTCTAGATACAATCAATGGCATTAAGCGCGAGCGACCACCTGTGTGGTTCATGCGCCAGGCCGGACGTGTTTTGCCTTCGTACATGAAACTGCGTGAAAGCTATGGTTTCAAACATATGATGGAGGAGCCTAAGTTAGCAGCAGAAGTCACTTTGCTTCCTGTTCACGATTTGGGTGTTGATGCGGCCATTCTCTTTTCGGATATTCTTGTTATTCCTGAAGCCTTAGGCATGGAATTGAGTTTCGAAGGTAAGGGGCCTACGTTTAAAACAGCCCTAAAGGATGTGGAAGATCCCTTGCATTTTCTGACGGATATGCCTGAGCGATTGGAGCATATTTATCAGGCAATCGATCAGATTTTGGCAACCAAACCAGCAGAAATTCCTTTGATTGGTTTCTGCGGAGGACCATTGACCACATTGTGTTATATGTTCCAGGGATTTAGCCAGAACCTGAATTTTCCTGACTTTGTGCCTGCGATTTATCGCGATAAATCAACCATGAAAAAGTTGGTGACCCGTATTACTGAAATGAGTATTCATTATGCACTCAAGCAAGTAGAACATGGGGTACAGGCTTTTCAATTGTTCGAAACGCATGCCGGTTTGATTCCTATTGAATTGTACAAAGAGGTGTTTCTACCATCGGTAAAAGCAATACTGGGTGCGGTGCGTACAAAAGGCGTTAAGACTATTTATCTGCCTAAAGGCTTGGGAACAGGTATCAATATGGTAAACTATGATTTGTGCGACTGTGTGAGTGTCGATTGGCAAACACCATTGCACGAAGTACGTCCTATTGTAGGAGAGGAGATGATTCTTCAGGGGAATTTCGATCCTAGAATCCTGCTTGCCGATAAAAAGGCGATTGATCAGGAATTTGAATACTATTTGAACTATGGTCGTAAAGATCACAAGTGGATTTTCAATCTGGGACATGGTTTATTGCCAAACATCCCTGTTGAGAATGTTCAATATCTCATTGATAAAGTAAAAACATCTGATTGGGGAAGATAAGCTCTCTTAAGGATAATAATACAAAGCCGACTTTTGCGAGTCGGCTTTTATTTTGGCATTAACTGACAAATTTGTATTTATTGAGTATTCACTAATAAGCTGATGATTAGTGTTACTTACGCATTAAACAGTTTTCTGGATTCTTTAATATCTGCCATGTTTTTAATAGCCCAGTTTGTCAAATTGTTAATGTGAAAAAGTAAGGATTTTCCTCTCTCGGTAATTTCATATTCCACTTTGGGTGGAACCTGTGGGAATATGGTACGTTTAATTAAGCCATCAGCTTCGAGAGATCGTAGCGTAACGGTCAGCATTTTTTGCGATATATCGGGTATTGTTTTATTCAGCTCATTAAATCTCATTTTTTCAACTTCACCCAAAACCATCATTACTAGTATCGACCACTTGTCTCCCAAGTGGTCTAAGACCCCTCTTACAGGGCAATTTTCCGTAATCGAAAATTTTTCCAAATTATTTTCCATCTTATCAAATTGATTTTCAACAATAGTTTCCTCAGAGTAAGTAGGGCACTTCGGTGTACCTTCTTGTTTGAAACTTGTGTCCCGTTTACCTTTGACTTACCAAAAGTAAGTTAATCTACTTTGGTAAGCAATAGATGTTTAATAAGTTAATGCAAATAAAATGAATAAAATTTTAATTACAGGTGCTTCTGGTCAATTAGGAAAATCAGTTATTAAGCACTTATTGAATAAGGTGGAAGCTAAAAATTTAGCGGTATTGGTTCGAAATGAAGAGAAAGCCAGTGATTTAAAACCTCTGGGGATTGATGTACGAATTGGCGATTACACCAATTACGAATCTCTTCTTACTGCATTCAAGGGAATCGATAAGCTTTATTTTATCTCTGGTAGTGACTTCGAAGGTCGTTCAAAACAACATGAAAATGTTGTAAATGCTGCAAAGGAAGTCGGTGTAAAGCACGTTGTATACACCAGTTTTATGCGAAAAGATGAAAGCTCAGCTTCCCCTATTTCATTTGTCGTTGCTGATCATATCGAAACGGAAATCTGGTTACAAGAATCCGGAATGAATTATACGTTCTTAAGGCACAATTTATATATGGATATGCTGCCCTTGTTTATGGGTGAAAATGTCTTGAAAACAGGTGTTATTTACCAACCGGCCGGTAATGGGAAGGTGGCTTTTACCCTTCGTGAGGATATGGCAGAAGTTGCCTCACACATTCTTACCAGCAAGGGGCATGAAAACAAAACGTATGATATTACTTCGGATAAGGCCTATTCGTACAATGATATTGCTAGTATCCTGACGGATATTACCGGAAAAACGATTGCTTATTCATCACCATCGGTTGAGGAATTTAATAAAACCATGACCGAAGCAGGTGTGCCTGAGATGTATATTAGCTTATTTGCAGGCTTTGCGCAGGCAATGGAGCAGGGAGAACTTGACCATTGCAACTCGGTAATGGAACAGTTGATTGGGCGAAAAGCGACTTCGATGGCTGATTATTTAAGAGAAGTATATTCATAATTTACAGTAAATAATAATGACCATGGATATAAGTGCGATTGAAAAGCTATCGAAACAAGAGTATACCACATCCATCCTGATCTAAACATTCCTTACCAGGAGCATGCGGCTCAAGATGAAATATTTTATTGCATAAAGGGGGCTGGTTTTGGTATATTAGATAGCAAATAAAGTGGAGTTGAAGGTAGGAGATGTATGATCCAATTAGAATAGACAAGAAAGCCGACTTTTATGAGTCGGCTTTTTCTTTGCCCTAATTTGACAGACTATTTTTAGCTAGAGTTCTTCTATTTGTAAGAGATTGAAATTAATTGTTTTTATGCATAACCATTGTTTTTTTAACTATGTTTGGCGCTCACTTAAAAAACAACAGTAACAAACACTAAAAAAAGAAGTTAATATGAATGGCGTAATTATAAAAAATTCAAGAAATACAGAAAATGCACCGATGTGTACTGTATCAACTCAAAGTGTTGCTTTTTCTCATTACAATAACATTTCAGCTCAATTACCAATCGATCCAAAAACGGGTAAAATTGTAGCTGGTGATATCACAGAGCAAGCTAAGCAGTGCCTGGAAAACATTAAAGCAATTGTAGAAAGTATCGACCATACGATGACTGATGTTGTTAGGATCAATATTTTCCTTAAAAATATCATGGATATTAAGCTTGTTAACCAAGTGTATGCTACATTTTTCCAGAGTTATTTTCCAACACGTACAGTGCTTGCTGTTGCAGCTTTACCTATGGATGATGCTTTGGTACAAATGGATGCCCTGATTTCAAACGGCGAGGGGACACAACCACAAGCTCCTTGCGATTTAGTTAAGCTTGTAAGAAACACAGAAAATGCACCCAAGAGTTCTGTCTCTACACAAACGGTAGCTTTTTCTCATTACAATCATATTTCAGCTCAATTACCTGTCGATCCTAAAACCGGTAATATTGTAGTTGGTGGTGTCAAAGAGCAAGCGGCACAGTGTTTAAAAAATATCAAGGCCATTATGGAAGGGATTGACGTTCCTTTCGACGATATCGTTAAGATCAATATCCACCTTACAAACCTTTCGGATATTGAAGCCGTTAACGAAGCTTACACAACATTTTTCCCGGATTCGTCTATCGCCAGAACTGTAGGTTATATGCCTGCACGCTCAGTTGTTGTAGCCGAAGCTTTGCCTATGCATGCTTTAGTTCAAATTGATGCAACGGTATCGCACGGTGATGGTACACCTCCACAGGTTGTTGAAGACAGACATGGCATTGTGATTAAAGCAAACAATACTGATCATGCTCCAATCTGTTCTCTATCGACACAAACGGTAGCCTTTTCACATTACAACAATATTTCAGCGCAATTACCGGTAGACACTAAAACGGGAAAAATCGTAGCTGGTGGTGCAAAAGAGCAGGCTGCTCAGTGTTTAAATAACATCAAGGCCATTGTGGAAAGCATCAAGCACAATATGGACGATGTGGTTAAAATCAATATTCAACTTAGAAATATCGCAGATCTTGATGCTGTAAACGAAGTTTTCACAACATTCTTCAAAGGCGATCTTCCTGCAAGAACAACAATTGGTGTTTCGGCAATTCCTATGGATGCTTTGGTTCAAATTGATGCCATTCTTTCTAACGCTGAAGGTACACCGCCGGCCAAATAAAGAGATCCTTTTTTATGATTTCATGTCTTAAAAGGCCTTATATCATAACTGGGAAGTATAACATTAGCTTGGGTTTTGCCCAAGCTTTTTTTATATATCTGATTTACATCGTAATGAAGAACGAAGATTTAATTGACCCTGAGTTTTAAGAAGAGGATCAGAACTCAGTGGCTTTTTGAAGGAGATTCATAGGCGTGGAATTGAAAAGAATGCAGCAGTTGATAGAAAAAATAGATACGCTTAGTCATCAAAACCATCATGCTTTGGAGATTGGTTCAGTAATTTGGTGATAATTTTGACTTTTTCTGTATCTTCCATCCGTGTTGTAAATTAAAATAAATCGAGGATGAATACACGAAAATTTAAGATGAATAAACTAATATCCCTTAATCGGTATTTTTTTATCCCCATTGCATTAATCTTATTCTTTTTAACCTTTTATATGATTTATGGAGATATTAAAAGCAATACAATCAATGATTTCAATAAAGAACAACTCATATTAGCCGAAACGGCATCTCAGGGCATTACTTATTTCTTCGATGATTACCAATCCGAACTTGATTTTTTGGCGAAGTTTCAGGAAGTTATCGATTTCTCGGATGAGACTAAAACATTAATGGCAAACTATTATGAAACCCATAAAAGTGTTGTTACAGCTATTACAAGAATCGATACTACAGGTGTCATTCTGTACACTTATCCATATAACCAATCAGCCATAGGGCGGGACATCTCTTATCAAAATCATGTTAAACAAGTTCTTGATAATCAAAAACCTGTTCTGAGTGATGTGTTTATGGCAGCACAAGGATTTTTAGCGATTGCTTTGCATGTTCCTGTGTTTAAAAACAAAATTTTTGTGGGCAGTCTTGCCGTTTTAATCCCAATTGATGGCTTGGGAAAGCTGTATCTTGGAAAAATCAAGAACCGAAAAAACGGACATGCATGGCTACTTAGCGAAAAGGGGATCGAAATATATTGCCCTATAAGCGGGCACACCGGAGAATCCATTCTTGAGACGACTGAGCATGATGATTCCACCCCTAAGGTGCTCGAGAAAATAAAAAATGAGAATAGGGGAACAGGAAAAATTTCCCATCAGGATAGAGATGATAAAACGAATGCCTCTGATTTATATTACGCCTTTTATCGCATTCCACTTGGCAATACCTATTGGACGATTCTGATTTCCTATCAGGAAAAAGATGTTTATGTGGCCCTGTCCAGGCTTCGTAATCGTTTAATATTTGTTTTTTCTTTGCTATTTATAGCCCTCTCATTTTATTTTTATTCGCTGACTAAAGTCAGAAATCTTTTAAGAGAAGAAGCAAAAAGAAAAGAAGCTGAAAAGACATTGCATAAAAGCGAGGAGAAATTTCGGAAGATATTTGATGATCATGCAGCCGTGAAATTTCTTGTAGATCCCAAGACTCATAATATTGTTGATGCGAATAAATCTGCAGCCAACTATTATGGATGGAGCTGTGAAGATTTGAAAAAGATGAAAGTTGGGCAACTCGATGTTCTTTCATCTCAGGAAATTAAGAAGAATATTGAGAGTGTTTTGTTTGAAAATAACAATCAATTCGAATCCAAACATCAATTGAAGGATGGTTCGATAAGGGATGTTGAAATATTATGCAGTAAAATTAGAATCGATAACAATGACGTGTTACATTCAATTATCCATGACGTAACCAATCGTAAAAGTGCAGAAGCATCACTTCAAGAAAAAACGGATAAAATAGAATCACAGAATATAAAGTACCAGCAGATTAATGAAGAACTGAATGAAAGGAATCAAGAATTAATTATAGCCAAGGAAAAAGCCGAAGAAAGCGACCATCTTAAAACAGCATTCCTTCACAATATTTCGCACGAAATACGTACACCCATGAATGCCATTGTGGGCTTTTCAGGTTTACTTAACGACCCCGATTTACCTCCTGAAGAGAGTCAATATTTCACCGATTTGATCATACAAAGCAGCGAGCAATTGCTTTCTATTATCACCGATATAATAAGCATTGCCTCTATTGAGGCCGGACAGGAAAAAGTTCAGGAAACGGAAATCAACATCAATTTAATCTGTAAACTCATAAACGAACAATTCTTTACGAACGACACAAATCCCGATGTTAGCTTTTGTTTACAAACCCCTTTAGCCGACGAACAAGCACTTGTTGTTACCGATTCAACCAAACTCACACAAATACTAACGAATCTTGTGGGCAACGCCCTCAAATTTACCCAGAAAGGTTTTGTTAATTTTGGATACACATTAAAAGACAACTTTTTGGAATTTTATATAGAGGATTCCGGAATAGGCATACCTGCCGAAATGCACGCCGAGATATTTAAACGCTTTCGTCAGGTCGAATCGACTTCAGCCCGAACATACGGCGGTTCAGGTTTGGGCTTGGCTATCTCAAAAGCTTATGTCGAGATGCTTGGTGGGCATATTTGGCTAAAGTCCGAAGTAGATAAAGGTTCGGTATTCTATTTTACCCTTCCTTACAAAACGGTAAATTCGAAAGCGATACCTAAGCTCCCTCTTAATGAGGTGAAGTCTGAATTTACAAAGCCCAAAACGGTTTTAATTGCCGAGGATGAAGATTCTAATTTTGTCTTATTAGAAAAATTCTTTTTAGACATGAAAGTGAATATTATCAGGGCTATAAATGGTGTAGAAGCTGTTGCAATTTGCAAATCGAACCCACAGGTCGATTTGATACTGATGGATATAAAAATGCCTGAGATGGATGGCTACGAAGCAACAGAACGCATAAAAGAGTTTAGACCGAATTTATCCATAATAGCCCAAACCGCATATTCAACCGAAGCAGATAGAAACAAAGCTTTTGCCTGTGGCTGTTCCGATTTTATTAGTAAACCTTTTGATAGAGAATTGTTCCGATCTAAAATAAACGAACAGTTGCTGCAATAGATTTTTCAAGCCTTAAATTTCAAAACAAAGCCGACTTTTGCGAGTCGGCTTTTTGTTTGTTATAGAGGGCTGTTAGCTTTTAACCAGAATACCTAAAACTTCCAGGCGCTGTGGGGTATCGTAAAGGGCAACTTTTGCTAAGGTGTCAAACTCATCCATCCAATCACTTAAATTGTGAAGTGCGGTATTTTTCGATACGGTAGCAGCTTGAGATTCTCCCATCTCGCGATCGAATTCGGCGCGCAAACCCAGTAGGGTATCCAGTTCTGCCAGGCAAGCCGTCGCAATTTCAGGAGTGAGTTTAATCATTGCCAGTTTAGTCTGAATAGCAGTGTCTGTTTTAATAGTTGTATAGAACAACTTGACCTTGTCGAAGAATTCGTTGTACTTGGTCGGGAATCGACCTTTAACCCCCAATTGTATGAGTATATCCGGGTCTCTCTTACACAGAATCTGACTTAAGTCACGATGTCTTTTAAACTTCATTTCCAACTCCCCGTAGGCAGTATGGTAGGCATTCGATACCAGGCGAGTCTCCGACTCTTCTTGCTTATTAAGCTCCCAATTCTCTTTAGCCAGATTATAAATTTGCCATCCCTCAGTAAATTTGGCATCATCAACACCGAATTCGGCCAGGGCCGCTTTAACTTTAGGCTGTGTTTCTGCATTGGTCAATGCAATACGGACACGTTCTAAAAAAAAATGATTCTGATCGATTTGTTACCATTTCTTTTGATTTTTAAAGATGATAAAATAGTTTAGGTTTAACTCAACCGAGATTTAAATTACTTATTTAGAATGATAAAATGAAATTTTAAACAAACATAAGTTTGTGAATTAAAGAAGATAGATCGTTGTTTATCTTTCTTTTATGGTAAAACAGTCGGGTATAGCTTAGGATGGATAAAGTCTTCGGTAGAATTGATTAAGTGACTGGTAAAATCCATTCCCTGAAGGTAGAATCGACAGTTTTCGTGGTAGAATTGGCATATTGGGCGGTAAAATCGATGTTTTGCTGCTCATAGTGGTTTCCCTGAGGGTAAAGTCGTTGATGTAGGTGGTAGGTTGCACTCTGCAAGGGTGAAACAGACAGTGTGAAATGTCCTATTACGTGCTGATAGCTTCAATCAGCTGGTTTATTTGTTCCTGTTTTTATGCTTTATTTATGTAGAGCCATTCTGATTTAATTTTGATTAATAGTTTTGTTCTTCTTTAATTGAAATTATGTCTATTTTTATTATGCTTTGAAAAAGAGCTGTGGTTTGCCTGTCATATGGGTAATAGCATCACTTTTAAATAAGTTATTGGAGAAATAATAAGCTTTTACTTGTTATAAACGAGTTGGCTGCAAGCTAAAGAAACTAATTACGTAATTAGAAAAAATAGATTATGGAAACAAGACAACCTGGAAAAGATGAGTATAATAAATTGTTAGAAATAAATGAAGATCATTTTAATGATTTGAAAAGCAAAGACATAAAGCCTTCTAAGTTACAAGAAACATTTGTCGCCTTTGCAAACGCTGACGGAGGCGAAATCTGGATTGGGGTAGAAGATCCAAAAATAGAAAAAGGAAGATTAAAAGGATTTCAAACAAAAGAAGAAGCAAATGATATTCTACATACCGTACTTGAATTAACAGAACCAGCCGTAGAAAATGTGGATGTGGAGTTTATAGATTTTAATGATCAGGGATTTGTTCTACACTTAAATATTCCCAAAAGTTCCAAAGTTCATTATTGCTCTAATGGTGATTGTTTTTTGAGAATAAATGCACGGAAAGAAAAGATTAAAGGAGATAGAATTACTCAATTGGGATATGCAAAGGGTGCTTTAGTTTATGAAAAGCAACCTATTGATATTTTAGAAGTGGATGAATATGAATACAATGAAATTCTTTTCGAGTACATGGTGCGCGTTAAATCGAATTTGGATGTTCCAATTTTTCTTAAAAAACAAAGATTATTAAGCCTCCGTGAAAAAGAGCTAAAACCTAATGTAGCGTGTGCCTTATTATTTGAAGAAGAACCTCAGGCGACATTAGATACTCGATGTGCCATAAAAGTATATCGCCTTTTGACAAGCGATGATTCATATAAAAGGGAACAATTAAAGGAAGCTCCTAGAACAATAAATGGGCCAATAGAAAGTCAAATATATGAGGCTATTAAGTTAGTACATGAATTATTAAAGGATACATCTATCACAGTTAACGGGGGATTGGAAAAACTAATTTATCCAAGCAAAGCAATTCATGAAATTTTAGTTAATGCCGTAATCCATCGTGATTATAGCTTAAATGATGATATACATATTAGAATATTTGATAATAGAATTGAAGTTATAAGTCCTGGGAAACTACCAGGATATATTACTTTAAATAATATATATGACGAACGTTTTTCGAGAAATCCTAATATAGTTAGGCTTTTGCATAATCTGCCTGACCCAGTAAATCATGATATTGGTGAAGGTCTCGATACCGTTAAAAATGAGATGAAAAAGGCAGGGTTGATAGATCCAATTATCGAAGAATTGGATAATTCAGTAAAAATTACAATTCAGCATAAAAAGCTAGCATCTTTGGAAGATATAATTCTAAATTATCTTTCAGAGGATTCTAAGAATAGAACAATAACGAATCGATTAGTGAGAGAGTTAAGTGGTGAAGATGATGTTAATAAAATTAAGAAGGCATTCCAGAAATTAAGAAAATTAGAGAAAATTGAACCGGTAGATGAAAATGCAACTGCTTTTAATTATTCTTATAGGATGATTGATAAAACATGATTGTAATCTGCTAGGATTAGCAGATTACAAAAAATATACACCGCTAGCGCTAGCTTGTAGCTCGTGTTCTGCATAGCAGAAATTAAAGCATAACGTATCCTCGCTACCACACGATACAATCGTGCGGCAGCGGGGGCTTTTTTTGAAACCCGATAGGTTTACTTACATCTTGTAAATTAACCTGTCGGGTTTGTTTAGGATAATTAAGAATAAAATTTTAATATGAAAAAACAGAATAAGAGAATGAGTTGGCTGGTGTTGATGACACTTGCTTTTATTTTTTCGTTTCAGCAACAGGCTTTGGCTCAAGACCAAGTTGTGAGCTTGGCTAATGGGAGAAAGATTGTTGTGCATCCTAACAAAACATGGGAGTATTTTAAGGGCGTCAGCTACGATTTTGATTTTTCAAAATTGGGAAACAATCAGATCCCAAATTTTTTACGAAGTGGTGTTAGCGTTGATAAGCAAACTTTGGTGGTTGCAGTTAAAATGTATTTGCAAGGCTGGCGTTATACCATGCCCAGTCCTAAAAGTTCTCAGGCCTATTGGGGAAATCATGATGGAAGAACAACTTGGTGGAAGGGCTATTGGTATAATAATAAAACAGGTAAATATTCAAGACAGAGACCTATGGAGCAATCTGATGGGTATTTTTACGGGGATCAGCAAAACGATAAAGACTATTGGCGAAATGGTGGAAGCCCAAGTCGGCCATCAAAAATAGATTGGTTGTTGTCCTCTTCAGGAGGGACAAAACCTAATTAAGTGTTATTTGGTTTTATTGAATGAAATCTGAAGAATTAATGCAAATAGCAAAACAGCTTTCCCGCTAGCGCAAGCTTGTAGCTTGTGCTTTGCGAATGCAAACCCTTTCTAACGCACGAAACGAAGTTCGACGAAGTCAATTTATCGTGTGGGTGGTCATAAAACTAATCCGTTTCAGTTTTACCTGTACAGCTTAGTGATTACACCGCGTTCCTTAAATCTCTTTATTCAATTAATTTCCTGATATAGGCTTCCATTCGCTTAAAATGGGAGCCTTCCCAATACAGCTTATCGCAAAGCGGGCAATAATAAAAGACTTTAAAATTATTGCTTATCTCTTTGTCCACTTTATCTTGAATTTCCGCCTTGTCAGCTTTTATAAGAGGCGTGTTGCATGTCATGCAGCGCGTAAAGGAGCGGAACTGACTTTTCAGATCAAATTTGTTTACGACCTCTCTAAGTTGTTCATGCTTTTCGATGGATCTAACAAAATAGCCATGACTGACCTCTTTCGATCTCAGTAAGGGTTTATCTCGTGTGAGGATAATGCGTCTTTCTTTTTTGGCAACGGCAATAATTTCTTTGTCGTGTATATCTGCTCTGTAAAGGGTGTCGAATCCAAGCATTCTCAGGTATTTGGCCAGTTTACCCAAATGGGCATCCACAACAAAAAGAGTGTTGCGTAAGGCTGATTTTCGCACTTTGGTGATCGTTGAAATATCGATGCTTTCAAAAACCGGAAAGACAGAGATGTAGTCACCTTCCTTCAGTTTGTGATTGAAACCAACAGACAGATCATTCACGCGTATCAAGTCGACCTCAGATAGAGGAATGCCTAGCGATTCGATGGTCTCGCGAACGGAAATAGGTGTTTTGAAAGCCTGTACAAAGGCTTTTTGTTTCCGATGGGGCGGCAGAAAATCGTTTAGCTCGGCATAAAAACGGAATGTCATTTCCTTTTTAATGCCCTTGTTGTTTTCTGTTGGCGTTTTTTTATTCATTCCTTTCGTCCTTCTGACATATTTAAACTGTAGTCTGTTTGGGCTGGCTGCAAGCTGAGGCTTTATAAAGATACGACTATTCGTTTTGACTTAATCGATCGGGAACGGCAGATGATGGTCAGAAGTAATATGATGAAATTTCTCTTGATGACTGTGATATTTTGCAGAGCTTGAATTTATCTGGTGAATTCAATTAAAAATGTATTTCAGATAAATGCTTTCTCAATAATTTTGGTTATTATTAAGAATAATACCAAATAACGAAATTGAAGCATGGCAAGATCACACGGCGCAGATACATCGAATGTACCCAAAGGGAAAATAAATAAATCAGGCATCAAATCAGCCTTAAGGTTATACAAGTACATTAAACCCTACCGAGGGCAATACTTTTTAGGTGTTTTTTTTCTATTGGGATCGAGTTTAGCCAGCCTGGCTTTTCCCAAGCTTCTTGGCGATTTGGTAAACACGGGCAATAGCACAACTCTTGGGCAGAGTCTGAATCAAACGGCTATTCTGATTGCGCTTGTTTTAGTTCTTCAAGCCACTTTTGCTTATTTCCGTATCGTCCTATTTGTAAATGTCACCGAAAAATCTTTAGCAGCTTTGCGACAGGCCACCTACCGTCATCTAATCAAACTGCCTTTGCAGTTTTTCGAACGCAGGCGAGTGGGGGAGCTCAACAGCAGAATATCAGCTGATGTGATTCTCCTTCAGGATACGATGACAACGACTCTGGCCGATTTTATCCGTCAGATTATTGTAATCACGGGTGGGATTATCCTCTTGGGTATTATATCGATAAAATTAACGGCTTTTATGCTGATCACTTTGCCACCCACCATGATTGCAGCACGATTTTTTGGTAAGTTCATTCGGAAATTCTCTAAGGATGTTCAAACCAAACTGGCCGATTCAAACACCATTATCGAAGAGACCTTGCAGGGTATTCAATCTGTAAAAGCCTTTACCAACGAATATGTTGAAATTGCCCGTTACAAAAAGAAAACCCTCGAAATTGCCGATCTAGGCATGACGAGAGGCAAGTATCGCGGGGCCTTTACCTCTTTTATTATTCTGGGTTTGTTTGGGGCCATTGCTGCCATGGTGTGGCAAGGCTCCCGTTTACTGCAAGCAGGAGAGATGCAGGCCGGCGATCTGTTTTCCTTTGTGATTTATTCCGTTTTTGTAGGGGGAACCATCAGTGGATTGGCTACAGTGTATGCTAACATTCAGAAATTTATTGGTGCTACCGAAGATTTGTTTAAAATCTATGATGAAACACCTGAAGATATTCAGAATATCAGCGAGATTGACCCCATATATAGAATGCAGGGGAAAATTAGCCTGAAGGATTTGAATTTTGCTTATCCTTCGAGAAGAGAGCAAGCGGTTCTGAATCATATTAATCTGGAGATTGAGAGCAATAAGATGATTGCCCTTGTTGGCCATAGCGGGGCAGGGAAAAGTACCTTGGCATCCCTTCTGTTGATGTTACATCGTCCACCCCAAAACAGCTTATTCTTCGATCAGCTTGATAGTTACGACTATCCGCTATCCGCATTAAGAAGTCAGATTTCTCTGGTTCCTCAGGATATCTTTTTGTTTGGAGGAAGTATCAGTGAAAACATTGCCTATGGAAAACCCGGCGCCTCTGAGGAGGAAATCTATCAGGCTGCGAAAAAGGCCAATGCGTTGGAGTTTATCGATCGTTTCCCTGAGAGGTTTGACACCATAGTCGGTGAGCGAGGCACTCAGCTTTCGGGGGGGCAGCGCCAACGTATTGCTATTGCACGTGCCATTTTAAAAGATCCTAAAATTCTAATTCTGGATGAAGCCACATCTTCTCTCGATTCTGAATCGGAGCAACTGGTTCAGGAAGCCCTGGAGAAACTAATGAAAGGGAGAACTTCCATTGTAATTGCGCACCGCTTGTCTACGGTTAGAAATGCGGATGAGATTATCGTTATGGAGCAAGGTGAGATCGTCGAACAGGGCACACACGATACGCTGATGATGATTCCGGATGGAAAATACAGCAAACTAATTCAACTGCAATATGCCACTTAAGTGATGATTAAATGCCGGATGTGATTTGGATCATATTCATGATTGAGAAAAAGGTTTTAGATTTGATGAGAGTTTCTAATGGAGATTAAATAAAAATAAGAAGATGAATTATCAAAATGAATCATTACCCAAATCGGCAGTCAAAGTTGGCAGTACGCCATCAATGACAGAAATAACCGTTAAAGAAGCGATCCTGAAATCGCATTTAGCACCCAAAGGAAAAATAGGTTTATTGGTGGTTGAAAAAGGACACTGTCAATATGTATGGGAAGATGAAGATGGACCGGCACTCGATGCTGATCCGGAACATCCAATCGTTATTTATCCCGAACGATACCATCATGTTGTCATAACAGGACCAGTTACTTTTAGAGTCGAATTTTATACACTTATTGGTGGTGTGATTGATGTCAAACATCCTGAGGAAAATAAAAGGCCAGGAGAGCAATTTCTTAAGAAATAGGAAACTGTTTTCGTCTTTTTTACGAATAAACCTGTTGAAATTTCCAGTTCCGGAAACAATTTATCTATCTATAAATCCAGAAAACCGACTTTTGCAAGTCGGTTTTTTTTGGTGTTAGTATGTCTAAATATGTTAATTGGTGTAAAATCAGAATCATGAGGAGATTCTGTCTTTGTTTTTTAGGTGAAATAAACTTTCTTTGCGTCCCTTTTCAAAATATAATGCCAGTGAATTGCTAAATAGAATAGTCGTTGTTTAGTAATTACTGCTGAAAAAATGAAACTATTGTACGTGTTGGTATTGTTTAGATTGTCCTTAAGATGTTGTAAATATAAATAAAGAATTATGCGAGTGAGATTGATGTTTGTATGGCTAATGGTAATGGCCTTGGTTTTGGTTTTGAGTTGTAGCAAGGATGGAACAAGTCCTGAAGCGGAAATTAAATTAAATCCAACTAACTTTTATGTTTCAGTGAAGGGGATGAGTTATGATTTTGCTGAAATTCAATGGACAGCATCACTTATTTCTGATAACTCGAAGATTGTATACGATGTTTATCTGAATGATGAGTTGAAGGGCAAGGATTTGGAAAAATTAAGCTATCGATTTGAAGATCTGGAAGCAGTAACCACATATAGTTTAGAGGTGATTGCCAAAAGTACTTATGAAACACAAGTAGTCGTTTCACAAACAATAAAGACAAAAGACACACCTTCTCCGGGAGCTATTCATCTAAAAATGGATGAATTAACAACCGATAAAATAAAAGTTTCATGGGAGAATTCTGATCCAACTCAAACTTTGTCTTATGCAATCTATTTGGATGATGTGTTAAAAGCCGAAAATTTAGCTGTTGCGACTTATACCTTTTCCGAATTGGAAGGAAATAAACTCTATCATATAAAACTGATTGGTAAAAATGAGTTTAATAAAACTGTTGAAAGTACGCTTGATCTTACGACAAATGATTATGCAGATCCCAGTGATTTTACCCTTTCGGTGGAAAGTGTGACACATGACGGAGCGAAAATCGTTTGGGGATCATCAGAATCTGAAAAGTTGACTTATAGGGTTCTGTTGAATGCTGTAGAGAAAGGCAATGGACTTGAGGTTTTTGAATATGAATTCAAATCCTTGAGTTTTAATACGCGATATACTGCAACTGTAGAAGCAACGAATGAACATGGTAAAACAAAGAGAAAGCTCATTGAATTTACAACCTTGGATGCTGAAGGACCTGCCGATTTTAGGGTTTTCGTTGAGGATATCAGTTATGAATCAGCATTGGTTCGTTGGGAAACAACAGGCGATAAAAACGAGGTGCTTAGCTACAAGGTATTTGTCAATGGTTTTTTTAAGGGAGAAGCTTTCAACGACAATCAGGTTTTACTCGACCGATTGGAAGCAGGAAAGCTTTATCAGCTAAAGATAGAGGCTAAAAATGCGTATAGTAAAACTCTTGAAAAGACCTCTGAGTTTACGACTCTTGTTGCTCCAAGTTTATCTGAATTTACAATCAGTTCTCAGGATATAAAACAAACTTCTGCTCTTTTAACTTGGACCGAATGTGTCGCAAGTGATGGCAGTAAGGTAACCTACAATGTTTACCTTGAAAATGGAGTGCTTGTTAAAAAAGGATTGGTAGAACGAAAATATTTGGCGAGTGGCTTGAAGGCAGGAGAGTCGTATACCTTCAAGATTGAAGCCCGAAGTGAGAGTGTGATATTTCCAAGCACGCAAACAGTTTCATTTACGACTAAAGAATATGAAGTGCCGGGTGAATTTGAATTGCAGATACAGGATGTTACAGAAACGCAGGCAAAGCTTGTTTGGACGAATTCGGAATTGCCATCAGGAGGTGAGATTGCTTACGAGGTTTATTTAAATGGGATTGCTTATAGTTACGATGCAAGGGGAAACGAGTTTACTTTTAAAAATTTGGAACCGGAGACGGATTATACCGCAAAGCTTGTGGCTAAATCACAAAATGATACGAAAAAAGAGAAGACGATTCCTTTTAAGACAAAAGCTGCAGCGATTCCTGAAGTGAAACTTAATGTCACAAATATAGGTCATCGATCGTTTGAATTAAACTGGAGTCTCACCGAGAGACCTTTTTATGATACTTATGAGCTTTTTCTGGATGATCAGTTAATAAAGTCAGGGCACTTTTTAACTTACACCTTTAATGGATTACAATCGAACACAAGCTATAAAGTAAGAGTTGTTGGGAAACGCGATGGAAAGACCTATTATAAAGAGTTGGATGTTAAAACGCTTCAATATATGGAATTCATAGATTTTGAAATGAAGATTGATCCCAAGACATATAACAAGGTTGTGATTGATTTAAATGATTTCTATCAGAAGAATACTGGCAATAATGAGATTGATGATGTGACTTTTGAGGCTCGTTTGAATGGCGTAACAGAAGTTTGGGGAAAAGGTGTGACAACCAAAGTTTTAACTCAACTGACAGAACAAACGCATTACGATTTGCAATTGACTATAAAATATGCGGACGGAAGTGTCGCTTTGGAAAAAAACACTGATTTTACAAGTCCGGTTAATCAGGCTCCGGTTTGGAATAGCGATTTGAGAATAAAACAAATCGGTTTTAGCTTTTTAGAGTTAGAGAATAATTTTGCCACTGATGCCGAAACTACCGATTTGGTTTACACCTACTATGTAAATGGAACGGCTCTTCAGAGGAACATTAACTATGGCGGAAATACAAGAGGAACGGGGCAGATTGATAGTGATGTGAATACAAACGATAATTCAATTTTATTAACACACCTAGAGTCGGATACAGAATATAGCTTTTATATTGAAGCCAAGGATCCTCTGGGAAAAGTAGGCCGTAGCAATACCATTCAGTTTAGAACAGCTGTTGATGCCAAGCAAACGTTTAATATCATGGCTGCTATCGATAGAGACTTAAAACAAGTTGGTCCTACCTGGGCTAAGATGGGCAAAATTTCTTCAATGGAAGAGATTCGTATCAATTGGGTTGTTGATGGTGTTAAGATGCCCCGTGGACAGTATATTTCTCCTTCAAAAGTCATCGAAAAAGATGGGAAACAGTCTTTAGTTCTAGATTATAGCCCTTTCTTGAAGGATCATCCGGATACAGCTTTAAGTTTTACAGTTTCAATTGAATGGATTGATAAGGAAGCCTTAGAACGATCAGAATCAACTCTGATTGTGATACAAGAATAAAATTTAATTTGAATTCAATAAAAAAATCCCGGTCTATTATTAGATCGGGATTTATTTATGGATATAAATAGAATTGTGGGGGATTTTTTTTTGTAACAGAGCTTAAATTACGATTCGATATCACTGACTATACCCATAAACACTGGACTTAGATAGGTTTAAAAGGGGGCTGTTTGAATCGTGATTTAATAGTATAAGAATTTTGAAAGTTTAAGTTGTAACGGAGTCTTTTTTTTAGGTAAATGATTGATAATTAAGTGAGTGATTTAAATTTGAGTTGTTTTGTAAATATTTATGTTTTAACTTGTGTATTGTATCTAAAAAATAGATAGTCGATTAATTTTTTATGTAGAAGTATCTATTATTGATTTAATATTCAATATTTATGTGACCAATTGAATAGATTGGTCATTTTTCTCTCATTTACGATATTGTAAATATGTTTAGTTGATAAATTTTTAATTTCAAATAATTGGATATGGAATATTATTTGAACACAAATTATTTGACAGAGATAGCAGATAATTGTTTTGATAAGTTGAGCCTTCTTAAAGGTGTTGGTAAAAAACGATTGGGTAGAACAAATGATCCAAAGATCAAAATTTACAGTTTTAAAAGTTTTAATTCAAATTCTTTTTTCTCTGCTTTGGGATCAGGTTCTATAGTTGAAATCCAAGGTGAGTTTTTGGAACTGGATAGTACAGATACATATCAGGGTATATTTCTTCTCAAAGAAGACGGTTCCGAATACAGGGTTTCTTTATATATAAGCAACACGCTTAATAGGCAGGTTTTCCAAATTCCTGTTGACTTAGAATCAGGTCGATATAAGTTAGAATTAAGAGCCTTGAATAAAAGTAACAAAACGTTGTGTCGGGCGAAGTTAAAAAAAACCTTAAAAATCGTTTAATGAGTGAAGCCAGCATTGCTGGCTTTCTTTTTATGTGGGTTTTTCGCAGGGAAGAGGACTGTGATACAGGAGATAAGTCCTCGATGATGGTTTTGAGGCAATAACTTAAAAAGTCTTGTCGTTTTAAATAATTTTACAAATTAGAGAAAAATAGATAATAAAACAGAAGGTGTTGCCCACTAGCAACACCTTCTGTTTTATTATTTATTTTGATGATTCATTTAGTTCATTGTAGTACTGAACCAGTTTAATAAAATCCTCTTTCATTTTTATATTAATTTTCTCTTTTTTATAAAACTTCTGTATGTCATTATTATTGTTTGAGAGTTGAACAATCAAATGTTTTTTCTTTGTTATTTGCATGATTGGTTCATCTTTAAGTTGAATAAAAAACATACCCTTGGCATTAACAAATTTTGCGGGTTTGGGTTCCTGGTATGCATTTCCTTGTACTGCCGGATTTAGACTTACTTTGTGTCTGTAATAGAGGCAACAATCACCTTGCGTCAATTGTTCCAAATAACCAAATTTAGGGTGCCCCTTAATAAGGTATTGGCTTAATTTAAATGTTTTTTCACCAATTATGACTTTACTCGTGAAATTTCTACTAGGCACAATCTTTATAATGTCCTTTTTTAAGAATTCGACACGGTCATTGTAGATATTGTACCTTAATTTCAGATTATCGAATATAGAACTATCTTTTTTTATAAGACTTCCTGTCTGAAATTCTTTATCAAGATATGGACTTCCTTCGTAACGGTTGTATGCGTAACGGTCTACATTGGCATCGTTCTCTTCCGCGGTTTTAAAGAAGGATTGAACTTCGGCTAGTTGTTTTTGTAGTAATGCCTCTTGACCTGTTTTTCCTTCGGGATTATAGGTTTGGGCTGTTGCAGCAAAATTGCAAAGCAAAATGATAAAGAAGAATAATTTTGTTTTCATAGGATTAAAATTAATACTGCGTTAGTGTTAGTGAAATAATTGAAAATACTGACTATTATCCTGTAGGATAGCTATTAATGTGTTTAGGGTTCCAGTAATATATAACATCATAAGTTGTAATTATGACAAGAATTATGCTACTTAGATCTCTTATACTTGCAAATGTTTTGGTCGTTACTGAGTGTACTAAAAGTCTGTGTTAAGTTTTATTTGTGTTTTATCGCAATGAATTTGTTGTATTTGTTCTGTACGAACAAATGTAATTATCTATAAGTAATGTTTGATGTTAAATATAGTGTTTTTTTATTAAAGTAATAATAATAAATATGTTATTCTTATATGGTGCGAGTCCTATATGCGCAGAGGTTATATTTGATCTTGAGGAGCAATAAAAAACACCTGATATTTTATCTTGTGAATAACAATTAGTAAGTCGCAAGCTGCTTTGGAGTGATTCGTGTATTAAAGGAAGAGAGATAACAAACTCTTGTATTGATAAACATTATCGAACTCGTGAGCTAGTTAATATCTTTTAAAATCAGCAAAAATGAGCCAAACTGATATGAGGCTATATGGTTGGATAAGCAACACACCATCTCAACGTCCTAATTTTTTAAGAGAACGATTGAAGCTAAGGATCCTCTGGGAAAAGTAGGACGAAGCAATATCATACAGTTTAGAACATCAATTTACGCTAGACCAGAGTTTAATATTTTAGCTGCCATAGATAGAAACCTTAAAAAAAGTTGGACCCCGTTGGGCAAAAATTAGGGAAATTTCTTCTGTGAAAGAAATTCATATCAATTGGATTGTGTATGGTGTTAAAATGCCACGTGGGCAGTATATTGCTCCTTCCTTGATTGCTCATTTTCTCTCATTTATTTTTTATAAATAAGTTTATTGACAGTATTTTTTTAATTTCAAATAATAGGATATGGAATATTGTTTGAATACTGATTATTTGCAGGAAATAGCAGATAATTGTTTGGATAAATTACATCACCTAAAGAGTGATAGTAAAGAAAATAATAGAATAACTGATGATCTAAAGATTAAAATCAGTAGTTTCAAAAAGTATGGTACAAATTCTCTTTTTTCAGCTTTAGGTTCTGGTTCTATCGTTGAACTCCGGGGTAAGTCCTTAAAATTTGATAGCACTGATAACTATCAGGGGATATTTCTTCTTAAAGAAGGAGGTTCAGAATACAGGGTTTCAGTATATATAACGAATAGGCCCAGTAGACAGATTTTTCAAATTCCTGAGAACATAGATTCTGGTCGATATAAGTTGGAATTACGGACTTTGCATAGAGGTAATAAAGCCTTACGCCGGGCTAAGTTAAAGGAATTATTAAATATAGTTTTAAAATAAAAGTCAGCTAAGCTGGCTTTTTTTATGATTGCTTTATTTTAAATAAAAATTCTTGCTTGTTGTTTTTTTATGTAAATTTGATAGTGTTCTTGAAAATTGAATCATAATATATGGAAAGTAAGCGTCCTAAAGTAGGAGTTGGAGTTGCCGTGATAAAAGAGGGGAGAGTGTTGTTGGGTAAGCGGAAAAATGCTCATGGTGATGGTACCTGGGCCTTTCCGGGAGGTCATTTGGAATATCAGGAATGCTGGGAAGATTGTGCTATTCGCGAAATCCTTGAAGAAACTGGCTTAAGAATAAAGAATGTTCGATATGGAACTGTAACCAATGATATTTTTCAGGAAGAGCAAAAGCATTATGTCACTATTGTTATGCTGGCAGATTATGATTTCGGAGATGTAAATTTGATGGAACCTGACAAGTGTGAACGCTGGGAGTGGTTTGACTGGAACAATCTTCCCCAGTCAATTTTTATGACTATTCAGAATCTTAAAAGAAACAATTATAACCCAATAACCTCATCTAAAATTAAAGACTAATGAGAGTGAAAAACCTTGTCAGCATTTTATTCATTTTCCTGCTTGCAGGATGTGCATCTGTTCCCAAAGAGACCGTTCTTTTATCACAAACCATAGGAAACGATTTGCAGGTTCTGCAACAATCGCATCAGAATCTTGCCGAACTATACTTCAATAAAATAAAAACCGATATCAACACTTTAGTGGATGATGTTTATGCTCCTTTTGTGATTCACTATGTCTTGAATAAGGAACTGCAATCTTTTAAAAAGGGTGAGCCATCACTATATGGAACATTGGAGCTAGCTGCTCAGAAGGTGGGGAAGTTGGAGTCGGAGAACGCTGTTGATGAAATGGCAGATTTTCTAAACTCAGCTCGTAAACAGATTGAGAAAAAGAGGACAGAATTGCTTAAACCCATATTAATACAGGAAACGGAGCTATTGAAGGCTATAAATAAATCTTATCTGCAGGTGAGTAATGCAAATACAAGCATTACAGTTTATCTGCAATCGCTTCGAAAATTAAAAGAGGAACAGGAGCAGGCCCTTTCAATTGTTGGCTTGACTGGAGCGGACACTTTAGTTAGCAACTCATTGGCGAGTTTGTCTGAACAGATTGAAGAGGTTCTTAAAAAAGGGAAAGAGATTGATGTGAAATCGGATGATGCATATAAGCAATTACAGGAGCTTTCAAATAAAATTATGAAGTTAACATCTAAAAAATAGCATTATGACTGAAAATAGATTTGATGATTTGTTTGGTGAAGCTGATGCAGCTTTTGATGAGACATACCAAAAAGAATTGGGTGAGTTAAAAGGAATGACTAAGGATGAAATTGATGCGCTTTGTCCGGATACAACAGTTGAAGAAACTTATTTGGCTTTGATAGCGTTGGTTGAAGAAGCATCAAAGCAGAATTTATCACAGGCTCAATTGATTGGTCGGATAAAGGATCTGGGCGATATTGCTATCAAATTGGCCAAGAAGATTCCCAGTTTTGCAAAGCTTCTGTAGTTTTTCCTATTTTATTGAAGAATGATGAAAGCGCAAAGTGTAAAAATCGTTTGCTACTAAACTTTATAGAATATATTAACGCCCGGGCTTTGAATTAAGTTTGGGCGTTTTTTTTTACTCAGATTAGAACGGATTTATTCATGCTTGAGACTTTAAGACTGATTATCCATCTTAAAGAATGAAAAAAATAATTATCTTATGTGATATAATCACCAATAGACAAATTTGCCGATGAATACTTATTTCGACATTCTTCCTTTTTTAGCCGGATTTTTAATCGTAAGTGTTGCAGCTAGTCGGTTGTCTCTCTATTTTTTGAAAGTAAAACTGCCTATTATTACAGGCTTGTTAATAATTGGAATCATCGCAGGTCCTTTTGTTTTAAAGCTGATACCAGGCGAATCTTTACATCAACTTACTTTTGTAAATGATATTTCTCTCTCATTCATTGCTTTTGCTGCCGGAGCAGAGCTTTATTTAGCCGAATTGAAAGGGCGTATGAAAAGTATTAAATGGATGACATTTGGACAGCTTTTTTTCACTTTTGTTTTGAGTGCCATTGCCATTTATTATTTGAGTGAGCGTATTCCGTTTATGTCAGGATTCACGAATGAGGTGAAAATTTCAATGGCTATATTGATCGGCGTTATTTTTGTAGCTCGTTCGCCGGTTTCAGCCATCGCAATTATTAACGAAATGCGAGCCAAAGGCCCTTTTGTAAAAACGGCCATTGGTGTAACGGTCGTAAAGGATGTTCTTGTTATCATTTTGTTTACTCTTTGTTTTGCAATATCAGATGCTTTAATATCAGGAATCCCCATTGATTTTATTCTTACGGTTATTCTTCTGGGAGAGTTGCTACTGTCATTCTTTCTGGGGTGGGTTTTGGGTAAACTAATGAATTTTGTTTTGGGGCTGAATATGACTACAGGATTAAAAGCCTTTGTTCTTATTATACTTGGCTACCTCTCTTTTCTTTTTGCGCACGAGTTACATTATTACAGTCAGGAGTATCTTGGATTTCATATTTATGTGGAACCTCTTTTGGTTTGTATCCTGGCAAGTTTTTATGTGGTTAATTTTGGTAATTCTCGCCGGGAATTTAATAAGATTATAGAACGTGTCGTTCCTAAAATATATATCCTGTTTTTCACCTTAACAGGTGCTTCTCTCTCTCTTGATAGTTTTGCTGAAGCCTTTAGTATTGCTCTTGTATTTTTCTTTATTCGCCTTTTTAGTATGGCAATTGGGGCCTATGTAGGCGGACGATTGGCAGGTGATCCCAAATCGTATAATCGAATATCATGGACGCCTTATGTCACTCAGGCAGGTGTCGCTTTAGGTTTGGTTTCAATTGTCAGCCAGAAATATCCGGATTGGGGAGCAGAGTTTGCAACTGTTTTGATTACAGTAATTGTTATTAATCAGATTGTGGGGCCACCGCTTTTTAAATGGGCAATTTTAAAGGTAGGCGAAAGTCATCGTAAGCATGATGTTTTACACGAAAAACGCGATAAAAAAGTATTTATTTTTGGTTTAGAGGGGCAATCTCTGGCTCTGGCCAGACAGTTGATGAGTAGTGATATATTAGTTAAGATGGCAACCCGGGATAAGGAAAAAGCATCACATGAATATCAGGGGATTCCGGTCGTTCATATTAAGGATTTTGGAATGGAGGAGATGAAACGAATAGGGGCTGATTCTGCTGATAGTTTTGTTCTTTTTTATCAAGATGAAGAGAGTCTAGAGATATGCGAATTGGCTTATGAACAATTTGGTACGCGACATTTGGTCGTGCGTTTACACGATAGAAAATACATGAAACGTTTTCAGGAATTAGGAGCCCTTATTGTGGAACCAGCTTCTATGCTGATTAGTTTAATGGATCACTTGGTTCGCTCTCCAATCGCAACATCTATCATTCTGGGTATGGATGAAAGTCAGGATACAGTGGATGTTGAAATGCAAAATGCGGATCTACATGGTTTAAGTTTGCGCGACCTAAAATTGCCATCTGATGTGATTATTCTTGCAACCAAACGTAATGAGAATCCAATTATCTCAACTGGTTATACTCGGTTAAGGCGGGGAGATGTTCTAACTTTGGTTGGTTCAAAAGAGAGTTTGGAGAAGGTTAAACTCAAATTGGGACAACAGTCTGAAGCTGATTTTAGGCAGCTCAGAGGTGTCAAGATGAAACTCTTAACTAAGATTAAGTCTCCTAAGGGAGGCGACTTTATTTAAATAAGAATGTTTAAATATTAAAGGCTGCTTCAATAAGCAGCCTTTAGTATTTAGATTTATGAAAGGGTATTAGTCTTTCTTTTTGCATGTATTAATGCCTATTAGTGAGTATGGAGGGCAATTGCCAATAATACTTGAAAGAAGCATAATAGAAGAAAGTACGACAAGGATTATACCAATTGTACCAGTGATAACATCAAAGATATACAAGGCAATTAATGTTATAGCAACTATTGAACGTAAGATACGATCAACAAGACCCATATTTTTTTTCATTTGTATAATTTTTAGTGATAAAATATGTTGAATTTAAACCGTTATTTCTCGATATAAGTTTTGAATTTGCTTAGTCCCTTTTCAAAATCAGGACCAATTTGCTCATCCATATCCATAAACAACATGATAATTGTAGTTGGGAATTTATGCTCACCCTTAAATCCCCATGTGACTTCAGTCTGGCTGTCTACGGGTTTTAGTTTAAGGAAACCGATACTTGTGGATTTAAAGGGTTTAAGAAAGCGCAATTCTGTTTCAATATACGTGTTGCTTTCAATTTTTTTAATCTCCTGTTCTCCTTCACCAACTTTATCGTTACCAACCCAATGCGAAACAGATCCGATCTCTCCATCCATACCTCGATACTCAACTTTCATATTGGGATCCATCTCAGCCCAGGGGGACCATAGTTGTTGTTCTTTTAATGAACAGAGACTTTTAAATACGGTGTCGATTTGTGTTGACACAACAACTTTACGTTCTACTTGATAATGTTTGGGAGCTACCTGATGAAGAATCAATACCAAAACAACTAAGATACCTACAATTAAAAGAGCTTTTTTCATAAAATAAGTTTTTGGTTAATTATAAGTTAGGCTGGCATAAGTCCTAAATAAAAAGACAAGCGCCTCCTAAATTTAAGAAAAATTTTCTCAATCAGGAATTTACTTGTCTTTAACCTTATAAAACTCTTTTGATAATAATGTTTTATTAGAGAATGAAAATACCGGATTCCTGACACTTTTGTCTCATCTCTTCAGGCCAGATACTTGATTGTACCTCGCCAATATGAGCTTTTTGAAGCAGAAACATGCACAGACGCGATTGTCCAATTCCTCCACCAATTGAATAAGGCAATTCTCCTGCCAGCAGCTTTTGGTGAAACATAAGCGTTTTTCGTTCTTCGGCACCTCTAAGGATCAATTGTTTTTCTAAAGCTTCTTCATCTACACGAATCCCCATTGATGAGATTTCAAAAGCAATTTCAAGCACAGGGTTCCATAAAATAATATCACCATTTAAACCTTTATACCCGCTTACAGTAGGCGTGCTCCAGTCGTCATAGTCAGGAGCACGACCATCATGTGGCTCGCCATTGACCATTTCGCTTCCAATGCCGATAATAAAGACAGCTCCAAATTCTTTGGCGACCTTAGTCTCTCTTTCTTTGGGGCTCAATTCGGGATATTGTAATAAGAGTTCTTCTGCATGAATGAAGCAGATCTCTTCGGGTAACTGAGCTTGAATACTTGGGTAGTATTCCTGAAGAATATAGGCTGTGCGTTTCAGTGCGGCATAGATTTGTTTAACGGTTTCTTTCAGTGTATCCAAGCTTCGTTCTTCTTTAGTGATGCTTTTCTCCCAATCCCACTGATCGACATATAAGGAATGAATATTGGTGAAATCCTCATCGGGACGAAGGGCATTCATGTCGGTATAAAGTCCTTGTCCGGCAGGAATACTAAGTTCCCCAAGCATGTAGCGTTTCCATTTCGCAAGTGAATGGACCACTTCAGCTTTGTCATCTCCTAAAGCCTTAATTGGGAAGGCAACCGGACGTTCCACACCGTTTAAATCATCGTTAAGACCTGTATGTTTCATTACGATTAATGGAGCTGTAACCCTTTTTAACCTCAATTCTGAAGACAGTTGCAATTGGAATTGATCCTTAATGAGCTTAATTGCTTTTTCAGTTTGATCCAAGTCGAGTGAACTCTTGTAATCCTTTGGAATAATTAAATCTTTCATGGTTTTTCAGTTAATAGTTTTAAAAATAGATTATAAAAAAAGCCTTTCCGTAGTGAGGAAAGGCTAAACAAGTGCATGTCGATATCTTTTCTCACCCTCAGGGAAAATTATTATTGATATTATTATTTGAATTGAAAAAAGACATGGTTCTGCAATATGAGTTTATAAAAAAAGCCTTCCGGTAGGGGAAGGCTTTAGATAGTGTAGGTATATTTTGACAATCAACTATAAGCTTTCCATTTTCGATGAACAATTAGTCATCAAATTATTAAAAGCATTATTGTTGTTGAATGATCTCATTAGATTTCTTTATTTGTGGATGCTAAACTAGACAAGTTTTTTTGAATAACAAAATTGATTTTGTCTATTTTCTTAAAATGAAAATGGATTATACTGCTTATTCAGCATCTGGATCATCCTTTTTAAGTTCCACAATTTGTCCTGAATAGGAGATGTGAGCTTTGCTGTTACATCGAACAATTGTGGATACCGATTTTTTTGAAAACGCCTCGATAATTACAGTGAAAACCTCTTTATCTTTGACATCAAAGGTATAAGTCACTTTCATTTTTTTATCATCACGAGTGAGTTCTTTGTTTAGCATTTCACCTTCGAAATCCATTCCGGCATCACCACCATAATCCGCATGATAAGCGCGGCCGAAAAAAGGTAAATCGCATAGACAATTATTCTCAGAAACTTTAATAAAGCCATAATTCGTAGTAAGATCGATGTAAGATCCACTTTGAGGATAAGCTTTGTCAGCTTCGAATTTGAATTCGCCACTTTTAATTAGTTGCAGGCATTCTTGATAGACTTTAATTTTTTGAGCTTTTCGTTCCTCTTTTTTTTGTGCTGAAAGGCTTGTTACCAGAACGATTAATAAGAATGAACCCAGTAGTTTTTTGAATATTGTTTTCATGGCTCTGATTGTTAATTTTCAACTTATAAGATAATCAAAAAACAGATCATAAAAAAAGCCCGTTCAAAGTTTATATGAACGGGCAATTTTATATATTTTAACTAGTTAGGCTCTTTCCATAAATTTAATAGGATCGATGATATAGCGCTTGTGGAGTGATGAACCAATTGGGCCATCTTCGTCTGTCGCTTCAATTTGGAAAGTCAGTTTTTTACCATCCACTTTCGTTAGAGTTGCTGTACAGGTCACCTTCTTACCCACTTTAGTGGCTTTAATATGTTTGGTGTCAATTTGAATTCCAACTGTATCCAAGCCTTTATCCAAGCCCTTTTCTATGCATTTTACAGCTGTGTTTTCCATAAATGCGACCATTGCAGGTGTCGCAAATACAGGTAATTTACCCGAACCGTGTGCGATAGCCGTATTATTATCTTCAACAGTTAATTCCTGAGTGAAATTTAATCCTTCTTCTAAAGACATAATTATCTTGTAATTTAGTAAATGAGATTTGAGTTAATTTGTGGAATCATCAGATTCGCACATCAGAACATTTTCACATCAGCTTAAAATTCCGAAGTGAAATGGAACTCTAAATTCTTATAATTGTTTTGAGCCATTTGCAACATATAACCCGAGTCTGCAAGGAAAACATCACGTCCATGCTTGTCTTTTGCGATATATTGGTATTTGGCTTTCTTAAATTCCTTTAATTCTTCATCGTCGTTGGATTTAATCCAGCATGCCTTATGAAGGTTGATGTGTTCCCAACGACAAGAAGCGCTGTATTCGTGCAATAGGCGGTACTCAATCACTTCGAACTGAAGTGCACCAACAGTTCCAATGACCTTACGACCGTTAAACTGAGAGGTAAAAAGTTGGGCAACACCCTCGTCCATCAATTGGTCAATACCCTTCGCCAATTGTTTCGATTTCATAGGATCTGCATTCTCGATGTATTTGAAAAGTTCGGGAGAGAATGAAGGAATCCCTTTGAAGTTGATTTTCTCACCTTCAGTTAGGGTATCACCAATCTTGAAGTTTCCTGTATCGTGCAGACCGATGATATCTCCAGGATAAGCTTCTTCTACAATCGATTTTTTCTCTGCCATAAAGGCTGTTGGACTAGAGAATTTGATTTTTTTCCCATTGCGAACGTGAAGGTAGGGGGTATTTCTTTTGAATGTACCCGATACAATTTTCACGAAGGCAATTCTGTCACGGTGGTTCGGATCCATATTGGCATGGATCTTAAAGACAAAACCAGAGAATTTTTCTTCCTCAGGCTGAATCAGACGTTCAACTGTTTGACATGGAAGTGGAGAAGGGGCAATCTTAACAAAAACATCAAGAAGTTCTTGTACACCAAAATTATTTAGTGCAGAACCGAAGAAAACAGGTGCAATTTCAGCATTCAGGTAATCTTCAACATTAAATTCAGGATAAACTCCGGATACCAAATCCAATTCATCACGAAGCACCTCAGCATCGTCACCAATGTACTCTTCCAACTGTGGATTTGATAGGTCGTCGAATTCAATAGTGTCCTGAACGGTTTGTGTAGCTGGTGTAAATAGACTTAAATTCTTGTGATAGATATTATAAACCCCTTTGAAATCGGGTCCCATATTAATTGGCCAGCTCAAAGGATTTACATTCAGTTGTAACTCTTCTTCAATTTCGTCAAGCAAATCGAAAGCATCCTTACCTGAGCGGTCCATTTTATTAATGAAAACAATCACAGGCGTTTTTCTCATGCGACAAACCTTCATCAACTTACGGGTTTGTGCCTCAACCCCCTTGGCTACGTCTATCACAATAATAACCGAATCACAAGCCGTTAGAGTACGAAAAGTGTCCTCAGCAAAATCCTGGTGACCAGGAGTGTCCAGGATGTTGATTTTATGCCCTTTGTATTCGAAACCCATTACCGAAGTTGCAACAGAGATCCCTCTTTGTCGCTCAATTTCCATAAAGTCGGAAGTTGCTGTCTTCTTAATTTTATTCGATTTTACAGCACCTGCTACGTGAATAGCACCACCAAATAACAAAAGTTTTTCAGTTAGAGTTGTTTTACCGGCATCGGGGTGAGAGATAATACCAAAGGTACGTCGTCTGTTTATTTCGTCTATAAAAGCCATAGCTAATTGTGTTTACTTTCTATTTTACTTTTACCAGGTTTGTGAAGATACTCTAGGGAGATTTTTCATCACAAAACATCTGGCTGCTATTTCATCCTATATAAAAAAGCATGCAAAACTAAGCATTTTAGCTGGAATTTAAGTTTGACTTTGGCTTAAATTCGTCAATTTCTTGAGGTTCCCTACCAGAATGGTGCGCTCATGAATTTATTATTCGTTTTTCCATACACGATAAGCATAATTTGCACTAATTTTAAGCTGTCAAAATCAAAGAGACTTCAATGAAAAGAATAGCCTTACTTTCGGATACACATGCATACCTCGATGAGAATATATTTAAGCATTTTGAGGGCTGTGATGAAATTTGGCATGCCGGAGATATAGGCAATATTGAAACCGCAAACCGCCTGGCTGAATGTGCACCCTTAAAGGCCGTATATGGTAATGCCGATGGGCAGGATGTTCGTTTGGTACATCCCTTACACCAGCGTTTCAAATGCGAAGATGTTGATGTTTGGATCACTCACATAGGTGGTTATCCCAGGCGATATGATCAAAATATACGCGACCAAATTAGGCAAAACCCACCTCAACTGTTTATTTCAGGCCATTCTCATATATTAAAGGTGATGTTCGATAAGGAACTCAACTTGCTGCACATCAATCCGGGAGCTGCTGGCTTGCAAGGTTTTCATCAGGTTCAAACCTTAATCCGTTTTACTATAGATGGCAAGCAAATTAAGGATTTGGAAGTCGTTGAGTTCGGTCGTAAAGGAAAATAGTCGGCTCAAAACTACAAATGTTTCACTTTATGTGCCCATTTGAGGTTTTAATGATGGGCTCTTGATTCTTTTACTTATTTGTGTAGAATTGTCTTTCCAATTTTAACCGATATTCCCTCTTTTCATCCCGATTAGAGAATAATTTCATTATCTTTTTTTCAAATATTTTATCTTTTCAGAAACTGGGTTTAAGCATTGTTTAAACTTTTCAATTCAAAGATTTCTAGCTAATTCAAGTCGAGTTAGTCATAAATCATAATCGCTGATTTATGTAGACTTCCTATGTCACAATTCATTAGTTGTTAATAATCTTCCATTGAATTGAATTATTTACTTGCTTTTAGTATATTTAGATATGTGAATGCTTTGGGTGAAAGATTTGAACTGAAGTACGAGGGGAAAAGCAGCTGTTAAGAATTTAATAAAAGAAGATCCTTATGTCTTATTTTGGGATTTTTTATTAATTTAGGGATTCGAAAAAAATAACCACATAAAAGAGAGTTTCTCTTTTATTATTTATATCAAACCAAAATTTTAAAAACATGCTTTTTGATCTCGAACTGATTAAATCTGTCTACAAAGATATGCCGGCCCGAATTGAGGCTGCCCGAAACAACTTAGGTCGTCCTCTGACCTTAAGTGAGAAAATTTTATATTCTCATCTACACGATAGTGAATCCTTACAAGCGTTTAAAAGAGGAGACGCCTACGTAAATTTCTCTCCAGATCGTGTTGCGATGCAGGATGCGACAGCTCAAATGGCTCTGTTGCAATTTATGAATGCGGGTAAGTCGAAAGTTGCTGTTCCTTCAACCGTACATTGTGATCACCTTATTCAAGCCTCAGTGGGTGCAGATGAAGACCTACAGGATGCCCTTTTACAAAACAATGAGGTTTATAATTTCTTACAAACAGTATCTGATAAATATGGTATTGGTTTTTGGAAGCCTGGAGCTGGGATTATCCATCAAGTGGTACTTGAAAACTATGCTTTCCCTGGTGGAATGATGATTGGAACCGATTCGCATACGGTTAATGCCGGAGGTTTGGGAATGGTTGCTATTGGAGTTGGCGGTGCTGATGCCGTTGATGTGATGGCAGGTATGGCCTGGGAGCTGAAAATGCCTAAGTTAATTGGTGTGAAGTTGACGGGTAAATTGAGTGGATGGGCTTCGTCTAAGGATGTTATTTTGAAAGTTGCAGGTATCCTAACTGTAAAGGGAGGAACTGGAGCAATTGTTGAATATTTTGGGGAAGGTGCTGATGCTCTGTCTTGTACTGGGAAAGGGACGATCTGTAATATGGGCGCTGAAATTGGAGCGACAACTTCAATTTTTGCATACGACAAAAATATGAGTACCTACTTGCGACACACTGGTCGTGAGGAAATTGCTGATTTGGCTGATGCCATTATGCCACACTTGCGTTCTGATGAAGAAGTTGCTATGAATCCGGAAAAGTATTACGATGAGTTAATCGAAATCAACCTTTCAGAATTGGAGCCCTACATCAATGGTCCATTTACTCCGGATTTAGCGCATCCGCTTTCAGCCTTTGCTGAGGCTGTTAAAAGAAACAATTATCCACAAAAATTAGAAGTGGGGTTAATTGGTTCATGTACCAATTCATCTTACGAAGATTTGTCTCGAGCAGCTTCATTAGCGAAGCAAGCAAAAGATAAAAATTTAAAGGTGAAATCAGAATTCATCGTTACTCCGGGGTCTGAAATGGTTCGTTATACAACTGCCCGAGATGGTATTTTAAGTGAATTTGAGGATATTGGTGGTGTGATCATGTCAAACGCCTGCGGACCTTGTATTGGTCAGTGGAAACGCCACACCGATGATCCAACTCGTAAGAACTCTATTATCACGTCTTTCAATCGGAATTTCGCCAAACGGAATGATGGTAACCCTAATACACATGGCTTTGTGGCTTCACCTGAGTTGGTAACTGCCATGGCAATAGCTGGTGATCTAACTTTTAATCCGATGACTGATACTTTGATCAATGAAGATGGGGTAGAAGTTAGATTGGATGAGCCTCAAGGTTTTGAATTACCTCCACGTGGTTTTGATGTGAAAGATGCTGGTTATTTGGCACCTCAGGAAGATGGAAGTGCTGTTAAAGTTGAGGTTAATCCCGATTCGGAACGTTTACAGTTATTGGCACCTTTTAATGAATGGGATGGCGAAGATTACACAGGACTTAAGCTTCTGATTAAAGCTAAGGGAAAGTGTACAACAGATCATATTTCGATGGCAGGTCCCTGGTTACGTTTCCGCGGTCATTTGGATAATATATCAAATAATATGTTGATTGGTGCAATCAACTATTTTAATGATGAAAGCAATTCAATTTATAATCCGGTTTCCGGAAAATATGAGAAAGTTCCAACAACAGCTCGTGCAATTAAAGCCAAAGGATTGGCCTCGATAGTCGTTGGTGATGAGAATTATGGAGAAGGATCCTCGCGAGAGCATGCAGCCATGGAACCCCGTCATTTGGGCATTAAGGCTGTGATTGTTCGTTCTTTTGCACGAATTCATGAGACCAACCTGAAAAAACAAGGGGTATTAGCATTAACATTTGCCGATAAGGCTGATTACGATAAGATTCAGGAGAAGGATGTGATCGATATTCTGGGTTTGAAAGATTTTCAAGCCGGTAAGAATCTCACCCTGGTATTAAAACATGAAGATGGAAGTCTGGACGAAATACAGGCTTGTCACACATATAACGATGTGCAAATAGAATGGTTTAAAGCAGGAAGTGCATTGAATTTAATTCGAAAACAAAATTGTTAATACAGAAATGAAATTTGAATGAACACTATCTATAAAAATAATATAGATCAAAATCAAACGAAACAATACTAAACTAACACACTAGCTATATGAGAGGAACTCTAAAATACAAGTTATCAAAAAAAATCAAAGAACACCGTCCCAGAACAAAACGCCTGTTACAAGAATTTGGCGATGTTCAGGTTGATAGTGTTACCGTTTCACAGGTACTTGGAGGTATGAGGGGTATAAAGTCACTGGTTACCGATATTTCATATCTTGATCCCGAAGAAGGGATTCGCTACCGAGGGTATACCTTACAAGAAGTTATAGATCATTTACCAAAGCCCAAAGGCGCTGAAATGCCTTTTGTTGAGGGGTTGTTTTATTTGCTTTTGACGGGTGATTTCCCCAATGAAGAAGAAGTGATGCAGGTGGTAGAACAGTTTAATAAACGTCGAATTGTACCACGTTACGTTTATGATGTGATCGACTCTTTCCCTACATCAAGTCATCCCATGGCAATATTTTCAACAGCCATTCTGACTTTAAATCGTGAGTCTGAATTTAATCGTGAATATCACGCTGGACTTAAAAAGAAAGACTATTGGGAACCAACCTATGAAGATGCCTTAAATTTATTGGCAAAACTACCTGAAATTGCGGCTTACATTTATAATAAGCTATATCGAAAAGGTGAAAAAATTCAATCCAATCCGAATCTGGATATGGGAGCTGATTTTGCAAATATGATGGGGATTGATAAGCCTTATGATGATGTATCGCGTTTGCATTTTATTATTCACTCTGACCATGAAAGTGGTAATGTGAGTGCTCATACCGGTCATTTGGTTGCCAGTTCCTTGTCGGATATTTACCTTTCGATTTCTGCAATGATTAATGGTTTGGCAGGACCACTGCATGGTTTGGCCAATCAGGAAGTTTTACGTTGGCTACAGGGAGTGATGGAGAAGATGGATAATAAGCTTCCAACTGAAGAAGAGATGCAACAATTTGTGTGGGATACGTTGAATTCCGGGCAAGTGATCCCAGGTTTTGGTCACGCAGTGTTGAGAAAAACCGATCCTCGATATATGTTGCAAAGAGAGTTCAGCAAGAAACATCTTCCGGATGATCCGATTTTTAAGTATGCTGACTTATTGTACAAAGTAGTACCTCCAATTTTGCAGGAACATGGGAAAGCTAAGAATCCTTGGCCAAATGTGGATGCGCAATCGGGTGTAATTCAGTGGCACTATGGTGTGACGGAGTATGATTTCTATACTGTATTATTCGGTATTGGAAGAGCCATAGGTATTTGTGCCAATATTATCTGGGATAGAGCTTTAAGTTATCCTTTGGAACGTCCCAAATCGGTAACTACGGATATGTTGGAGAAAATGGTTGGGATTAAAAAATAAGTCTTGAACATTGGTATTAAAAAATCCCCATTTAACAGATGTTAAATGGGGATTCTTGTATCTAAATGGTTGTTTTTAAGAAAGTAGTTTGATCTGTATTAGTTCAGTTTCTAATCTGGTGATATCATCCTGAATATGGCCTTTGAATTGATCAAATTGACCTTTTATCTTTTCTGATAATGAATTGTAATATTCAATACCAGCTAAAAGATTGCCTTTGAACTTCTCAAGATTTCTAAGAGCTTTTTTATCAGGATCCTTTAAATCAGCAATTTGTTCCTTTAGGTAATCGATGTAAATATTCAACTCCTTTGCAAACATATTGGGACGATCAGTGCGTTTAATCAAATTCATACGACCATAAATGTGGTCAACCATCTGTTTAAAGCTCGCTTTTTCAGAAAAATAGGCCATGTTTGGTCCTGGGCAAATCGAGACACCTTCACCATCAGCAGTTGTATCTAATTTGTTTACTAAATACGAAGATGCCGATAGTCCTTTACAAAGACATGATTTTTGACTCATCTTTAAGATTTCAGCATCAAATTCCTCCTTGCTTAGGTTTTGAGATTTTAGGTCCTTTATCTTAAGATTTTGATATTGTCTTGAGGCTGTACAAATGGGTTCATCCGTATACTCCTTAGTTGCCACTAGTAAGCGTTTGGTGCAAATGCTTCCAGGTTTGCCAGCCTTAATCATTTCAAGTTTTCCTTGATCACGGGTATTTCCTTTTAGATTATTAAAACGAACACCAAGTGGGGACGAATGACTCAAGTACAAATCATCTTCTTTCGCTTCAGCAAGGGTTTTAAACGTTTTTTCATCCACATCACAAACCTCAGGGACTAAAAGAAAAGGTGACCCCCAACCAACTGAATCAATGCCATAATAATCCATTAAGAACTCTTGTTCGTCGGCAGTTCCGACCCCGCCTTGTGCGGTGATTTTAAGTTCCAGGTTCTCTTTGGGTACAGGACGATTTTTAGTTTGAAGGGCAGCAAACAAGAGCTCACTTGTATCTGCAATTAAGTCTGAACGATTTGCTTTGAATTCCTCTAGAATAGGACCCATTAGATGGCCTTCTGTAGCAAAGGCATGTCCACCACAGTTAAGTCCCGATTCAATTCTGTATTCAGAAACCCAGATTCCTTTTTTAGCAAGAAATTTTCCTTGAATCAGCGCTGAGCGGTAGTCACTCACTTTGAGAACGATCTTCTTTTTAATGTAGCCCTCTTCGTTTGGGAAGAAATCATCAAATTGTTCCAAATAGCCATACAGGCGTGGATTCATACCGGCTGAAAGAACTAAAGATGACTCAAGTGTACTGTTGGCAAAGCCTCTAAGTGCTGCATGAGCATCGTTGTATTCATGGGGTAGTTTTTCTCCCTCAAATGTATTTTCCTTATCTACCTTGGTCATGATGTTAACATCAATGGTTCCCATAGGAAGATTGTCATTCAACCAGTTTTTGATATCCTTGACAATAGGGTTGTTATTTAGTTTGTTCTGAATTTCTTTTTTTAGGGACGAAACATCAGGAAGTAAGTCCATGTATTTCTCAAATTCTTTTCCCTTTTCAAGAAATGATTCTTTGACTTCTTCGAATTTATTCTTAACCATTTTATCCATCAGGTTAAGGTAAGCCGTGATTCTTTGAGCTCTGCAATCCAGGGTCTTATCCGAAATGGGTAGAAATGGTAAGCTATGTTGCTTGCTGTAAAATTCACGTAAATTCTCTAGAAGCATATCATCCACAATGGAAACAACTGATGAAATACCATACTGAGCTACATGTAATGGTGTGTTCACAGTATATCCCGTTCCCATGACAGGAATATGGAATGTATGTGCAGTTTTATTGGTCATTTAGTTTTGTTTTTTGTTCGTTGTTATCATTTGTCACAACAACTTTTTGTTTTTTTGATTTGAACAGCCCGCAAGGTATTGTTTTTAGCCAGTTTATCAAATAGAATAATGAAAAGAAGTTGTTTTGTTAAGGTATTTTTAGGAATGAGTGAATAAGATGTCTTTAAATGTTAATTAAAAAAGTTTGAATTGATTGGGATTCTCTTCTGTTTCAATTCCTTCAACACTCAGAAGCTTCTGTTTCCGATCTAATCCTCCCGCGTATCCCGTTAGTTTGCCACTTTTACCGATCACTCTGTGGCAGGGAATTATAATTGGAATTGGATTCTGGGCGTTAGCCCTCCCAACAGCTCTACAAGCTGAAGCGTGATTGATGTTATTGGCAACATCCTGATAGGAACAGACTTTTCCATAAGGAATAGACATGACTTCTTTCCATATTTTTTTTTGAAATGGGGTTCCGCTGGGGTTTACTTGTACCGTAAATTCTTTTAAATGGCCTGAAAAATAAGCTGTAAGTTCATTTTTAGTTTGTGCGATCAATTCTGACCCGCGAATCCATTGCGGATGAATTTGGTGAGCCTGATCTTTGGGCTGGAAGACAATCTCTTTTAAGGCAAATTCCTGAGCTAAAATAAGTAAGTCTCCTATTGGAGAGGGGAGGATATCAAAATAGTATTGCATTCTTTTTCGGTTTATTGTGTGATGATTTACCGAAGATAAGAAAAAGGTGGATTAAGTATATTTTACGGATTTAATTTTTTGCGTTTTTAAAATTGATAATCTTGTGTTTAGGACTTGTTTGAAAACGAAAAGCCCCATCTTGAAAGAAAGACAGGGCCTATAAACTTAAATACTATTCTTCATTTTTCGCTAAATCTCGTAAGACGACTGAAGCAATAAAACAACCAAAGATTGGAGGCATATACGAAATGGTACCCACATTAGATTTCTTATTTTGGCTTTCAGCTATCACCACAGCTTTTTTATCGACATCTTCGGGCGAAAAAACAACTTTAACACCCTTCCTAACACCTTTCTGATGTAGTTTCTTTCTAAGCATACGAGCTAGTCTGCAATTGTATGACTTCGAAATATCCTTGACTTGGATTTGGCTTGGATCCATTTTACCCCCGGCTCCCATAGAGCTCACGACTTTGTATTTCATTTGAAGACTGTGGTAAATCAGGAAAATTTTTGGTGCAAGAGTGTCAATAGCATCGACTACATAATCGTATTGAGCCTCAGCAAGTACTTCGACCATTCTTTGATCACGCAAGAATTCATTGATGACCCTGAGTTTTATATTTGGATTTATAGCAAGTAGTCTCTCTGCCATTACCTCTGCTTTATCCTTGCCTAATGTTTGAGTTGTGGCTGGCATTTGTCTATTGATATTCGAAGCTTCAATATCATCTCCATCAACGATGGTCATTTGACCTACTCCGGCCCTACAAAGTAATTCTGCTGTGTAGGCTCCAACACCACCCAGTCCAACGACTAATACATGAGCATTTTTTACCTGCTCCAATCTTTCTTCTCCGAGCAGAAGTTCTGTTCTGCTCAACCATTCAGTATTCATCTTAATCCAAATAATTATAGATTTAAAGTTCTTGTTATTGAATCATAAAAAACGAGTTTGCTTTAAATCGGTTTCTTAAATACAGTATTGTAATTTTTTAAAAGTGCAATTTTAAAATCGGCCAGTTTCATTTTCTTTAAGCTGGCAGCTTTCTCATATATTTCGATGATGGTGTGTTTGCTTTCATCAGTCTCCAGGAATATTCTGTTTATTGGTATGTCAACAAAGACATCTTGATTTTTTCTATCAAATAATAAGGCTTCACCAAAAGAGATATAACAATTGTGTTTTAACAACTCCTGAGCGATTTGCAAGTTGTTTCTAAAACCATGAATCAACCATGGAGTTGATACTTTTACTCTTTTTTTTATTGAGATAAGTTCCGGAAAACATCTTACGGCATGAATTATAATTGGCTTTTTATAGGTTTCAGCGATTTCAATTTGTTGGGTGAAAAACAGCTCTTGTTGACTCAATGGCGTCTTAATAGCTCTATCCAAACCGATTTCTCCAATCGCCATAACACTTGGGTTTGAAGCAAATTCACGAACCAGCTCCAGATTTAAATCCGCATTTTTCTTTTCCACATGCCAGGGGTGTATACCTAAAGAAATTAGATAATCAGCATGTTCATCCTGATTGAATTTTTCCGGGGAATAATTAATTACAGAAATGACACCATCAGAATGATTCAAATGGTGTGTGTGTGTATCTATATAGGGTGTTTCCAGCATTATCACTTATTAGCTCGGCAAAAATATAAAAATATCGGAAGATGTATCTTTTATTGCAGAACAGATTGGGAGGGTGGATTTAGGTTTATACCTATGATCCTCATTTTATTACTTCACATTTAATAAAGGTAAGGTTTTAAGTTGACTCATAAAAGCTTTATATCAAACTAGAGGAATTTCTTCTGTATCCCTTGTAAACACAGAAAAAATTACTTACTTTGCACTCAAGATAGAACGTTCTTTACATATAAGATAAAAGCATAATCGCACTAGTTATCGATTGTTAAACTCAACACTTACAAGTTACCGAGAAAGCTACACGTCTGCAAAAGCAGGCCCCAACCTTCGGGTTGTTTTTGGACACAGGGGAAACTTGACCAGATGGGCACTCAAATCCTGTTTTATAGGAGTTTAAAATCCATTAGCTAGTGCGCTTTTTTATGTCCTATTTTAAGCCATATCCAAATATTAGCACCCTCCATATATTTAATATTGATTTAGAGATTCTCCATGGAATTGCTATTTTTGTGCCTTATTACGGGCTAATTATAAACACACATCTGTTTTGACTCAAAGATATTTTATACAACTTAGTTATAAGGGAACCAATTACCATGGTTGGCAAGTACAGCCCAATGCCATTACTGTACAGGAAGTTTTGAATAAAGCTCTAAGTACAATTATGAATCAAGAGGTTAATGTTGTTGGTTGTGGCAGAACGGACACGGGTGTTCATGCCAGTGATTTTATGGCTCATTTCGATTTGAATGAAGCTAGAGATGTTGAGGCTGAGAAGCTGGTTTTCCGTTTGAATCGTTTTTTACCTTATGATATTGCTGTAAAATCGATGTTTCCTGTCCATTCTGAAGCGCACACGCGTTTTGATGCTTTAGCCAGAACCTATCAATATTTTATTACGAAGGATAAGAATCCTTTCCGTTCAGAGTCGCATTGGAATATGACACATCAGCTTGATGTGGCTAAGATGAACGAGGCAGCAAAACTTCTTTTCAATTACGAGGATTTCACGAGCTTTAGTAAGCTGCATACAGATTCTAAAACCAATATCTGCAAAATATACAAGGCAGAATGGGAGGATCGTGGCGATGAGTTAGTATTCACGGTTAGTGCCGACCGTTTTTTAAGGAATATGGTTAGAGCTATTGTTGGAACTTTGATTGAGGTGGGGCGTGGCAAACTCGATCTAGCTGGTTTTTGTCAGGTAATCGAGAGTCAGAATAGGAGTAATGCAGGAACATCTGTGCCAGGGCATGGCTTATTTCTTTGTGCCATTGAGTATCCGAAAGGTTTGAAGAAAGAAATCTAAGCTTTTCTTATTCGTTCCATATTTCCCATGATTTCTCGGCTTGTAGGTGAAGCATCTTTAGACCATTGTGAGCTTTGGCTCCTCGTTCTAATCCTTTTGTCATAAAAAGGGTAGTGTTGGGGTTATATACCAAATCGTACAGGTAATACTCCTTGTTTAAGTGTGTATATGGAATATCAGGACACGCATCTGTTTTGGGAAATGTGCCTAGTGGTGTGCAGTTGATGATGAGTTTGTGTGTTGAGATGATTCCTTCAGTAATGTCTTCATAGGAGATTGATTTTTGGCTTCTCTTACGTGAAACAGATGTGAAGTCGATACCCATATTTCGAAGAGCTGTTTCGACAGCTTTTGAAGCACCACCAGTCCCTAATATTAACGCTTTTAAATCTTTCCCTTCGATAAAATTTTTTAAAGACTCTCCAAAGCCAATAATGTCCGTATTATAACCTTTCAAATACACCTTACCATCTTTGTGTTTAATTTGAATTGAATTTACGGCACCAATTTCTTTGGCTAAAGGATCAATCTCATCCAGATAAGCAATCACTTTCTCCTTGTAAGGGATTGTGACACATAAACCTTTTAGTTGCGGATTGTCGTTAACAACATCAAGTATTTTTTCGATGCTTGGAATCTCAAAGTTTAAAAACTGAGCATCAATCTTTTCGTCTTTAAATTTATCTGTAAAGTATTGTTTCGAGAACGAATGTCCCAAAGGATTACCGATAATGCCGTATGTTTTCATGATGATAAGGCTGAAGTGTAAAGGTTAAAAATAAATAACAGAACAGTTTAAGATGAAGGTTTCTATTCTTTGATAAACAAATTATTGCATTATTATATCACCCAATTAGTCTTTTGATTCAGGTGAAAATTTTTCCATGACGATAATTAAAGCAAACCCCAAAACCGCAAGTCCAATTGCTGCCAGTAAATTTGCCTGCTGACCTGTTAGGTTCTCAAAGGTTTGTGGTAAGATATTGCCCTGAAGTAGTGGTTTTTCTACCCCATGTCGATCAGTAAAGGTTGAAAGGGTTTCTTTCCAGGGCCAAACCTTATTTAAGGATCCAATCATAAAACCAGACAGGAGGGCAATGGTCATGTTATGGTATTTTCGCAATAACCAGCTTAATAAATTCGAAAAGCTTAACAGGCCTGTAACAGCACCTAAACCGACGACAGCAATCACATCTAATTTAAATTGACTTAAAGCAGATAAAACAAATTCATACTTACCCAATAGTAGTAAAATGAAGGCTCCTGAAATCCCAGGAAGAATCATGGCACAAATGGCCAGAGCACCAGAAAGAAAAAGAAACCAATAGGCATTGGGTGTTTCAGCCGGAGTGACGACTGTAACCATATAGGCAATTCCTATACCGATAAGCATTGCGATGATGCTTCTGAGTTTCCATTCGGTGATTTTTTTTGCAACAACAAAAGCTGAAGCGACGATTAAACCAAAAAAGAAGGACCATATTAGAATTGGGTGTTGCTCAAGAAGGTATTTGATTAGTTTTGCCAATGAAACGAAACTAATTCCGATTCCAAGGATAATTGAAAGCAGGAAATTACCATTGATAGCTTTCCAAAAATCAGCCAGTTTAAAATTCAATAAAAGCTTTATAGATTTTAGGTTAACAGATTTGATACTTTCGATAAGTTCTTCGTAAATACCGGTTATAAATGCAATGGTTCCTCCTGAAACACCTGGAACCACATCTGCAGCTCCCATTCCCATGCCTTTCAGGGCAATTATAATATAATCTTTAATTGATCGTGTCATTGTTTTTGTGCGTATGAATGGCCTTAAATGAATTTTCGTGCTGAAAATGCAAGACCTAAAAAAAAAGCTAATTCTATTGATTAGCCTTAATAATTTGTTTGAATTTGTTGTTGTTTTCCAGTTCAGGAAACTGAATGAAGATGTCTTCGATCTTATTTTCAGGATCTGCCATGGCTTTACGTAGATAATGCTCTGCTGCATTGGTGTCAGAAGCTAACATATAATATGCGGCCAGATTATTCTGAAGTTGAATATCGTCAGGGCAGCAGCCCAGACTTTCGAGTAAAATATCAATAGCAGCTTCTTCCTTATTGTTTTGATGGTAAAACTCAGCTAGCGTGATCGCATAGGTTGGATCGTAAGGATCTAGATTGATTGCTTCACGGAAGCATTCAACTGTTTTTTGAGCTTCAGGCAATCGTGCATAGGCCGAACCTAAGGCAAACCAATAATCCGGGTTTGTATCATCAAGCTTTTTGGCTTCGTTTAAATACACTAAACTTTCGTCAATTTTATCCTGATAAAGCAGAATTAGACCCATACCAAACCAAGGATCAGCAAAGGTTTCATCTTCCTGAATAGCATTCTCGTAGTAGAGCATTGCCTGATCATACTCCTCAAGCTTTTCGAAACATTCACCAATGTATGAATAGGTAGAGGCATGATCATCTTCGAATTCCAGATATTCGATGTAGCTTTTGATGGCTTCTTCGAATTTGTCGCAAAGAGCTAAGGCGTTGGCCTTATTAAAGTAGGCTTTGCTGTGTTTTTCGTTGATGGCAATACAAAAATCGTAGGCTTCAATAGATTTGAGTCCCTGGTTGTTTCTATTGTAGAGAATACCCAGGTTATACCAGGCATTGTCTGAGAAGGGATCCAGGTCGAGGTAAGCCAGATAGGCTTCAATACTTTCTCTATCTTGATGTAATTTTTCGTAGCAATAAGCAATTTCAAAAAGGACTTCTGCATCCTCACTATTCAATTGATGAACTTCCTTAAAGTAGGGTAATGCCAAATCGTATAACCCCAATTGTTCGAAAGATACAGCAATTCGAAATAACAAATCTTCCTTATCGTCGTAGCATAAATCCAAAGCGATATCGAATTGAATTTTTGCATTCTGAGGTTTCTTAAGGATATTGTAAATATTCCCAATAAGGATGTAAATGTTTTTATTGGTGCTTTCTATAGCCTTTAATTTCTTAAGAATATTAAGCGCCTTTATTTCTTCCCCTCGGCTAATAAGCACTTGTGCTTGTTTAAGCTGAAGTGATATGGAAGATGGGTGTAGCTGTATGGCTAATTCTGAAGCTTTGGAAGCTTTGGCCAGTTTATGTGTTTCAAGGTAGTGGTCGACGAGGTTTTCAAACTCATGCACATCGAAGTAGCATGGCTTGTTATTCTTGAGCATCGATTCGAATCTGTCTACAGATTCAAGAGCATCATCGTCAAAATAATTATCAGTATTATCTATCATTTATTTTTGTGAAGTGATAATTCTTGAAACAAAAATAGTTTTTATTTGGGAAATTTCAAGATTTAGTTATTAACAATTGATCTTTTTTGTGTTAAAACTGCCTGAGAATAAAAGACCTCCAACGATTCCCATCAGAATGTAAGCAATTTGAGAACCAAGATTACTTGCATTTTCGATAGGTGTGCTCAGAAAAACCGTACTGATACCGATAAAGGCTTTACTACCAGGAACCAACATGATAATACCCTGAGTGATAAATACATGTCGGGGTGATTTTGTGATTTGAGCAAAGAGGTTGCTGATTAGAACAACTGTAATACTCCCAATAAATGTGCTGATTAAAATGCCTGAGGGTGCTAGTAAAACGGTTACTGTATAGCTAATAATGCTTGTGAGAACGCCATAAATTATGTCTTTTCGACGGACTTGAAAGATGGGGAGCAGACATATGGCTAGTAGAGGGATACCTGAATGACTGATCCATTGGGGTAGGTTGGATACGACTGGATCAATATTGATATCGATAAATAAGGGAAGTACAGATAAGCCGAGTATGGTACCAAAGAACTGCTTGAAGAGGGAGATTGAGGCATCAAAGAGTTTGGCTGAACCCGAAACCAGACTTTTGTAAGTAATCTCTTCCAGGGCAGTTGTAATTGCCAGCCCGGGTATAAAGATGATGATGGCTGACAAAATTGTAAGCGGAATATTTAGTGTTGGTAGCCATATGGATAATAAGCCAATAAGTATTGTTACAACAAATGCCGCAAGTGCTTCAAGCGTATTGTTCACAAATTGAGATTTTAGTCCCAGGTAGCTTAGGCCATAAACGAGCATCCCCATGAAAAATGCAACCAGACATGAAATCCAATTGGTTCCCATTAGTAGATTAAAAGATGCAGCCCCTAAAGCGAAAGCAAGTGACAGTATGATGTGGTTGACTTTCTGAGTTTGTTTGTAAACCAATCGCAGCATCAAACTTGCTTCTTCAAAATCGATCTTGTCAGCAAGTACCTGATCGGTGATTTCAACGGCTCTTGATAGGGCACCTAAATTTAGGCCTCCGGGAGAGACGCATTCTATATAGTTGTAGGATTCTTCCTCGTCTTCGCTATAAAAAACATAGTTTATCCAAGTCGGCGTGTCCATAAAACTCCCACGTATGCCTTTTGTTTGAGCTACCTCAGATAAATAAATCTGGATTTTATAAGAAGGGACACCATAGATGTGCAAGGCTCTTCCTAATTGAATGATAAATTGATATTGTTTGGGTGTTTTCAATGCGCTTGGTTTCATTTATTTTTAAGTGGAACAAATATAGATAAGTCTTTTGGAGTGGAGGAGGGTTTAATTAAATAAATTTGGGAAATGATGGATGCTTAAACGTCTTTGGAATATTGGGAATAAAAAAAAGGATCAACACTTTCGTATTGATCCTTTTGTGCGGATGAAGGGACTCGAACCCCCACGCCTCTCGGCACTAGATCCTAAGTCTAGCGCGGCTACCAATTACGCCACATCCGCGTTTCTCTTGATTGCGATGCAAAGATGCTGTGTTTTTCTTTAAGCTCCAAATGTTTTTGCAAAATAATTGTCAGGAAAATCAGTGTTTATGGGCTTTATAGAGGGAAGTGGGTTGATATTCAATTGTTAAGCTTTGTTTATTTTTTTTTTACGAAAATAAGGTGGGAGTGTAGCTCATTGGTGATGGGAGGTGATGAATGGTTTTGTGAAAATAAAAAAGGATACGAGATTACTCTTCACTACGTTCGTTATTAGCATATTTATTCGCTTGTGCCTCGCTCATTAATAAATTACGAACTTCATTTTGGAAGGTTGGGAGTGTCTCTGGGATGTTGAGATAAAAAAAGGATCAATACTTTTGTATTGATCCTTTTTGTGCGGATGAAGGGACTCGAACCCCCACGCCTCTCGGCACTAGATCCTAAGTCTAGCGCGGCTACCAATTACGCCACATCCGCGTTTCTCTTGATTGCGATGCAAAGATGGTGTGTTTTTATATAAGCTCCAAATGTTTTTGCAAAATAATTATCAGAAAAATCAGTGTTTACGGGCTTTGTGGAAGTAAGTGCTTGTGAAATAGTATTTAAAGAGTCAATCTTTTTTTTGATAAACTTTTTCAGGTAAAACTCTTTTTCCCTTATCCTTTAACCTTTTTAACTTTACGCTTGAATCATTTCCATAACAAAGACACCAAAACACTCATGATCGTCATAAGAATGTCCCACAATCTGGTTCTTGTCATTTAAAATACCTTCCCAGGTGTCTAAATGATATTCGATTTCTTCTTCGGCATCTAAAATTTCAACAGCTGTGCCTGTAATTTTTAATTGTTGGCCATTAAAAGTGCCCTCGATTTCCTGTTGCACACGAAAAGGGGTTTCACCTTCTATTCTTTCGGTGTAAACCAATACGCCTTTTATATTTTCACCTTCCTGAGTGAATTCTGCAAAACCTTCATCTTTACCAAATCCAAAATCTTCGGTAAATGACCAGCGTCCGCTAATAGTGTTCATATATGAAGTCTTAAATGTTTATTAATTCCTTTTTGCAAACATAGAAAAAAAAGAAACAGTTTATAAATTTCAGGTATTTGGCTTTCATGTTTATGATCTATCGTATATTTGTAGATTCATTTCCAGCTTAATCAATTGGTCTGGAATAGAAGTGATAGAATGTGAGCTTTATCTCTCACATATTTTAATAAAATAAGCTATACGAAGATGATCGATCAATCAACTATATGTGCCATATCCACTGCAGCGGGGCATGGAGCCATTGCAATTATTCGACTTTCAGGGGAGAATGCACTTACTATATGTGATAAGATATTTCAATCAAAAGGGAATAAGGTACTAAGCGAACAAAAAGCCAATACGGTTCACTTTGGGAATTTGATGGATGGGGAAGAGATTGTGGATGAGGTATTGGTAACGGTTTTTAAGGCCCCTTATTCTTATACGGGTGAAAACAGTGCAGAAATTGCTTGTCACGGAGCGCCCTATATTCAACAACGAATTTTACAGGTTTTACTTAAATCCGGAGCCAGAATGGCTAATCCCGGTGAATATACTCAGCGTGCCTTTCTGAATGGTAAGATGGACCTTTCGCAAGCAGAGGCAGTGGCCGATTTGATTGCGTCGAGTTCGGCATCGGCACATAAGGTGGCTCTGCAACAAATGCGAGGCGGATTTTCAAACGAGATTGCCAATTTGCGTGGCCGTTTGTTGCATTTTATTTCGATGATTGAGTTGGAACTCGATTTTGGTGAGGAGGATGTGGAGTTTGCTGATAGAACGCAACTACAGGCTTTGGTCAATGAGATTGAGACTATCATCAACAAATTGGTGAATTCTTTTGAGTTGGGTAATGCCATTAAAAATGGGGTTCCCGTTGCCATTGTTGGGAATACCAATGTGGGTAAATCGACTCTTTTGAACGCTTTACTAAAAGAAGACAAAGCCATCGTTTCAGATATTGAGGGAACAACCCGCGATGTGATTGAAGATACCATTAATTTGGGAGGGGTGACCTTCCGATTTATCGATACGGCTGGTATTCGGACTACTCTTGATAAGATTGAGAACATGGGTATTGAGCGTACTTTTCAGAAGATGCGTCAAGCTCAGATTGTAATGCTTTTAATTGATGCAAATCGTCCGGTAGAGATGCTAAACGAATCCATTATTAAAGTCAACGATATTATCGATCGTGATCAGCAAAAGCTTATTGTTTGTTTGAATAAGATTGACTTGTGTAAGGATACGGAAGCATTGAGCAAGCAACTTATTGGCTTGAATGGAGAGGATAAGCTGATGTTTATTTCAGCCAAAGAACAAACCCATACTGACGAGTTGGCTTCCGAACTTTTGAAGGTGGTGAATATGGATACTATTAATGAGCAGGATGTGATTGTGACCAATGCTCGCCATTTCGAAGCACTAAATTCTGCACGGGGTAGTATTCAACGTGTAAACGACGGTTTGCTAAATATGATCCCAACCGATTTTCTGGCTCAGGATATTCGCGAATGTCTACACTTCCTTGGCGAGATTACCGGAGATATCAGTACTGATGAGGTGCTTGGTAACATCTTCAAGAACTTTTGTATCGGCAAATAGGTTCTACCTACACAAACCCCTTAATAGCTCATATTAAGGGGTTTGTTGTTTTCTATTTTCTCTTATTTGTTGTCATTTTGCACTTTTTTCACTATTTTGGTTGTGTATTTGTTGCCCATTTCACCAATTTGTTGCCCGAAAATTGGCGCGGTGAGATTATGGCAGTAATTGACAGTCTATGTCAGTTAAGGACACCTAAAGGCAGTTGATGGCATGAATAGTACAATTGAGTTGCAAAAAATATGTGAGCATTGCGGTAAGGAATTTACCGCTAAAACGACTGTGACTCGTTTTTGTAATCAGAAATGTGCAGCCAAATCTTATAAAAAACGCAAAAGAGAAAATAAAGTTGGTAGAGCAATTGTAGAAACCAACAAGCAGAAATTACTTTCTGTAAAAGACCTCCATCTTGAAGCGATAAAACAAAAAGATTTTCTTTCCATCAAAGAAGCCTACACTCTACTTGGCGTTAGTGAGCGAACTTTCTACAGACTCATGAAAGCTGGAACTATTCAAGCTACAAAGCTTGGAAAACGTACAATTATCAAACGTTCTGTAATCGATAAACTCTTTCAATCATGAGTGTGACTTTAAGACAGCGTAAGAAGAATGGCAAAATCAGCCTTTATCTCGACTATTATAATAAAGGCAAACGCAAGTTTGATTATTTAGGTTTATATTTAACTCCCGAGCCATGTACTAAGCTTGAAAGAGCGACCAACAAGCAGACCCTTGATCTAGCCAATAAGATTAGAGCTAAAAGTTTGTTAGAGTTCGAGAACGAAAGATTTGGTTTTAAAACTGCTGAAAGAGCTGATTCGAGATTTCTTTTATATTTCGAAATGCTCACCGAAAAGCGTCAAGAGAGTAAGGGGAATTATGGGAATTGGTTGAGTTCTCTTGCTTACTTGAAAAAATGGGAATACTCCGATGTTAGTTTTTCAGATATTGATAACATATGGCTTGAAGACCTTAAGCACTACTTTGTGCACGAAGCTAAAACAAAGCAGGGCAGAAGTCTTTCTCAAAATACATGTGTTTCTTACTTCAATAAAGTGTTAGCTACTTTGAAACAGGCTGTGAAGGATGGCATTATTGAGCGTAATCCTGCTGTTAATGTGACAGGCATCAAAGAGGCTGAATCACAAAGGGAATTTTTAACTCTCGAAGAATTAAAAAGAGCTGTGAATGCTAAGTGTGATGTCGAGATTGTGAAAACTGCATTTTTATTTAGTGCATTAACAGGTTTGCGATATTCGGATATTGAAAAAATGACCTGGTCTGAAATTCAGCATTCAAAAGATAACGGCTATTACATTCGATTCAGACAAAAGAAAACTAAAGGACAGGAGACTCTTCCGATACCTGAAGATGCAATTAAATTGATAGGAAAAAGAGGAGAAGCCAATGATAAAGTTTTCCAGGGCTTAACGTACAGCGAATACAATAACGCAAAAATTCGCGAGTGGATGATAAGGGCAGGCGTTGAGAAGCATATCACCTTTCATTGTGCACGCCACACATATGCAACTCTACAATTAACTTTAGGAACAGATATCTACACTGTTTCAAAATTACTCGGGCATAAAAATCTCAAAACGACTCAGGTTTATGCCAAGATTATAGATGGGAAGAAAAAAGAAGCCGCTAATCGTATTAAGTTAGATTTATGAATAATAAACTTGAATTATATCACAGTATTCTTTTTTTGAATAAACGACCATATAGAACTCGTTCAATTTCGCAGAATAAATATCGTGAATTGTTGAAGGGTATTGAAAAGGTAAACTTTAATTACCAACCAGCTTATGAACTTAGATTTTTAAAGCCACATACCGATAAGTCAAAATATTACCGAGATCTAATAAAGAACGAAGCTATTAAGTATTTTAATCATGTTAATGAACTAGTGTCTAATGCTAATGATGGGGATGTAAAAGCAATGTGGGTTCATACCACTCTTTCAAACATACTTGTTGATAAATTAAACCAAATTGCTGGTGAGATTGAAAGATTAAATTACCCAATAAGTAATATAGATCCTAAACAGGCTCACAAGCTTAAGGACACAACTCTATGTGAGGAAACTTATATATATCAGTATCTGAAATTGCATTTGATAGTGCTTTATTTAAATTTACAGGTTCAATTTGAAGAGTACTTAAAGGTCGAAAAATTAGATGAAGAAGATATTTATCTAAAATATTTTCAGGAATCTGTCCCCGAACCATCATTCATAAAGCCATCCAAGAAGATCGAAACCCCGATTGTAAAGAAGAAGCCTAAAGAAGAGTTTTCTTTCGAACCAATACGCCGAGACATACAACCTATTGGTTATTCGTTGATTGATTATGATATGATTTTGAATAAGGACGCATTTGCCCAAGTTGAATGTAATCTATACGATTTTGGCATAATTGATATTGAATCTTGTTTTATAAAGAATAGAAAACAGTCTAATAACACATTGCTAGCAGCCATATATAAAGTTCTCATAGAAAATAACTACTTCCGCAGGAATATTTTAGGTGAAAAAAAGCGATGTACAGATATCGATTTTAGGAAATATCTGGATGCTCGCTATCGTGTTGACACCACCCAGCAATTTAGACGAATAACCGAAGAGCAAATTAACGATGCAAAAGTCAAATTGCCCTGGTTAGATAAAATATATCCCATTCGTTAATATGGTATTAAGTGTCTTTTATACCATTTTGCACACATAGTTAATACCACTTGTTTTTATAACAGGCTAGCATTTAGTTGGTTTGAGTGGTATTGCTATGCCCGATTTATACTACTTCTGCTTTCTTCCGAAATTTGTAGTGTTACTGATAATCAGTAATGACTTGAGCGCTTAAGTCCATTTCTAATTTGTAATACAAATACAAATGGACAGTATTATTTTACAGAAACTGGAAAGCATTGAGAAGATGCTTAAGGAGCAAAATATGCTCAAAAAAGAAGTCCTGAACTTCACTGACGCTTGCGAATATTTGGAGTTCTCAGCCTCACACTTGTATAAGCTTACAAGTAGTAGTGCAATACCCCACTATAAGCCAAACGGTAAAAAAATCTATTTCAATCGCAAAGACCTAGACTCTTGGTTACTTTCTAATCGCACCAGTTCAAGCGATGAGTTGGATCAAAAGGCTGCCGATTACATGCTTAAAAGGGGGAGGGTTCGACTATGAAAGAGATAGTAAAAATGATGCTCGAACTCTCTCAGGAGATCAAGACCATAAAAGCCTATGTCGAAGTTTTTCGCAAAAACAATCTCGAGAAGCTAAATGCAACCTGGATTGATGGACAAGATGTGATGGATATTTTACACATCAGCAAAAGAACCCTACAAACGCTTAGGGATAATGAAACACTTCCCTACAGCCGAATCAATGGCAAATTCTACTACAAGCTTTCTGATATAGAAAGCTTGTTGGAATCCAACTATTCACCATCAAAATCGGATCGCCATGCAAATAAGTAGAAAAGCCATACTCGATAAGACTAGCTACGGGCTAAATATTTACGCTCATTTGCTTAGGCAGTATTATCCTGGAAAAACAGTCCTTTCCCTTTCGGGGAAGGATTGCACTCCAAGTCCGAACCCATTCAATAAAGACAAATCAACGTTGATGGTTAAAGTAGTAGATAATTGTGCCAGACATACCGATTCTGACAAGGCGATACCCGATGGAGATGCCTTTGGTTTTGCTGAGCTCTATTATAAGTTACAGGGGCAAGAACTCTTACAGGCAATCAATGATGATTTGAATTTGCATATCGATAAGGATGATAATCAAACTTCAAATGCAGGAGAAGAGTTAGACTTGATTCAAAGAAAACTGAGCATGACTCGATTTTCATATTTCAAAAAGCCCATAAGCAACATTCGTCCTTCATTGGAGATGAATTTACTCGATGTTTATCAAATTATCATTGGGAATGCTTTTGCCGATAAAACAAAAACTCTTCGCAAAATTGAAGATCCCAAACAAGCACGTAAGTATAAAGCATCCAATTTCGATTACGTGACCTTTTCAGGCACATTTTCAAAAAGGAAAGATGCCGACCTGAAAAAACATTCAGGCTTACTAACCATCGACTTCGATCACATCCCGAATCTCGACAAACTCAAAAAGCTGTTATTAGCCGATGAGTATTTCGAAACGGAGCTCATGTTTGTTTCACCTTCGGGCGATGGCTTAAAGTGGATTATTTCTATCGATTTATCATTGGCGACTCATGCTGAGAATTTTCAAGCAATCGCCAATTACCTCAAACACACTTACAATATCGAGGTCGATAAATCAGGCAGAGATATTTCAAGATCGTGTTTTCTACCTCACGATTCGGAAGCATACATCAATCCAAAATACACAAGTAGTAATCATTCAAATACAAAAGATCATGACAGCATATAAATATTTCAAGTATCTAATTTCAAGTTTAATGAAATCAGTATCATCCCATTGGTCACCATGGTGGGCAGTCGTACCCTTTCTCTTATTCTATTCAGTACAATTTTCTAAGAGCTCACCATTATTTCAAATAATCTTTTAAAAATAGACCGATGAAAAAAATATTCAAGCCACAAGAATGGCTAAACATAGATGATAGCACTGATTCAAGAAAAGATGTAGCACGCTACGTCTCGAATCCCACAAAGCAAATCACGGATCCAAGTACAGACGCAATGCCTTGCGTCTCCGATACTGATATCGAGCAAATCACCCAACGCATCGAATCCAGCCAAACTGACCTTACAGCCGATTATGCAGATTGGCGCGACATAGGCTTTGCCCTGGCGGACGAACTCGCAGAATCAGGACGCGACTATTTTCACCGCCTCAGCCGATTCAATACTGATTATGCTAGCGATGATTGCAATACGCAATACGACAATTGCCTAAAAGCAAAAGGACACGGCATCACTATCAAAACCTTATTCCACCTTGCAAAATCCGCAGGCATCAATATTTCAATTCCTATTTCCTCCCCTAATTTAGGGGAGGTGGCCGAAGGTCGGAGGGGTGCATCTGTAATCAATTCAGAAGTAATCTTCAACACCCCAAATTTTCCTGCTCACATCTATACGCAATTACCCGAAATCCTAATCCAAAGCACCGATATGTTTCAGGATGCTACCGAGAAAGATGTATTTCTTATTGGATCCATTGCAGTATTAAGCGCATGCCTAGCCAATATCGAAGGTATCTATTTTGATGAGCCAGTATCACCTCATCTTTATGCTTTTATTACAGCACCAGCGGGATCAGGAAAAGGAAAGCTCAAGTGGGCAAAAGCCTTCGGTCAGGAAATTCACAAGCATGTCGTTCAGCAATCAATGGCTGAGTATGAGGAATTTGAAAGAGAAATGGAGGACTACAATAACCTAAACAAAACGCAAAGACAAGGAGCTGAGAAGCCCAAACAACCAAAGCGAAAAATGTTCTTTATACCAGCCAATAGTAGCTCGTCAGCTTTTATTCAGGCATTAGCAGATAACGATTTTAAGGGACTTATTTTCGAAACTGAAGCCGATACACTCGCAGGAACATTAAAACAGGAATGGGGCAATTTTAGCGACATTCTGCGCAAGGCTTTCCATCACGAAAGCACCAATATGTTTCGTCGAAAAGACAATGAGCATATCGAAATTGAAGACCCACATTTGGCAATAGCCCTATCAGGCACACCCAAGCAAGTTCATAATATGATGCCCGATGTTGAGAACGGACTCTTTAGCCGTTTCCTTTACTATGCTTTCGAGGATTACAGCGACTTTAAAAACCCATTTATCTCGCATCGTTCAGTCAACTATGTGGCATTTTTCGAAGAGAAAGGCAAGCGTATTTTTGAACTTAATCAAATGCTAAGCCAGGAACCAAAGCCAATAAGTTTTAAATTTAGCCAGGAACAAGGCGTAGATTTTACCGAGCAGTTTAAAGTATTGTTTACTCGTAATAAAATGATGGTAGGTAACGATTTTAACGCCAATTCTCGTAGACTAGGATTAGTGACTTTCCGTATTGCCATGGTGTTATCGGCTCTCAGAATATTGGAGACAGGCGATATTTCTAACCCTATTATTTGTACCCAAACCGATTACCAAACCGCTTTGGGTATCGTCTTTACATTAGAGAAACACGCACTGGCAGTATTTCAGAACCTCCCCAACAATAAGCTAAAGGGAGCTAAACTAAAGTTTTTTGACACACTCCCAGAAGAATTCAACAGACAAGGCTATCTCGAAACCGCAAATAAATTGGGCATAAAAGATAAAACAGCAGAAAAGTACATTACACAGTTTCGTGAAGCCAATCTGCTCACGCACGAACACAACGCCTACACAAAAAACGAATAATTATAAAAACTTGGTGCTCTCACTTTTCAGTGAGGGTACCAATAATAATTCGCTCAAATTTCAATAGGATACTTTGTTTTTTTTCATAAATATTGAACTTGACAAACTTGACAGGATAGATTTTCGTTGATTATCAATACATTTATAGATTATTTAAAATAACATAAAACAAAATGAAAAAAATATTGCTTATTCTAGCTTTAGCTAGTATCTGTTTTTCTTGTTCTAAAGATGATGAAGACGTCACTCCAAAACTAGACGAAAGGTTAGTTAATACAAAATGGGAAACATATGATTTAGCTTACAGCATAATATATGGTGGGACTGCATATGAAGTATATGAATTTATATCTTCTACCGAAGTTGAACAATACACATCTAAAAATGGAAAGATCGTTGATACCGATGGAACTTATTCATACACCTTAGAATACCCAAACCTTACTATCACAAAAGAAGATAACAAAAAAGCAGATTTCATATTTAAAGATACTAGAACCTTCATACGAGTTGGAGCTGAAGAAAATGACTATTACGCAAAATACATTAAACAATAGTATATCCTTATTGCCCATCAGAACTTAGATTAAACAATTAATATTATTGTAATAACATTTGTCCTTGCAGTTCTCTTTTTAATAATAGCGTTTAAAAAGAGATAATCTAAAAACGAAATGAAAAAAAACAAACTAGCTTTGAGTGTTGTGGTACTGGTGGTAGTAATACCAGTCTTATTCTATTTATTGAATAATCGAGATTCAGGTTTCAGGGAACATAAATGGGGAACAAAAAAAGAGATAGTCAAGTTAGATAATTGTCATATAGATGCATTTGGAGATCTTACCACTAATGATATGTTGCTTGGAAAAAAAGCTAAAGTTACATATCAATTTAATAATAATGACGAACTTGTAGCTGGTGACTATATTATCCTAAATGCTGACAAGAATTATTTTGATAAAATCCAAAAAGAATTAGAGAAGAAATATTCACGAGTTGGAGATAATACATATAAAAGACACAAGACTTTTGTTAGTCTTACTTATACAGAAAATTTACATATGCTAATGATTTGCTATAGAGAAATAGGTCAAAAGCAAGACGTGAAAATTGATAAATTATAAGCTTAGTAAAAGATGAAAAAATCAAACAAAATAGTAATTGCATTATTTTCGATAGTTATAATGTATGGTTGCACTCATCAGTCGACTAATAGCGACATAAGCAAACTAAATTTAAAAGGAAAAGTCAAGTCTATAAAAGAATTTTCCTATACATGCAAAAGCAAACTTATTGGAGATTCAGTTACATATCTAAAAGCAGAAAGAAAAAGAGAGGAAATTGAAGAGTACTACCCTGAAGAAACATCACTAAACAATGACAATATTTTGTTCTTTAATGAACAAGGTTGTATTGAAAAAATAAATTTATTTACAGATGGTGATATTATTTTCTACAATAATAGGTACGAATATGATAAGGATAATAAGAGGATTACTGAATACGAATATAAATACAACAGTAGTAAGTTAGCGAAAATATCCAATTATATATATAATGATGAGAATCTTCTAAAGAAGAAAGTTATCGATAATGCAAATGGGAGTCCCTATGGTTATATAGAATATGTTTATGATGATAATGATCGCAAGATATTAACAGTTGGCTACAGGGCAGGTAAGGGGATTATTTATAAAAAAAACTATAAGTACGACGGTAATAGTAATCTAATAGAATTTTCGTTATTTCATTCCTTTAATGACGAATATGGTTCAGGTGATGAAGGACGTAGATTCACAAAAGAAAGGTACAAATATGACAGCAATAACAATATAATATCAAAGAATATGATAGCTAGTGGAGAAAAACCATGGAAGACATTTGCATATCAATATGACGAACAAAGTAATTTGATTAAGGTAATTGAAACTGATACTGGCCATATTCTAGGGAATGGATATGTAAAAGAAATTGACTATTTATATACTTATGACGATAAAGGAAATTGGGTAACACAGGTTAAGTTAGAAAAAAAGTCTCCTGATTTTGACACAGTATATGAAAATGGCAATTTTGTAAAAAAAGAGATTACACCTAAAAAAACACCTAAATATTACATTGAACGGTCTATAGAATACTATGACTGATTCACTCTAAAGTAAAGCACCTAAAGTATTAACTCTAGGTGCTTTCTAGCTTCACTTATTTCTACGTACCCATAATTGATGCTATTAAATCTTTGCATCATTTACAATTTCAAACCTTACTCTTAATCCCTGTGTTGCACACCTCGTAAGGTTTTGCGAGTATAGTATCTGCATTCTATTCATGTTATCTATTATTCTGGTTATATTAGGATCAAGCTTAGGCTGTTTAAACCCTTTTATTAATTCGTGAATTCTAGCATCTGACTTTTGCTTATCCTTCTCAAACATGTTCTGAATTCTTTCTTGTTGTCTTAGCGAATCTACCCTAACCTGCTCTAAATAATTTTCAAATCTTTCAACTAACTTACTTTCTTTTTCTGAAATGTTTCTGTACATATATTTTATTTATTCGTTAAATAGTAATATCTAAAAAAAGCAGGACATATCCAAAAAGGGCTCTAATACCCTTTTTTATAAATCCTTCACCGATACTTTTCAGATACACTTTTATATATTATTACTATGCAACCTGTTTTTCTTGTCTGATATAATGACACAACGCCCTTTGCTTAGGGTTTAATGATGGTATAATGTTTTGAAGCCTCCAAGCTGGAATTTCCCTTATCTGCGATTTCTCTTCATTTGATTTAATACGGACTTTATATTTCTTCTTGTCAACATCAATTTGATGTTCTGTGAATCGCCAAAAAATTGTAGCTAATTGTAAAGCTTTGAACCCATTCTTAGCTTTATAATATTCAGCTGCACTTTTTATATATTCTCTGTATTTTTTATCTTTCCTGTAAAGACCTCGTAGGTTATGAATTACCTCATCATTTTCAATATTTCTTTTTTTATTCGCTAATAAGGCGGCTAATCTCTTATCCTTTTCATCGCCACTAAGTTCACATCCTTGCTCATCATAGTAAGGGATATCAAACTGCTTTATACATTTAGAACCAACATACATCCTATCTCCATTCTTGGTATTCTCAATTTCATAATGCCACCTCAATGATTCTTTACCACACAATTCACACCTACCCATTAGGTCTTCATTATTGTCAAAGTCTGTAAAGTAATCAATAATAATGCCTGTCACTGACCATTCTTTTTTAGCAATTGAATAATTACCCTGCTCTTCACTTCTTTCTAGGAGATTTGCTCCAAATTTCACACTCATACTTAAATTTTATTTGATTTACAAGTAATATAACAAAATAAAGAATATACACAAATCGAGACCCGATAGCGCAAGCTTGTACCTCGTACTTTGAGAAGCAGAAATATTCGTCTTCCAACCCAAATAGGACATAGGATTCATAGGAAACATCGGATGCCAAAAACCTGACAGCGTCTTTTTCGACCTGTCAGAGTTTCCTTCTAGCACAAATCCTACATTTCCTACACTTCCCCAATCCTCTATTCTAAATAAGAGATCGTGATTTTGCATCAAATTAACTAGTTGTTAGTCTGTTAATATTTCATCCTAAACAATATCATTCTTAGATAAAATTATTACATTTAGTATTCTTCTATCTAAATAATGAATTATGACGACGCAAAACTTATCCCTTAACCTACTTACATTCGATCATCCTTCCGAACAATACACCTTCTATTTTACCGATAAAGAGCAAGTAGGTTTGTGTCGTGTTCATAATTCCTTAGTCCCTATCGAAGTCACAGAATATTTTGGGGAGAAGGAGTTTTATTACACCTCATTTCTTGAGAAAAAGGAAGACTTTCTTCCTATCACCAGGAAAGCAAGAAACGATGAGTCTGAGAATTCAACTTTTAACCCATCAATAGTTAAATACTATTACTCTTATCTGATTCGTCAATATTTTATAAGCAAGGGTTTATTAATCAATAATAATTTCATAAAAGATATTGAAATTTGGATACACGATGAAAGAGAATCAACTCCGCAATACAACGCCTATAGAGTCTTTGGTGTCAGAGTTCAAATTGCTCGCATCACCGAAAAGCCTGAACTACTAATATATTACAATAGCTTATCTAAAATATTAAAAAGTAATCTTAGTGAACTTTGGGATATAGAACAGGACACATATTCTAATTTACTGTATGAATCTAAGTTTTATAACAACGATAGTTTACCTGAGGCGGCTAAGTATAACCACGACAAGGTTTATCCAGTTGTAAATAAAGCTTTGGAAAAACACTTTAAAATTAAAAATTCAAACAACCCTTTTTCCAATAAATACAAAGAGCTTTATCCTGTACTGAATAATTTTGTTTTTGATTATTTCGATAATCGAGAATTTAAGGAACTGATAAATCTTTCCTCAACTGATTTTTTAACGGTACCTGATGACATTATATCCAATACACCTAGCGTGTGTAACTCTATTCAATTAGGGCTTAAAGAAAAGGTGAAAGTGTTTACACCAAAAGAGAACCTAAAAACATATGGACCATATAAACTACCCGATAATACGAAAGTGAAATTTATAGTCATTTACCATAAAGACGATTCAGACTACGCCAACAAGCTTTATATGTATATGAAAAAGCTTTATAAAAAGCCTGATGGAAAAATGATGACTGATCTATATGGAACATCTTTATACGATTACATACGCATTGGTTTTGAGTTGGATAAAAAACATTCCATTGCTTTTGACGATCTAATGAATCCACATGAAGCTATACATGACTTTCTAGACAATAACGAAATTGACACAGAAAAATATCAATATGTTGCCATCTATCTGAGTCCTTTTAATAAAGATGAGACAGATACTGAAAAAAAGCGTATCTATTACAGTGTCAAAGAAACCTTACTGCATCATCATATCACTTCCCAGGTTATTTATCGTGAAAATATCCTCGATAAAAAATTTAAATCATATTATTATGCCAACATTGCTGCTGCAATTCTAGCTAAAGTAGGAGGTACACCATGGCGCTTAGATACAACAATCAAAGATGAGTTAATTGTGGGTGTTGGGGCTTTTAAATCAGAAGAATTCGATGTTCAATATGTGGGTAGTGCTTTCAGTTTTTCTAATAATGGACAATTCACCGAATTCACATGTTCTGCAAAAAGCGAATCGTACCTGTTAGCAGCCAAAATAAAGGTATCTATCGAGGAATTCATTCAGAAGAATAAGGGCATTAATCGCTTAATTATTCATTTCTACAAAGAGATGAGTAAAGATGAAATTGCTCCAATCAAAAAAGCACTTTTCCAATTGGGGTGTGAGAATATTCCAATTTTCATCATCAATATAAATAAAAGTTTCTCAAACGATTATATTGCTTTTGATACCAATTCCGAGGAGTTGATCCCTTATAGTGGAACAAGTATTAAAATAGGACGTAATGAATACCTTCTTTTTAATAATACCCGTTATACCGATGAAGAAGAAGAAAACGTTGAAAGCTATCATCGTCCAATCAAACTACGATTTCAGTGTACAAAACGAGAACTGTTGGATGATAAAGAAGCTATTCAGGAGATGATAGATCAAATTTATCAATTCTCTCGCATGTATTGGAAATCAGTCAAACAACAATGCTTACCTGTAACCGTTAAATATCCCGAAATGGTGGCTAAAATGTACCCTTACTTCGAAAACGAAGATATTTCCGAATTCGGCAAAACAAACATGTGGTTTTTATAAAATATCTCAAGTCATATAAAATGGAACAAGAGTACCTTATAGGCTTCGATAATAGAATATTGGAATGCAATGGAGCTGCAAAGAAACTATATGAAAACTATATTCATACTGAAATCTATGCGGTGATAGTAGATTTTCTAAATGAACAATTTCCCAATTGGCGACAAAACGATCAGTTGGGAAAATGCGCACCCGATTTAATCCTTTTTATAATTGATTTTAGCAAAGCTGTAGGCTTATCACCTTTAGATAAAATGCTCTCAATGAAATGCTTGAGTTTATAGATTTACAATACGATGCCTTGTGTTCTATCAATAATTCAAGCCATGATCAGGAAATAAAACAAGAGATCAATCGGCACTACAACAATCAGGATATCATTAAAATACCAACAGATCAGTTTAGTGATTTTATAAAAAGTTTCTTATCCCAGTTCAATAATTTTATCTACTGGTCATATTAAGCTTGATAAAGGAAAAGCGGTGTTCGTCTTCCTCATTCGGCAAGTCCAATGCCAGCCCAACTGGCACATTTTTATTTTCTTCAATATTTATAAGGTATAAAAAAGAACCAATTGCCCTGAAGGGTTCTCCCGTTTAAGTGTTTGTAAGCTTTTTGTTCCAAAAAACAACAAAACACTAAATCGGGATCAGGCTGTCATAGTTCTTGCTGCTCAATCGTCATTCTCACGGCAGCTACTATGTCTTTTTAGCCACTTCGTTCGTTCCTCTCTTCAGTAATTAAAAATCCATCCGCTGCCAATAATAGGCTCGCCTGCTAGTCGCTTCGCCCTGCGGTTTTGTCACCGTTTTTGACCCGACCCGCAAAAGCCAATCACACAATCAAAAACACCGCCAAAACCTTGCTGCAAGCAGTAGCTGCCAAGGGCTGTTCATTCTTCACAGCCTATCTCTTGTCACCAGTCTTGCTCCGCTCGCAGGCGGCTCGCACCACAGTGGACTGCAACCCGTTCGTACCTCACTCATTGCATCCACTCCCAACCGCTAGCTCATGGCTGTTTTTCCTTTCCCGACAACGCATGGTATAACTGTCGCCTCTATTACCTTTTTTCTTTTATCATTGCTGTGGTTCGTTGACAGCAAAAAAGAAGGTTCTAATAGCTCTTATGGTCTATCATTCCTTTTAGCTCAATTGTCGCTTACACAAATTTAAATAACAGACCCCTGCGCACTCAAAAGACTACGGCATAAAATCTCAGTTTCGTATTTAAGGGGCAGTTGGTTTATCAATTTATTCCGTTTCCTTTTGCTTGCTACGCCCTGTTTTCTTTTTGGTGTTTAAGCGAGCAATCAAGCCCTCTCTTACAATTAAACTTGGACAATTGACAATCAGGCATACTATCCTGATGCAAAAGAACGCAGGTCTATCACTCAAAACCTATTTGCCCGATGTTTGATATACATGCCATGACAGTTCAAGGACAGAACCATATTAAATCCGTTTCAAGTCCAGGAACAATTCATTTTTAAACTTATACATATTTATCATGGGTAAAATTTCTCAAGGTGTATTAGGTGGTTTCTCCGGCAAGGTCGGGAATATCATCGGTGGTTCTTGGAAGGGAATAGACTATATGAGAGTAAAAGCTAGCTCTGTCAAAGATGCAAACACCATTAAGCAGCAAAACCAAAGAGCAAAGTTTAAAGCTTGCGTTAGTCTAGCAAAATCGGTAATGACGACAATTGTCAGACCTATCTGGAATAGGAAAGCAATTAAAATGACAGGCTTTAATCTGTTTGTCAAAACGAACCTTCCGGTATTCGACAACAGTGGCGCTATAAGCGATTATCCAAATCTTAAATTCTCAATTGGACAGCTTCCATTACCAACTGACCTCGTCATCATAAACAATGGGGCTGGCGGTGGTGCACTTAGGGCTACCTGGGTCGACAACTCAGGAATAGGGTTTGCATTACCAACAGACAAAATTAGAATTATAGCAATGTGTGATGGTGAGTTGGTAGAATTACAAGGATTATCCTTCTCAAGGCAGACAGAATGGGCAAATTTCAATGTGCCGTTTGGTACAGGCAGCATTGTTCATGTTTATGCCTATTTCCAAAATGATGAAAGTTCTCTTTATTCAACCAGTGCTCATACATTACTAACAATCACATAGTATTTGATAACAAAGGACAAGTACGTATTAAGTCCGTATCAAGTCCAAGTAAAAGCAGTTTTAATAATTAATATTTACAGAAAATGGGTAAAATTTCACAAGGTGTATTAGGTGGTTTCTCCGGCAAGGTCGGGAACATCGTAGGTGGATCATGGAAAGGTATTGATTACATGCGTATCAAGCCTTCCAATGTAGCAAATCCTCGTACTCAAGGTCAGCTTGACCAGCGTACAAAATTTGCTAAAGTGTTGAATTTCCTTCAACCAATGACTGAGTTTTTAAGAGTCGGATATAAGTTGTATGCAATTAAGATGACGCAGTTTAATAGTGCGATGTCCTATCAATTGCAAAATGCAATTACAGGTGATTATCCGGACTACTCAATTGACTATTCTAAAGTCTTAGTCAGTAAAGGTAATCTGTTAAGAGCCGTAGGTGGAGCTGTAGAGTCAACCGTAGCTGGTGTTGTAAAACTATCATGGATTGATAATTCGGCATCAGGTGGAGCAAAAGCCACAGACAAGGCTTTAATCTTGCTTTACAATGCAGACAAACAAATCGCTGTTTATGACACTGCTGGGGCAGTAAGAACTGTGGGAACTCAAAATTTATCTGTACCTACTGATTTTTCAGGAGATGAGGTTCAAGCTTATCTTGGCTTTATTTCAGAAGATGGTACTGAAGTTGCGAACTCTGTTTATATAGGTGCTGTCACAGTAGCTTAAAACACACATTCTGAAATTAAACCGTTGCATTCGTGTAGCGGTTTTTTTTATGCTCAGATGATGATATGCTAGGTGAAAAGTATAGAAGATATTTCCAAATATCTCATCATGTCTAAATGTTTGATGTATTGTGTGTTTTATGTATGGTTGTTTTGCATTTTCCTTTGTTAAAATAGATGGTGATGCCTATGTGTTGCCCTATCTTCTATAATGTCCTAAAATCAATATGTTTATATTCTGTATCGGGAAGTAGATTTTTATGGTCTTATAGAAAGATATTTTATTTAAAGGTGATTCACAATGTGGATCACCTTTATTTTTGAATCATAAATGAACTGAATACCTTCAGGAGCTAATTATAAGGATAAAGAAAGGCCATGAGAATTATCTGTAGATCTGATACACATGGTAAGCATCGGGATGTTAATTTGGTCGAGGCCGATATGATTATACATACCGGTGAGATGGTGACAATCGCTTGGTGAATCGATTGTTTGATCATGTAAATGAGACCTTAGAAGGTAAGCTTCCTTTCTTTAACCAATTGGCTAAGACCGTGATTCGACAGAAGCCGAGTATTGATAAAAAAAAGAGTCGATATTAAGCAGGTTCTTGTACCTATTATTGGTTATTTATGCATTCATGCTCTTTATCACGCCATACCGGAAACTAGTAGTTTGTTGCGTTTGAATCAATTGATGGCACTGGGTGAAATTTCAGAAAAAAGGGTGAGGTAATTGAAAGAATGTACAACTTTTTAATGCATTTGCGTATTAAGTGGCAGGTTGATTTGCTTTTAGATAATGACTTACCCGATAATTCTGTTTTATTGAAGAACTTAACAGATATCGATAAGCAAACCTTAAAAACAATCGGTGGCGAAATTTCAAAGCTTCAGGATGATTTGCAACGATCCTTTAAAGTTTCGGAATATCAGCAATAAATTCTGAATAGAAATTGTTTATAAAAGGCCCCGTTTTAGAGGATAAAACGGGGCTTTATTCGTTTTGCCTAGATCGTATTTCGTTCCGTGTGCTCCAATAAAATTTTATTCTGTCAGGCTTAAATGTCTTATAGCCTGATCATCGTTTAAAAGAGCACTCAAATGGAACTCCAAAGACTCTCTTGTTTTGATCTCATATACCTGAGGTCTAAGCTCAAGCGATGATTGTTGATTTGAAAAAATCGTCTTTCATGTTTTATAAACAATTCAATTTGACAGACTTGACAGATTTGACAAGCAGATTTTTCATTGAAAGCTGTTAGTTTTACTCTTGATTTAAGTTTTAAAGAGAGTTAAAAGAAGGCAAGTCTTACTAATACAAGGCTTATTGTGGCTTAAATTTTTCAGTCGATAAATATATTGAGATTATTAACAATAAAAGATAAAGGTTATGTCAGTTACTCCCAGAAATTGGAAAAACACAAATGGAACAGCAGTAAATGATTGTACAAATGGATCTTGGAAACAACATTGGATAGATTCTACTGGTAGATCATGGCCCGAAAAGTGTTCTGTCGCTTTTTGCTCAAATGAACCAACTTTAGGTGCTCATATCGTTAATGAAAAAGTTAATGGGGTGAAAATTGTGCCCATGTGTCCTGCTTGTTATAAACAACATACTTTAATTAATTTAAGGTTTGGTATATCATTAGTAAGTGCAGATATATTTGAACCTGTTGTTAATGACCCATTGGGTATTCTGTAGTATAATGGCAATAAACGCTTTAAAACTAATGTAAATTATGCTTGAAAAGGTTCTGTTTTATCTGCTAAAACAGAGCCTTTTCGGTTTATTTGTCCCGTCACTTTTAAGTTATTGTTCATGTGGTCTACGAAGATTAACCTTAGGGAGCCTCTTGGGAACAGAAGCATCATATGTTGCGTGTTATTTTATTAGATCTTCTTTATTATTTGAGTAAATTGTAAGGAGTAGCATCTTTGGGACTAATATGAATAGATGGCTAAGCTACTTTATAATCGAAAAGACGTTTATATGAAGTCATATGATCCTTTTAATATGTCTAAACCTCAGTCAGAGTTTGTTAAAATTCGAAATGGAGCATATCTTTTTGTGCCTGATTTTTTTGATAAGGCTAAAAGTGATTATTATTTCAACGATCTCATAAAAAATAGTGAATGGAGGCAGGAAGAAATTCTCATATTTGGTAAAACAGTCAAATTTCCCAGATTGACTGCCTGGTATGGTGAAAGGCCATATGCCTATTCTGGTATCACACATGAGGCACGAAAGTGGACTGATACTTTATTGGAAATCAAGAATGAAGTCGAAATTAGAACGCAAAGTATCTTTAATTCGGTTCTTTTAAATCTCTATCGTAATGGAAATGATTCTATTTCTTGGCATGCTGATAATGAAAAGATTTTAGGAGACAAACCCATGATCGCCTCTGTTAGTTTTGGTGCCACACGCCGATTTCAATTAAGGCATAATGCGACCAAAGAAAAGATTCAGTTTGAACTGGGGCATGGCAGTTTGTTAATCATGAAAGGCGAATTGCAAGCTTATTGGCAACATCAGGTGCCAAAAACAAAAAAAGAAGTTGAGGCTCGCATTAATCTAACATTCAGGACAATCACTTAAGCATGAGTCCTTGCATAAAAGCTGAATATGAAGCGTTTTGCTTTTAATGAATCGTATTGTTGATGGCCGAATTGTATTGAACCATTTGCATGACGTTTCTTTTGAAGACTGGTTCTCAAAAGTATAAGGAATTAAATAAGAAAATACAGGCTAATTATGCTTGTTTGTATTAAAAAATGGTTTGTTTTGTAACATCAAATTTTAAAATATCTATTATGGTGAGAAAATACCTAAGGCTGATTATTGCCGGAATCCTATTGTTGGGAAGCATCGCGCTGATTGTTTATAGTTCAGTAGCATTAGGCGTATGGGGAATTTTGCTTTCTGGTTTGTTTGTTTTGGTTCATTTCAAGAACGAGAAAAACTTAGCTGCTTTTTATTTTGTTAGGAAAAATAAGTTTGAAAAAGCTGCAGGTGTGTTGGCAAAGGTAAAACATCCGGAAGCAATGATAAAAAGTCAGGAGGCCTATTTTTATTATCTGTCGGGCTTGGTTGAGTCACAAAGGAACAACAGCTCTAAAGCAGAGAAACATTTTAAGAAAGCACTTAACACAGGCCTTCGATTGAAAACAGATCAGGCTGTGGCGAAATTGAATTTGTCAGGTATCTATCTGTCGCAAAGAAATAAGAAACTATCCAGCTATTATTTAAGAGAAGCAAAAAAACTGGATAAACAAAAAATGTTATCCGCTCAAATTAAGGAAATAGAAGCCATGATGAAACGCATTTAAAGCTTTTGTCTTATTTGGTATAAGATATTTAGACCTGACAGATTTTGTAATCAGTCAGGTCTTTTTTTTGAAATCGGTAAATAGATCACATTTCTTTTTTGTGCTAATCAACAGGATTATGACACCGAGATGAGTTGGATGTCGAAGATTAGAACAGAACCGCCCGGGATATTGCCGTAGTCGGTTTTCCCATAAGCCAAATGTGAAGGAATCAGTAGAATCCCTTCGCCCCCTTCCTTAAAATAGGGCATGCCTTCAATCCAGCCCGAAATAACCTCCGAGAGATTAATCTCCAGCCTTTCGTTTTGGTCGAAGATGGTTCCATTAGTCAGATAACCCAAATAGGCAATTGTAATATTCGAATCAGGATCAGGAGATGCCCCTTCGCCTTGCTTGACTATCTGATAATACAAGCCGCTCTCTGTTCTCTGCGCCTCTAGTTGATGCTTGGCTATATACGCTTTGATTTCCTCTTCGTTCTTATGTTTGAATTTCTGTTTTTTCATTTTTTGATGACTTCCAGTTCGTAAAATGTCGTTTCCGGATCTTTAACACGGGTAAAGTTCAGGTTTTTGTTGTTGAGAAGAACGATTTCTGCAGTGGTATAGATGATGTTGCCTTTTACCAGGTGTGCTCCAAGGGTATGGCCTGTACTATCCGATACCGATATGTGAATGTGATTGTGTTTGCCTTTATCGGCAAATGTGCCTGTTAGTGAAACAATTTCGAAATGTCCTTTTAAATGCAGAAGCTCCTTTTGGTTGGCAGGTCGAATAACCAAGTCTCTTAAACTCCCCACACAGGTTGAAATGGAAGCCGATTCCAACTTATTGGCTTCAACAAAATCAGCCATTCCCTGTTTCAGATCCATGCCTGGTTTTAATCGCAGGGCATAGGTTTCAACTGTTTTTTGCTGGCAGGAGGTAAGCCCCATAAAGATAAGGAATATGATGCAGGTATTTAATTTTAGCATAAGATGAAATTTGTTTGAGATGCAAAATTAGAAAATCTAACGTGTTTTTATTATTTATAGTTTAGATATTAAAATGGGAATGATGACTTAAATGAATTTGATTCAAGAAAGTCTGTCAGGCTGTTCCGAAAGGGGCAGCCTGACTTTTTTTATCAGAATTGGAAGCTTAGGTGTGATTTTGTAACTTAAGACTTGTAATCTTCCGTGAAGATATCGGCTTAACTCTATTTATAGTGATTAGATAGAGACTTCTTTTCAATTGAATTGCAGATTTATCCAGGAAAGCCTTTATGTTTTGTGTGATTATCAAATAAGACTGATAAATAATGGCATCTCATTCTGATCAATATTGTATCGATTTACCCACAGCACCAGCTACTGAGAATAAAATTCTGGTGACGGGTGCCAGTGGTTTTATTGGTGGAGAACTCATTCCGGAATTGATAGCAAGGGGCTATAAGCTTAGGATAATGGTTCGATCTAATGTAGCTATGTACAGAGAACGTTGGCCATCGGTTGAAGTTGTTGTGGCTGATGTACTCGATTATTCACAATTGAAAGAAGCTTTGGAAGGTATTGATTGTGCTTATTATTTAATTCACTCCTTACATTCAGCCAGTCGATTTCAGGAGTTGGATGCTTTAGCGGCAAGAAATTTTAGGCAGGCAGCCGAAGAGAATCATCTAAAACGTATTATTTACCTGGGGAGTTTGGGTGATCCCGAATCCCAATTATCCGATCATATCCGAAGTCGTATAAAAGTAGCTGAAGAGCTACAAAAAGGTAACATACCTGTCACTTTTTTGAGAGCTGCTGTCATTATCGGATCAGGAAGTGCTTCCTATCAAATCATTCACCATTTGGTTCGGAATTGTCCGGTGTTTTTATTTCCTGTTTGGGCAAAATCAAAGTGTCAACCCATTGCTATTCGCGATGTAATCCGGTATTTGGTCGGCTGTATCGAAAATAAAGAGACCAGCGGGAAAGTTCTGGACATTGGCGGTCAGGATATTTTGACCTATCGGGATATGATCAAAATAGAGGCACAAATTATAAGAAAGAAAAGATTGTTTCTGAACTCCGGATTTTCGGCCATGTCGATTTATATCCGAATGATTAATGCCTTAACACCTGTTGATCATGACTTGATCAAAGTGCTTCTGGAAAGTTGCACCAATGATGTGCTTTGTCTCAATACGGATATCAAAAACATGATTCCTTATGAACCCCTAAGTTACAGAGAAGCACTTGTAAATGCTTTGCCAATCGAGCCGAAGGGAAATCCTATTCATAAAAAGGGGAACGATGTTTCTCAATTGGGCTTACAGCCCCAGGTTTTGGGGCCTCCACATAAAAGCATGGGATTCATTTCTGATATCCGATACTTTTTGTTACATAAACCCGATGAGCCCACTCTGGTTCATTTTGATAGTCTCGCCGAGAGGGAAAATTACACGTTTCGTATTTTACAACGACTTGGTGTTGAGGTTACCACGTTTAAGATTCTGAATGTTCATAAAATAGGGATCAATGCTCCGGTAAAAAATGTTTTTGAGGAATTGCTTCAATGGAATGGGGATTCGAGTTGTTGGCCTAATCATATTGCGAAAGTGGTGAATCGAAACAATCGTTTGGAAAATCTGTCCATCTATTTATTTGGATGGACAAAATTTATTCCCTTGTTCAAGCTAAGTGCAATCACTATAAAGAAAATACCTGATGCTGTTGGGGCTGATAATGCCCGGTATTTGTTGTATAAATGCCGAGGTGGTTATCCCATTGGTATCTTTTCCATGTATGTGCGATCGTCTATTGCAGATCAGAATGAAAAAGAGCAGTCTCAACTATTTTTGGTGGTTGGTTTTAATTTCTATGGCAAAGAAAGATGGTCTAACAGAAATTTGATTAACCGAATGTGGGAGGCGATTCACGATCGGGTGACCTTAAATGTGATGAATCGGTTTAAACAGCTATGCGAATGGCGATTCGATAAATTTAAAAAGGGATGAATACAGACAGTATTTTTTCATCTTGTCTAATAAAAACATAGTCATACCGAATGATAATGGCCTTGTATTAAATTGATAGGGCCGCAAATGAAAATTGGCCAGTCTGACAGACTTAATTTATCAGAAGATTGTTTAGATTTATATCAGGATTGATGGAAGTCGGGGAATCATGACTTTTAATATCTTCAAAACGAATCTAAACCTACCCTTAAATTTATATGAGTCAAACAGATCTGAGTCATAAGCCCATTCTTATTAGAAAAGCATCGGGTGATCTTGAGCCCTTTGCTCTTGATAAATTGAAACGTTCCTTGCAAAATGCCGGAGCAGAGGAGTCAAGCATCCTATTGATAATTGCCGATATTGAGGCTTGGATCTATCCAGGTGTTACCACCAAACAGATCTATTCACGGGCCTTTAAAATATTACGTCGTGAAAAGGCTCACACAGCCATGCGTTACAGGCTGAAAGAAGCCATTATTTCACTGGGCCCTACGGGTTATCCCTTTGAGCAGTTTATTGGTCAGTTGTTTGAAAAGCAAGGTTACTCTACTGAAGTGGGAGTGGTGGTTGATGGTTACTCGGTAACACATGAAATGGATGTGATTGCGACTAAAAATCAGGTTCAGCATTTGGTTGAATGCAAATACCATAAAGATCAGGGTAAGCAAGTGAGTGTTCAGGTGCCTTTGTATGTGCGATCCAGGGTGAATGATATCGCTCGTAAGAGAGAAAGCATGAGCGAGTATAAAGGTTTGTCTTTTGTAGGCTGGGTGGTGACCAATACGCGATTTTCGTCTGATTCCACACAGTACGGTGAAGCAAATGGACTAAAGCTTTTGGCTTGGGATTATCCACAAAACAGAGGACTCAAGCATTTGGTTGAAGAGCTGAAATTGTATCCGATAACCATTCTCCATAAGTTAACTAAGAAAGATAAAGATTTATTGATGAGAGAGGGGATTGTCAGTTGTGTTCAGGTTTTGAACAATTTGGATTTATTGAAACCCTTGCAATTAACTAAAAAGAAACAAGTGGCTTTAATTGAAGAATTGAAGTCTGTTTGTCGTTGAGTTTTTTTAGAGAACAGGAGATTGTTGAGAATATTATTAGAGCTGTACTAAAATGTGCAGCTTTTAATTTTTTCATCAAGCCCGAATAGCTTTATATTTGCGACTTAAATAGAAAAAACAAGGACGTGATGATAGATACATTGGAACAGGGATTTTTTGGTATTGGTATACAGAATGGAAAAACACCGGAAAATTTAGGTGTGCTTTGGCGATCGGCACAGAATATGGGAGCCAGTTTCATCTTTACGGTGGGAAAACGATATGCCAAGCAAGCTTGTGACACGCACAAGGCAGTGGGAGCCATGCCTTATTTTCATTACGAAAATTTCGACGATTTTTATCAGCATTTACCCAAGGGTGCCGTTTTAGTTGGTGTTGAATTAGATGAAAAGGCGGTTGCTTTGGAAGAATTTAAGCATCCTCGTCGTTGTGTATACCTGCTGGGTGCTGAGGATAACGGATTAACCAAAAATGCCATTGAGAAGTCACATCATTTGGTCAAATTCGATACCCGTTTGAGTGTGAATGTATCGGTAGCCGGTAGTATCATCATGTACGATAGAAACATGAAACTAAAGTTTGGAAGCTTGTAGTTGAGGTTTAGACAACAAATTCTTTGGTCTTATAGGCTTCGGCCATTTTGATTAGATGCTGACGAAAGGGTTCCATTTCAGTTTGTTTCGATTGAATAAAGGAGAATCGAAATGGGGCATGTCTTTCGGCAGTTTGAATAAAATGATCGCTAAAATCATCTTGATTTTGAAAAACAGAGGCTAAAATTAGAAAACCAAAACTGCGTTGAATCAAGCCCTGAAAAGAAAGTTCATTAGGATACCAATCCTTAATATCCTGATAGAAGGATTTACCCAAATAATACGTTTTGCAAAGCAATTGATCCAGTTTGGCGTGTTGCAGATTCTTAGAAAAATGGGTCATGATCCCTTCCTTGAAATCGTCCCGGGCATCTTGCAAATCATCGAGTATCTGAAGATATGCCCCATATTCATAGAGAAAATGATATTCTTTTTGATTCAAATTTCCTAAAACCAGGTAACCATCAGCAATTACCGAAGTTGCCCCTTTTTCTATTGCTATCAGAAAGGTTTCCGCATCAGAAAGTTCCGATTTTGGCTTGACTAATTTAAGGCTATCGGTTTGAGCATGATGTATAGCCAGTAAGCTTTCATAAACTTCGGGGTAGGTTTGTCTTTCAAATTCACTTTCTATCAGACTCACTAAATCGAAAATCCGACTCTCAATTTGTGATTTAGCTGCAACCTGTTCGCCAGTTAATCGAAGCGCAAAGCGAGTGCAAAAATCCAGTTTCTCATTTTGATTAATCGTTGCACTGTCGATCAAATTGTCGGTGTATGGATACAGCAAACTATAAGCCATGAGCGAGGGAGTGGTTTGGATCTCTTTGCCAAAGAAAGATTGCAAGCCAAGCATGATCCAAAGATTGCGAAGAGCCTGAAAAATATCCCCGAAGCTCAATTCGTAATCAAAAGCCCAGGCTTTTCGAATAAAATCTTTGGTCGCGTCGAGCATTTCCTCCGAAAAAATGAGTTGCATCTGATCTTGGGGATAGGCTAAATTCTCCTCAAAAAAACATTTAGACTGCTCTAATATTTTGCTTTTATTCGGATTTTCAGTTCTAATTTCCTTTTTGATGAGGCGAAGAAAATGGTTGAATTTGATTTCCCAAATTCGTTTTTCAAGGTAGTTGAACTGCCTTTTCGATTCTGGAAACTGATCAGGACATTCGTTCCATTTAGCTATAAATTGAGATTGGATATTTTTGCGTAGGTCTGAATGAAATGTCATTTTGGGTTTATTTTTTTTTGTGATTTAGCACATACAAAAAAGTGAAAAATAATGAATTTTAAAACTAATATCGTTGTAGCAGTCAATTTACAAGTTGAACTGATCATTTCCAATGATTGAATTGAATCGACCTAAATTCATCAATCCAAGCTCATATAGAGTTTATCAATATACCTAAAGAATAACTCGATTAGAATATGTCTAATTTATCTTTTTGTTCAAAGGAAAGTCTCGTACATTTAGTCTTTAAAACATCGAATTACGTCATTGAAACAGTTCATTATATATCTCTTATTAATCCTATTCTCGGCACAAAGTTTTGAGCAGGTTTTGATTGGCTTAAATTTTAAGTTGAATCAGGACTATTTTGCTTCGATTTGTACCAATAAGGATAAGCCTGAATTGAATTGTAATGGTTGTTGTCATCTGAAAAAGCAGCTTGCACAAAGTGAAGAGGACAAGTCGTCAGATGACAAGTTGGAGACTAAAAAAGCTCTTGAACTCTTTGTCGAATATATTTCTGTCGAAATTCAGAAACCAAACTTGAATCTATTGGTTGATGGGTATTCAGTCTTAAAATTGATTTTACCATCTGCCTATTATTACGATATTTTTCATCCTCCCCGAATTTAAATTCTACATTTTATTCAGAGATATGCATTCAAATTTATCTCGAACCAAATCAATCTTTTATTTGATAACATTTTTCAGTTCAAATCTTATGGGCATTAGGATTGCTGTCTCTACGCGTCAGCTCGCTTCATATTCAGGATTTGTATTGGATGAAATTGATCAAGAATGAAAAACTTTTTTATTGTATGCCTGCTTTTGATAGGTTTACAAACGTATGCCCAAAAATCAATAAGACTTCAGGATAAGACGACGGGCATGGTTATTACAGATGCTCATTACATTTATGGAGCTCAGTCAGGTGTGTCTGACGAAGATGGTTTAATCAGGATACAGCCAGACTTTGAGGCAAACCTCCTGATCTCACACGTCAATTATGGCAAAATTGAAATTAATAATTCCAGTGTTGCTGAAGCAATTAGGTTGGGGGTGCTTAATTTAAGCGAATCTTACGTTACATTAATGCCGGCCACGATTATTGCACGCAATCCATCGAAGACTGAGAAGCGAACACTTTCGGTAAACAATAGCGATAAGCTTTCACATGATGCAGGGGAATTTTTAAGTCAAAATGCTTTTGTTGGAGGTATTCGTAAGAGTGGCAGCTATGGATTCGATCCTGTAATGAGAGGATTCAAATATGATCAGCTCAATATCGTTATGGATAATGGTTTAAGTGCTACAGCTGCTTGTCCCAACCGTATGGATCCACCGACAAGTCAGATTCCAATGGCAATGGTTGATCAGGTTGAAATTATTAGAGGCCCCCATTCGCTTCGTTTTGGGAGTGCCTTTGGTGGAAGTATTCACTTTAAATCGTTACCTGCAGCTTTTACAGATAAGGCACAAGTATTTGGACGATCAAGTGCCGGTTACGAAACGAATGGTGATATTTTCAGAACAGAAGCTCTGGTCGGCTTAAAGGGAAAAGTCTATAATATTGCCCTGTTGGGAGCCTATAATCAAGGAAACGATTATGAAGACGGAAAAGGGAATAAGGTGCCATCCGGTTTTAAGCGACGTAATCTGGGCTTGAGTTCAGTTTTCAAACTGTCTGATCAACAAAGTCTGAAAGTTGCTGCGAACAACAACTATGCTGAGAATGTCGATTTTCCTGCACTCAATATGGATTTACGTGAAGATGATACCTGGTTGCTGAATATACAACACAAAATCAATTTCCAAGATTCGCATTGCACTTCACTTTCGACCTCATTTTATGGTTCTTTCGTCGATCATACGATGGACAATTTGACGAAAGAATTGAATCCTCGTAAGCTCAATGCCACTACCGGTGCTAACACCCGAAATTACGGAGCACGTACCGAAGCTAGTTTTGAATTTAAGACGAGCTCTTTGTTTGCTGGTTTGGATTTTAAATCGGAAGAAGCTGAAGGAAATCGCTCCCGTGCAATGTTAATGGGACCTATGGCGGGTGAAACGCTTGTAGATAACATTTGGCAGGATAGTCGGGTGCAAAAGCTGGGGGTATTTGGAGAGTCACATTTTTCGTTGAATGAGGTTTATTTTGTTGCGTCTTCACGTCTGGAATTTAACCAGGCAGAAAGCCGGGATAAGGCGACAAAATTTGTTGATACGAATAAAGACGATCCATCGGATAATATTAATCTGTCTTTAAGTTTGGGAGCCATTTACGATTTGTCAAAGGAAGTGAGAATGGGACTGTGGATTGGACGTGCCGAACGAAGTGGGAGTTTAACCGAGCGCTTCATCAATTACCTTGCTGTTGATCGTGATCCCTATGAAAGAATTGGAAATACCCGACTTCAACCAGAAGTAAATTATCAGCTTGATTATAATTTTAGCTGGAAGAAGAAAAAGTTTGAACTGGGGATTAACCTGTTTAGTTCGTATTTGAGCGACTATATCAGTTCAGAGATAAGGCCGGATTTAACACCCATGATGGCTACGGCTCCGGGGGTAAAGCAATACGTCAACATCGATAAGGCGATTATGAGAGGTTTTGAATTGTCGTGGAATCAAAATATTAATTCTTACGTATATCATCAGGTTAATGTGGCCTATACCTATGGTAAGAATAAGGATAGAAACCAGGCATTGCCGGAGATTCCACCTCTTGATTTGCGCTATCAGTTGGGCGGAAATTTTCTAAAGGATAAGTTTAATGCAGAATTCTTGATGAGACATGTGATCAAGCAAAACCGGATATCATCAGATTATGGTGAAACGGAAACACCTGCCTTTAGCCTTTTAGATTTTAAAAGCTCCTATCAGTTCAATGATCATATTCAATTGAGAGCTGGTGTCCGCAATATTTTTGACGAGGCCTATTACGAACATTTAAATCGATTAGTAAAAGGGAGCCAGGAGCCTATTTATACTCCTGGAAGAAGCTTATACTTGACATTTTCAATTGATTTATTGTAAATATTGTGATAAAATAAATACTGAGATAGCTAAGTAATAGCTTCTCGGTATTTTACACTTTCAACAAAGGATGGGATGTTAATTAGATGTGTGCCCATTTAGTTTGGCTTGTGTTTTATGTGTAAGGAAACACTCTTGTTCTGAAAATCGAATAACAGATCTCTATTCATTTAATTAATTATAGCTACCTAGGTTTAAGAGAAAGTTTTAATGAGAATAACACTAGACCTTTCGATAGATTATAAACCTACAATGCTATTTGCGCATAATTAATTGAAATTGTTAATCTGTTTATCTTTATTGGTTGTATTGTTTTGTGAATTATGTAGTTGTGATGCGCTGTTGTTGTTATTGTATTTTCCTAGCTTATGTTTTATTTATTTTGTTTGTAAATTACAATTATTTTGCTTGTTTGTCTGATCTTGAGTGTATTGGGTTGAAGATCAATGTTTAGGATTTGCATTGTATTCAGTGAGTGTAGTTTTTAATGATTCCACATTACTTAGAGCCTGTTTTGATTGAATTATGAGTTTGAGTCTGATAGAGTGTTAAAGACTGCTGCATGCTTGGTTTTTGGTTGCCTGCACTCAGTAATACACGGTGTATTATGTTTTGTTAATTTTTGTATTTGTTGTTTTTATGTTTTTTAATATGTTTTTTTAGTGTTATCTATTTCGTTTTTTTATGTTCGCTAGTGGAGTTTGTGTTGATTTCAATTATCCATTGGCTCGACTAACTAATTAAATTAAATAACTACATGAAGAAACATTACTATTTATGGATCTTATTTATGATCTTTTGTAGCTCTACTTTTGGTCAGAATCAATTTCTGCCTTTTACCAAAAGTAATCAACGCTCAGTTGATGCTCTACAATCCATTAAACCCAGTCGAACATTGGAATCAATGCGTGCTGGGTATTTGCAAGTTTCATATACATTTCCGGGCGCTATGCTTGCAGAAAAAGCCGAAAAAGGGGAAATGTATAATTTTTTACATATTGAACAATTTGGAAAACTAGGGCAGGTCGGAGCTCCTGCATTACCAATGCGTAACGATATGATTGCTGTATCAAAGAATATTCGTCCTTCAGTTGAACTTGTTGATTCTGAATATATCGACTATTCTGGATATAATGTTTATCCAGCATTGGAATTGCCAATGGATACACAGGGTGCTCCTGCACCAAAATTTGAAAAGGATGCTTCAGTGTACGAAAAGGATGCTTTTTTTCCTAATAATGTGGTTAATATCATTTCTGATCAAATAATGAAGGATGCTCGAATGCTTCGAGTACAGGTTTGTCCGGTTCAGTTTAACCCAGTGACCAAGACCTTGCGAGTTTATTCAAAAATGGTTTACCAAATTCATACGGGAATCGATAAAACGCGAGTGAATACCACGACAGATGATTTGAATATTCTTAAAAGAATGGTTCTTAACCCAGAGGCTGTTCAAAAGGAAACGAGAAACCTAAAGATGGATTCAGAAGGGGACGATGCTTCTAAAGATTATATCATCATTACTCATTCTATGTTTGATCATGCGGCTAAAAAATTAGCATCATGGAAAGCTAGTCTTGGTTATAAAGTAGAAATTGTATCTAAAGATTCATGGACAACTGATGAGGTTAAGGAGGCTATTCATACGAGGTATAATACATGGGTTCCTAAACCAAGTTATTTTGTGATCATTGGTGATAATGAGCAGGTTCCTGGAATGAATTTCCAAACATCAAAAGGTGAAATATATGCATCAGACCTATACTATTCATGTATGGATGGTGCAGATGATTATACGCCGGATATTGCTCGTGGACGCATTTCTGTTGCTACAGTTGAACAGTCTGAAGTTACTATTGATAAAATCATAAATTATGAGAAAAATCCTGTTGTTGATGCAAACTTTTACCAAAAAGGGTTGAATTGTGCTCAATTTCAGGATGTATACGATGGAGAAGCTCCAGATGGTTTTGCTGCCCGTCGTTTCTGCCACACAAGTGAAGATATTCGTGATTACATTACCGAACAAGGTTATGATGTAGAACGAATCTATTATACTGACGCAGCTAATAATCCGACTCATTTTGATAATGGTTATTTCTCAAATGGTGAGGCTCTGCCTGATGAGCTCTTGCGGGAGAATGGTTTCGCCTGGGATGGAGGAGCTGACGATATAGCTACAGCCATAAATGATGGTCGTTTCTATCTTTTCCATAGAGATCATGGTTATGCTGGTGGTACTGGTTGGGCTCATCCTGAGTTCTTATCAGATCATATTGGGGATCTTAAAAATGGTAATAAGCTACCTGTAGTATTTTCTATTAACTGCCATACAGGTGAATATCAATTGCCTGAATGTTTTGCAGAAAAATTCTTAAGACAAAAAGGTGGTGGTGCTGTTGCTGTTTTTGGAGCTGCATATTATTCTTTATCAGGACCTAATGATGGTTTGTCACTTGGGATGGTAGAAGCTATTTGGCCTAATCCTGGTATTAATCCATCTTTTGGTAATGGAGCAGGTATTGAAAATCCGGGTCCATCAGGATTTGAAAATTCGGTAACTTCGCTGGGTGACGTCTTAAATATGGGACTGATGCGTATGGATCAAACCTGGGCGCCAGGTGAGGCGAACCGATTGTATACCTATCGCCTATTTCATCTTTTTGGTGATCCTGCGATGAAAATGTGGACGCAAGCTCCTCAGGTTCTTACTGCTGATTTACCATCAAGTGTTGAGTGTGGTGCGACTTCGCTTACAGTGTCTAACATTAGCAATCCTGATGCTATAGTTACTGTGGTACAAGCTGACAAACTATTAGCTAAGGCTAATGTTGTAGCTGGTAAAGCTGAAATTAAGTTTGCAGCTGTTGATAATATAGACAAGCTTGTTGTTACTGTAAGTGCTCCCAATCATCGCCCAGTGTTTAAGGAATACGTTGTAACAGGTTGCTCCAGCTCTCCTGAAGCCAGCTTTTCAGCATCAAAATCAATGATCGTTTTAGGTGATAACAACCAAGCGGTTAAATTTACCGATCTTTCTACTTATTCACCTACTTCATGGTTGTGGGATTTTGGTACAACAGATATTGAATTTGAGGATGAAACAAGTGAGACATCTCAAAACCCAGTTGTTAAATATTTAACTAAGGGAGATTATGATGTGAAATTGACTGCGACAAATGAGAATGGAAATTCGGAATTTGTAGAAGATAAAGCAATTAATGTGTATGCAGGTACACCAGAGGCTTCTTGTTTTGGTCAAACTACAGATTTAAATAATAACTACGGTATTGGTATCAAAGCATTTGCCTTAAATACGATAAACTCAAGTTCTGGTGCTGCTGTTCAAGATGGTGGTTATAAAGATTTCTCTGGAGTTCATTATACGACTTTGATTCCTGGTAAGACATATAAGGCTAAAGTTACCGTTGGTGGAACTAATCCTGAACGAGTAAAAGTATATTTGGATAAAAATGGTGATGGCACTCTTGATGTAAGTGAGGAGTTAATTGAACTTGAAGATCTCAAAGGTGAGAATCAGTTTGATCTAACTGTGCCATATGATGCGGAGTTAAATAAAATGTTGCGCTTACGTGTGATTTCTGATTATACAGGTAATGATATAACTGATGCATGTTATGCTTCTGAAAATGGACAGACTGAGGATTATTCAGTTTTGATAAAGCCTGGTCTAGCAACAATTAAAACCTTAGAATTTACAGAACGCGGATTCGATTTTGCGAAATTGAAAGCTAAATTTATCTCTGACGGAAAAGGCGCTGTTACAGAAAGAGGAATTGTTCTTTCGAAACACACTCTACCTACAGTAGCAGACATAAAGCTAGTAGACAATAGTTCGACCGCAGAGTTTGTTATAGAAGCAAAAGATCTGGAAAAGGGAACAGCCTATTCATATAGAGCTTATATTATTAATGAATTTGGTATTTCTTATGGTGAGGAACTTAGCTTTGAAACATTTTTTGGAGAACCAGATGCACATGTTACTCTTTTTGCGAAAGAGTTATCACTAAGTACCTGGCAGGCCATGTCATGGTTGGATTCCAAAAGTACTATAAAGCCTTGGGGCTATATGATTAAATGGGCAAAAGACGATGCTGCTAATGTTGTAGCGCCTGTTGATGGTTTAGTTGAAAGTGAGAATTGTATGTATGTCGATCCTGCTGAAGAGTTTGCTGTAGCAACAGAGCTTGATTATGACACGCATTATTTCTATAAAATTTATCCTTATACGAATGAGGGCGATGCTATCGATTATTACACAGAAGGTGATGTGCCCGTGTTTGATGCAAATACACTTCCATTTGGAGAATATCTGCCTTACAATATCTCCAGTCCTGAGAAATGTATTTTGGCTTTCCATTTAAATACCATAAATAACACTGCTGAGCGTCCAAACGCTGGATATAACGATTTCACAAATATTTCAACTGATCTAAAACCGAATCAGTCTTATAAGGCGACAGTGTCTTTCGATCCAGGAGGAAACTACGAGTACTATTTAGCTGGATGGATTGACTGGAATCATGACGGTTGGTTCGATAGCGAAACTGAAGTTGTAGATTTTGGTTCTTATACGAATGCTGGTTCTTTGTCGAAAAGTTTTGTTGTTCCTGCTGATGCAATGATGGGTGAGACTACTTTGCGCTTGGTTTATGTATATGGAAAAACCTTGCCAAAGTCGTGGGGAAGTGCGAAGTATTGTACTGCTGAAGACTATACTGTAAATGTTGATGCAAATGCAGTTGTTCCTGGTTTGTGGACAGGTAAGAATTCCACTGTCTGGGAGGATGCAGGTAACTGGGACGAAGGGAAGCTTCCTTCTGAAACGACAGCTGTTATGATTCAAGCTGGGGATTCAAATTACCCTGTACTGAGTAGCGAATCTCATGTTAAATCGGTAACAGTAGATGCTGATGCTTGCTTTACAATAGAAGATGGCGTTACATTTAATGTTGATGAAAATATTGATATTGCAGGAACTGTTATTATTAACGGTGGAGATATTGCTGTGACTGGAGCTTTCAATACGCTTGCAAGCAGTCAGGTTGATATTAATGGCGGTAACTTAAGCATGAGCTATTGGGGGCGTGAAGCATCCAGCGCTTGGGCAAGGGGAACCATTCATTTAAATGCTGGTGTAATCACTACTGGAGATGCTAAGTTCTCAAGTTCTGGTGTAACGGGTGCCATGGCCGAAGGCTTTGTAATGAATGTGAGTGGAGATCTTGCAATGAGTGTTACTGGATGGGCAGATCGCGTTCAAGGACAGGTAAATATTTTAGCAGGTAATCCTGCGCATACTATTTCTGCTTCTGCATCTAATGCCGATATGCAATTTAAAAACTTATCGGTAAATACTCCAGGTGAAACGGTGTATTTGATTACTGATGATCAGGAAAATGCAAAGAACTTTACTGTAACTGACAAACTAAATATTATTGCAGGTACAGTGATGTGTAAGAACACAAGTGCAGCATTATCTACATTCAATATTAATGAATTAGAGATTGTTGATGGAGCAAGTTTGGATATTAGTTCTACTTCAAGTTTCATCAAAGGAAACGCTATAGGTAAAGGAGCATTGGTTCAGATTGATGGTACTTTGTTGTTAAATGCCGTAGGAGATCAAACTTTAGATCTTAATGCAAGCCTGTTTGATTTGTCTTGTGAAGGTGATGCAAATGTTCTTGTTAAGAATGACATATCTATAGCAAGTAATCTTAATCTACTAAGTAATAATTTAGTTCTTGATGCTTGTGACTTGTTACTTGCAAAAGATTGTCAATTGCTTGCAAGCGGAACTAAGCATGTTGAAACCTTTAACAATGCTAAAGTTGTAAAACAATTTACGGCTGCTGTTGCAGATCAAAGCTTTTTTCTTCCTATTGGTCAAGGATCTCTAGGTTCTATTATGGATGTAAGTCTAAAACAGGCACCTTCGAAAGATGCTTCCTTGTATTTCTCTTTTGATAACAGTCAAGCTGAAGGTGTAATAGCTGATGCAGTACTGAGTGCCAATTGGAAGATTGATGGGGATGATATCATGAAGCTTGTTCCTGTTGATGTGACTTGTTCTTTTGCAGGACTTGACATAAATGCAGAAAATTATTTTTGGGCATATAAAACAAATGTTTGGAATACGATTTCTGCTGCTGAACGAGCAAAACCATTTACTGCTTCTTTAGATAGTCCAGTAGCAACTATTACGGCTATGACTAAAGCGGATGCGCCAGCTGTTACTATTTCAGATGCTTCAGGTAAGCCAGCAAGCGTTGTAGGTGCTGACGCAAGTATGGAATATTTATACAATTCAACAGAATGGAAAGACTGCTATGCGGCTATGACCATTTATTTGAATGGAGACAATAATTTCCAAGTTAGATATAAAGCTTCTGAATCTGCTATTGAGTCTTTAGCTACGGCTAATCTTGATACTGAAACTAAAACAGATTTCGATATTATTCTTTCGAACTATGAATTTGCCGAAAATGCAGGTGATAATATTGTTATTGCCGATATTCAAGTTCTTAGCTCCGATACTGATGTTGCTGAATATGTTTATTCACTAAAGGCTGATGTTGAAAATAATAATCTATTCTACATTAAGGATAAGCAATTATTTGCAAAATCTTCTTTCGATTTTGAGTCTGATAAAATGTTGAACATTAAGCTTGATGTTGAAGGCCTTGATTCGCGTAACTACACCATTAATATTATAGACGTAAACGAAGTTCCTACATCTATTAATCTAGACGCTCTAAATGTAGTTGAAAATACTAATGTTGATACTAGAGTAGCTACTATTTCTACTATTGATGAGGATTTATTGTCTGAAGAAAAATTCACTTACTCTTTAGATGGAGATTTATTGGATAATTCAATGTTCTCAATTCTTGGTGATGGACTTTACTTATTGGAAAATGCTAATTTCGAAGCTAAAGATTCTTATAGCTTAAAATTAAAATCTACTGATAAAGGGGGGTTATCTGTATCTGAAAAATTTGAAATTACTGTGACAGATGCCAATGATTTACCAACCAAGCTTATCTCTGATGGCCTGGAAATAGGAGATGATTTATCTTCAGGTGATTTAGTGGCTCTTTTGAGTGTAGAGGATGAAGATAAGGATGAAAATGCAAACACTTTCACATACGAGTTAGTTTCCTGTAGAAAAGACAAACTTATTCTTGAAGGTAATAAAGTAATTCTGGACGGTTATATATATGTTTCTAGCTATAGCTCCAACAATTATGATCTAGTCGTTAAAGTAACTGAGGTTGAAAGTGGACACTCTTTTAATCAAACGCTTACTTTTACAGCTGTTGATGTGAATGAGGCTCCATATTTTTCTATGTATGGCGAAGTTTTGGAGATTGATGAAAACAAACTAGCTGATTCAGAAGTTGGAATGTTATTATTTTACGATCCAGACAAGGGTGACGATGTTACTTTTGAGTTGTTAGATGATGCTGAAGGTACTTTCAGAATTGATGATGGTACACTTTACACTACTAGAGTTCTTGATTTTGAAGAAAAAGCTGAGTATAGTATTACTGCTAAAGTGATGGATAAGGCTGGTTTATTCGAGGAAGATACTTTTACCATAACAGTAAAAGATGTAAATGATGTTCCAGAGAACATTGCTCTTTCTGCGACTTCAATTAAAGAGAATAATGTTTTTAAAACACTTGTTGGAAGTATCAGTGCAAACGATCAGGAAGGTGATGAGATTTCCTTTAGCTTATCTGAAGCTAGTGATAATGCATTATTTACCATCGAAGGAAGCGAGCTTTATTCTAATGCAATATTTGACTTTGAGAAAGAAGCTGAATATTCAATAGAATTAGTTGCTACAGATGCCAAAAATGGTGTTTCGACTCAAACTATTCTTATTCAAATAGAAAATGAGAATGAAACTCCAGTTGCTGACGCAGGTGATGCGCAAACAGTCAACGAGGGTGATGTTGTAACATTGAATGGTAAATCTTCCACTGATGCTGACAATCAAGAATTAACTTTTGCATGGACATCTGAAGATGGAGTTGTACTTACAGGTGCAAATACATCTGCACCAAGTTTCATTGCACCATCAGTAGATGCTGATAAAGATTATACATTTGAATTAACGGTTAGTGATGGTGAATTAACATCAACATCAACAGTTGTTGTTAAAGTAAAGAATGTTGTTCCAGTGAACCATGCACCAGTTGCTAACGCAGGTGATGCGCAAACAGTCAACGAGGGTGATGTTGTAACATTGAATGGTAAATCTTCCACTGATGCTGACAATCAAGAATTAACTTTTGCATGGACATCAGAAGATGGAGTTGTACTTACAGGTGCAAATACATCTGCACCAAGTTTCACTGCACCATCAGTAAATGCTGATAAAGATTATACATTTGAATTAACGGTTAGTGATGGTGAATTAACATCAACATCAACAGTCGTTGTTACAGTAAAGAATGTTGTTCCAGTGAACCATGCACCAGTTGCTAACGCAGGTGATGCGCAAACAGTCAACGAGGGTGATGTTGTAACATTAGATGCAAGTGCTTCTAGTGATGTTGATGCTAACGTAACATTGACTTACTCATGGACATCTGAAGATGGAATTAGTATTGAAAATAATACACAGGTACAGGCTAGTTTTATTGCACCTGAGGTTGATGTTGATACTGATTTTGAGATTCAACTAACAGTTTCAAATGGTACTGATGTGTCAGAAACGACAGTTATAATTACCGTGAAGGCTTTAGTTACAGGTATTGAAGATATTGATGCTACTGTACAAGCAGTTTCTCTATATCCTAACCCTTGTCGAGGTGCATTCAAAATTCATCTTAATGAGCGTCCTCAAGCGGAGGCTATTATAGAAATTTGTAATGTTACAGGTCGTCTTGTTTATCAAGGCAGCATGTTCGAACAAGAAAAAGTAATATCAGTTTCTTCTGTACCTGGACTTTATCTAGTACGTATTCGTATTGGAGATATGCATGTAGTTAAGAAATTAATTATTAAGTAATTTATTGTTTTTTTTTAATTAGGAAGGCTGCTATTATAGCCGTCTTCCTTTTTTTATATAGATCTTTATTGATGAAAAAAATCTTATAAATACTTCTTCAATAAAAAATGTTTTAAGTTATATGAATTCAACCCTTATATCTGAGTTGATATGTCTTTAATTATATAACTTCATACTGAATTAAAATTTACTCCAGATGCTAAAAAAAATATCGTTCTATATATTACTTCCATTTTTTTTTTCCTGTTCAATGACGCAAGGCATATCAGGAGATTATTTATCTTTTAAAAATAAAAACTTAAGTTCTGAGAAAGTGTTTGTTCTGCCTACTCGTGAACAAGTTCAGTTTGATGATGATTATCTGCAAGTCATTTATAATTTTGCAGGAGCGAAGCTAGTGAAGAAGGAACATCAGGATGAGAGCTATTATTTTGTACACATTAAAGGTTTTGGTAAAATGGGACAGGAGGGTGCACCTGCATTACCAATGCACAACGATTTGTTGAAGGTTCCCAAGGATAGTAAAGTGTATTTGGAGCTTGTGGGGAGCGATTATATCGAATATGACAATTTCACGATTTATCCGGCATCGGCACCCATTTCAGATGTCTATGGTGCAAAGGTGCCGCTTTTTTATAAGGATGCTAATATTTATAAGAAGAATCATTTTTTTCCTGAAAAGCTTGTTGAAATTGTTTCGAACCAAGTGGCACGGGAGGAGAGACATGTGAGGGTTCAAGTTCGTCCTGCGCAGTTGAATCCTGTGACAAAGAAGCTTAGAGTTTATTCAAAACTTGTCTATCGCCTTAATCTTAGGTAATGTTTGTTTTTTTTTACGATCTCATAATTTAACAAATCATTAACCCATATTTTATTTTTCTTGTCCTATTTTTAAACAAAAGATTTTAATAGAATGTTGAAAAAGCTCAGTCATATTATTTTAGCCCTACTCGTATTGGTAACCACCGTGGGGATGACTGTGTCTGCACATTATTGTGGAGGTGAACTGAAATCGGTTCAGTTATTTCAGGCATCAGCTTCCTGTTGTGGAGCTGCTTGTGATTCCTGTCACAATGAAATTATAAAAGTGAAAATTGAAGATGATTTTTCAATTAGTACTTTTACGGTTGATTTTACAGCCTATCCAATAGCCCTTCCGGCACTGATTCAACTCTTCCAGGATTCCATTAACACCGAAGAGGTTGAGCAAATTGCTTATTGTAAGCCGCCTCCTTTAAAAATTCAAAGGGTTCTTTCTGATTTACAAGTCTATCGTTTATGATTTAAACATTATGAATTCATGCATTTTTTGAGTTATCACTCATGATTTGCTTAAATTATTATGTTATAAAATTCATAAAAAGACAAGTATGTTAAATAAAATCATCCGTTTTTTCCTTGAGAACAAACTGGTTACATTTTTGGTACTTACTATTTTCATTTCATGGGGAATTATTAATTCTCCCTTTGGATGGGATACTGGTTTTTTACCCAAAAATCCTGTGCCTGTTGATGCCATTCCTGATATTGGAGAAAATCAACAAATTGTATATACCGAGTGGCCGGGTCGTTCGCCTCAGGATATCGAAGATCAAATTTCTTATCCATTAACCACTGCATTGTTGGGAATCCCTGGTGTTAAAACAATCAGAAGTAACTCTATTTTTGGATTATCCAGTATATATATCATCTTCGATGAGCAGGTCGAATTCTATTGGAGTCGAACACGAATTTTAGAGAAATTAAATTCGCTTCAATCAGGAACCTTGCCTGATGGGGTGGCGCCGGCCTTAGGGCCTGATGCAACAGCTTTGGGACAAATCTATTGGTATACCCTCGAAGGACGAGATAAAGACGGCAATCCGGCTGGAGGATGGGATCCCCATGAATTGAGAAGTTTACAAGATTTTCAGGTTCGGTATGCTTTAACTGCTGCTGAAGGTGTTGCGGAAGTCGCTTCTATTGGCGGTTTTGTAAAGGAATATCAGATTGACATTGATCCACATGCCATGCGAGCGAATGGGGTAAATGTGTCTCAAATCATGTCTGCCGTAAAAAATAGTAATCTTGATGTTGGGGCGCGCACCCTGGAATTTAATCGCGTTGAATATTTAATCAGAGCTTTGGGGTATATTAAGAGCCTTGAAGATCTTGAGAAATCGGTTGTTACGGTGCGTGATAATGTGCCCATTCGATTGAAGGATGTGGCTAAAATCAACTTTGGACCAGCCACTCGACGTGGAGGTCTCGATAAGGGTGGATCTGAAGCTGTAGGGGGTGTTGTTGTTGCACGTTATGGCGCAAATCCATTAGAGGCCATTGATAATTTAAAGGCTAAAATTGCAGAAATAACACCAGGCTTACCCTCTAAAACGTTAGAGGATGGAACCGTTTCGAAAGTAACCATCGTACCATTCTACGATCGGACAGGTCTGATTAAAGAAACGCTTGGTACGCTTGAAGAAGCGATATCACTCGAACTCCTGATTAGTATTCTGGTTGTGATTGTTTTGGTTCTTAATTTGCGGGCCTCCTTTCTGATTTCCAGTCTATTACCTATTGGTGTTTTAATCACCTTTATCACCATGCGTCAGTTTGGTGTGGATGCCAATATTGTGGCCCTTTCGGGGATTGCCATTGCCATTGGTGTCATGGTTGATGTGGGTATTGTATTTACCGAGAACATTATTCGGCATATCGATATGCCAAACAATATTGGAGCAAAGGGAAAGCAACTCTTAAACGTGGTGTATGAGGCAACAGTAGAGGTTGCAGGTGCTGTTATTACGGCGCTTACGACGACTATTGTTAGTTTTCTTCCGGTATTTGCCATGCAAGCTGCCGAGGGAAAACTCTTTAGACCACTTGCCTTCACAAAGACTTTCACCATGCTGGCAGCCCTGCTGATTGGTTTAATTATTATACCGACACTGGCTCATCTGGTTTTTTCTATCCGGATTGATAAAAATAAATTTAGAAAAATATGGAGTATCTTCTTGATTGCTGCAGGACTCCTTATTTCAATCTTTTCGGGGTATTATATAGCCATTGTGATTTCAGCTTATGGATTAAACAGTTTAATGGCTGATAGATGGAAAAAACACAGAATGTTCTTGGTTAATATTATCAATAGTGCCATCACAATTGTGGTCATTGTATTCTTCCTAACAAAGGCCTGGATGCCTATGGGGGCACAATACAGCCTGTTTGTCAATTTCCTGTTTGTTATTCTAATTGTAGCATTGATTTTAGGACTGATGTCAGGCTTTGTGTATTTCTATCCAAGAATTTTAACTTGGTGTTTAAACAACAAATGGAAGTTCTTGAGTCTGCCAATTATCATTATTTTATTCGGGCTAACGAGTTGGCAAGGTTTTGATAAGATGTTTGGTTTCGCTCCTGAATTTGTAAAAGAAACCGCTTTTTATCAGAACTTGAATGAAAAATTACCTGGTATTGGAAAAGAATTTATGCCTTCTTTGGATGAAGGTTCTTTTCTACTGATGCCGACAACCATGCCTCATTCGGGCATAGCGGAAAACCTTGAGGTGATTCGTATGCTTGATAAAAAACTGAATCACATCCCTGAAGTCGAATCGGTAGTTGGTAAGTGGGGGCGTGTGAATTCAGCACTGGATCCAGCACCGACCTCTATGTATGAGAATGTAATTAATTACAAATCAGAATATATTTTGAATGAGGATGGGCACAAAATGCGTTTTAAAGTAAATCGTGATGAAGCCTTTATTTTAAAGGATGGTTCTGTTTATAATCCGAAAGAAGATGGTTTTCGTTTGATACCACAGGAAGATTTGATTATTGATAAGAATGGTGAATATTTTCGTCAGTGGCGTGATGAAATCAAATCCCCTGATGATATTTGGGATGAAATCATCAAGCAATCAAGTATTCCAGGTTTGACTTCAGCACCTAAATTACAGCCTATTCAAACCCGATTGGTGATGTTGCAAACCGGGATGCGTGCTCCGATGGGAATTAAAGTTTTTGGTCCTGACTTGGAAAGTATTGAGAAAGTAGGCTTTGAATTGGAAAAGCAGCTTAAGCAGGTTGAAGGTGTGAATGGCATGTCTGTGTTTGCCGATAGGGTAGTCGGAAAGCCTTATCTTGAGATGGAAATTAATCGGGATGCTATTGCCCGTTATGGTTTATCGATTAAAAGTTTGCAAGCCGTTATAAGTTCAGCCATTGGTGGCATGAAACTGACATCAACCGTTGAGGGGCGTGAGCGTTTCCCGGTCAGACTAAGATATGCACGTGAATATCGTGATAATCCGGAAGCTTTAAAGAAGATTCTGATTCCAACACCAACAGGTGTTCAGATCCCTTTGGGAGATCTGGTCGCACTAAAGTACACACGTGGTCCGCAGATGATCAAGTCTGAGAATACGTTCTTAGTCGGTTATGTGATTTTCGACAAAAAAGAGGGGTTTGCTGAGATTGATGTGGTTGAGAATGCTCAGGCTTATTTGAATAAAAAACTTGATGATGGTGAACTTGTTTTACCTGCAGGGGTCTCCTATGTTTTTACAGGAAATTACGAAAATCAAATCAGAGCAACCAAACGTTTGATGATTGTGGTACCTGTATCTCTAATCATTATTTTCTTGATTCTTTATTTTCAATTCCGATCTGTTGTATCAACATCTCTGATTTTCACAGGTATTCTTGTTGCACTGTCGGGTGGTTTTATTATGCTTTGGCTATATGGTCAGACTTGGTTTTTAGACTTTTCATTGGGAGGGATGAATTTTCGGGACTTATTCCAGGTGCATACCATTAATCTGAGTGTAGCCGTTTGGGTCGGCTTTATAGCTCTCTTTGGTGTGGCTACGGATGATGGTGTATTGATTAGTACTTATATCAAGCAATTGCAAGATAAGAATCCTGCACAATCGGTAAAGGAAGTTCGGGAATTGATTATCGAAGCAGGTTCAAAAAGAGTACGTCCAGCCATTATGACGACGGCTACAACCATCATCGCACTTTTACCTGTGCTAACTTCAACAGGAAAAGGTTCGGATATTATGATCCCGATGGCGATCCCTTTATTTGGAGGGATGACTATTGAGGTGTTAACGATGTTGGTGGTGCCTGTCTTATACAGTATGTGGCAGGAAAGGCGAGTAAAAAATCAGGTTTCTAATTAAATGGCGAGATTATGAATACACAAAAATATTATATATCGATCTGTTTCTATTTATGCTTGCTGATGGCAATTCCATTTGTTGGATTAGGGCAAACTGAATTGGGGACTTATTTAGAGAATGCTGCTGAAAATAACCCCGGACTTCAAGCGAAGTTCAATGATTATATGGCTGCACTGGAACGCGCACCACAAGTAAAGGCTTTGCCTGATCCTCAAGTCGCATTTGCATATTTTATAAAACCCATTGAAACAAGAAAGGGGCCTCAGGAGTTTAAGTTTTCTGTTTCTCAGATGTTTCCCTGGTTTGGAACACTAAAGGCGAAAGAGAACAGTGCCATTCAGGCTGCAAAGGGAAAATATGAGGCTTTTGAAGAAGCTAAAGCGAAGCTCTTTCATGAGGTGCGTAGTAATTATTACAATCTCTATTTTAATAAGAAAGCCATTGCCATCAGTTTGGAGAATATTGATATTCTTCAGTCTTTCAGAAAAATGGCTGAGATTAAATTAGAGGCAGGCTTGGTATCTGCCTTGGATGGTTATCGCATCGAGATTGAAATGGGTGATCTGGAAAATCAATTGGCTCTGCTAAAGGATAAGCAGTTTGCTTTTGAAGTGATGTTTAATAATTTATTGAATACCCAAAGTAAAAGTCAAATTTTGATTCCTGATGACCTATGGCAGACAGATTTACCATTAAGCAAGGAAGCCTTGCTGGATTCAATTCAAAGGAATAATCATCAGCTTTTAAGTTTAAACTTTCAGCAACAAGCTTTAGCTTTTAGGAAAGAAGTGGCTAAAAAATCTGGAAATCCTAATATCAATATTGGTCTTGATTATATCGTAACAGGTAAGGGGGATATGAATTTGGCGGGAACCGATGCTTTTGTTTTTCCCAAAATAGGTTTAACCATCCCTCTTTATCGAAATAAGTATAAAGCGATGATTAAAGAGGTGGTTTATCTTGAAAAAGCGAAAGAACTTGAACTGGATAATAAAAGTAATCTTCTTGAGACTCTTTTTGAGAAGGGATGGAAAGATTATCGTGATGGTGATCGTCGCATTGATCTGTTTCATTCACAACTCGAATTGGCACAAAAGGCCTTGCATCTACTAGAAACCAGTTATGCAAGCGGAAATAAGAATTTCGAGGAAATCCTAAGAATGGAACGCAGGGTGTTGAAATATAACTTAGAGTTAGAAAAAGCCAAAGCAGATAAGCAAGCTGCTATTTCATTTATTTCCTATTTAATGGGGAACTAATTTCGAACCCTGAGCGGAGTCGAAGGGTGGTAATAGATTAATAAAAATACAATACGATGAAAGGTATAATCGATAATATTAAAGAGAATTACAAATTGATTATTGGAGTTCTATTTCTAGGCTTGTTTCTGGGATGGTTAATATCAGGAAGTTCATCTGATGTAAATAAATCAGAACAAGGGATTAAGAATCATACAGGTCATAAGCATGAAAGTGTAAACCCGCAGCTTTGGACCTGTTCCATGCACCCTCAAATTAAACAGGATAAGCCTGGGAAATGTCCTATTTGTGCTATGGATTTAATTCCATTAAAAAGTATGCAATCAGACGGTGAGCATGTCGATCCCAATGAGATTGTGATGTCGGAATCAGCCGCTAAGCTGGCTGATGTGCAGACCCAAATTGTGAAAAAGGGAAAGCCCGTTATAACGGTTAATTTGCAAGGAAAAGTTCAGGTAGATGAACGTCGTATATCGGAATTGACCTCACGTTTTGGTGGTCGGATTGAAAAGCTCTTTGTTAATTTTACTGGGCAAAATGTGAGGAAAGGTGAAAAATTAGCCAGTATTTATTCGCCAGCTTTATTGAGTGCCCAGCGCGAATTGCTTGAAGCCATTTCATTTAAAGAGAGTCGTCCGGGTTTGTATTTGGCAGCTAAGGGGAAATTGAAACTTTGGGATTTGACCGATGCGCAAATTGAAGCTATAGAAGAAAAAGGAGAACCTCAGTCTTATTTCAATATTCTATCGCCCATAACGGGAACGGTAAGTATGCGTCATGTGGCTATTGGTGATTATGTGAAAGAGGGAATGCCTTTGTTTAAGGTCGTTGATTTGTCGAAAGTTTGGGTGATGTTCGATGCATACGAAAGGGACTTGCCATGGATTAAACTGGGTGATGAGGTTCATTTTACACTTCAGGCAATACCCGGAAAAACGTATTCTGCTAGGGTGAGCTATATCGATCCCTTTATCAGCAGTAAGACCCGGGTTGCAAACGTTCGACTCGAAGTTTCGAATCAGGATCAACTCTTGAAACCTGAAATGTTTGCTCAAGGGGTTTTGCAATCTGAGATTGCTGAAAATAAAACGGAAATCATGGTGCCAAAATCGGCTGTACTGTGGACAGGTAAACGATCGGTAGTTTATGTGAAAGTACCCGATCGAAAATCACCTTTATTCCTTTATCGCGAATTGGTTTTAGGCCCGGAAGCTGGTGCATTTTATGTGATTAAAGAAGGTTTAAAAGAAGGCGAAGAGATTGCAACCAATGGTGTCTTCAAAATTGATGCGGCTTCACAATTACAAGGATTACCTAGTATGATGAATCCTGGTGGAGGTGCAGTTCCTACAGGTCACAATCATGGAGGAAATACTAAAAAAATGATGCCAAATATGGATGAGGCTAAGTTTTTTGTAAATGGTGCTTGTGAAATGTGTAAAGAAAATATTGAAACGGCTGCTTTGGCAGTGAAAGGTGTTGCTCATGTTTTATGGGATAAGGAAGCTAAGGAATTAACCATGCATTATGATGCTAAACTAGTGAATCCTGAAAAAGTGCAAAAAGCAATTACAGAAAAAGGCTACGATGCAGGTGATTTTCGTGCAGACAATAGGGTATATGCTGAGTTACCTGAATGTTGTCAATATCCGAGAATGGAAAAAGCTTCAGTTTGGGTTAATGGGAATTGTGATATGTGTAAGGCTACTATCGAAAAGGCTGCACTATCAGTTAATGGTGTCCTTCGTGCGAATTGGAATAGTGAGACTCACATGCTGAATTTAGATTTCGAATCGGGTTTAAATGATGTTGATGCTGTTGAAAAAGCTATAAGTGCTTCAGGTTACGATACTAAGAATTATAAGGCTTCTGATAGTATTTATAAGCGTTTACCTGAATGTTGTCAGTACGATAGAAAATAATTTTATAATCAAATGTATTATCATGATTATTATCAGGGCATAATTAAATTTTAGAAGATGAAAACAAAAATTTTAGGTGTATTGGTATTGTTCTTAATGGGAACAATGAGTGTTTTGGCTCAAAGCAAAACGGAGAAATTTAAGGTGTATGGTAACTGCGGTATGTGTGAGAAGCGTATTGAGACAGCTGCTCAGTCAGTAGATGGTGTGACGAGTGCCGACTGGGATAAAGAAACAAAGATGATTGTCGTTACATTTGATGAGAAAAAAACAGATTTGCATAAGGTACATATGGCCATAGCGAAAGCAGGTCATGATACTGATATGCATAAGGCAAGTGATGAGGCTTATAAAAAACTGGCTGGCTGTTGTCAATACGAAAGAGCCAAATAAAGGATGGTGTTTTGAAATTCAATTGGGGATAGAGCTTAGTTCTATCCCTTTTTTTAATCTATAGAATTATCTAAAAACCATTCCGGATCGGCATAGCGTTTGCAATGTTCTCCATAGGATAATATCTTTTTATTATCCACATGATAGGTTACTTTTTCGCCATAAATTTTTGAGAAAATGACTGTTGACTCATGTCCGTTAAGGTCCAGATATTGTACTTGTGCAAAATTTTTGTGTTTTTTACTCTCCAAATTAGAATGACAGATGGAGCAGTATAAAGTGACTTCTTCGCCAATATCAAGTTTAAAGTCTTTATTCTTAAAACTGGTGTAGTTTCCTATTTCGGGATGAAGTAGCAAAAGACCACTTTCATTGTTCGAATTTTTAGCAGCGAAAATGAGATACTCTTTTACATTTAATATGCCTCTGCAATGTGGACATAAATAGTTTGTTCCCATGGTGTTATAGTTTTTTTAATAAGTATTATAAATCATTGTAATTCTGTTTGTATGACTCAATAATAGAGTTCTGTAATTCGCTAAACAGGACTTAATTCAAGTTAAGAAATATCGATGAAATATCATATTAAAATAAGTATGGTGATACGACGGTTGTGAAGCTCATCAGGTTTTTAGAAACACTTTAGACACCACTTTTCACATTAAGATTTTTGATCTAAAAAAAAAGTCATAAATTTGCAAGCTCTAAAGGAAATGGGGTTTTCCTACTTAACTGCCTGGTGGCTGATGACTCCTGCGAAAATAGTATCCAACTTCACAGGATTGTTATGCAAAAAGATCTGTACCGCTCATATTCACGTGTTCGTAAATTTATTCTGACCAAACAACCTGCTCTTTTATCTATATTAGAGTGGTTCCTCTTATCCATTGTGATAGCCATTTGTGTCGGCTCGGCTTGTGCGTTTTTCTTAATTAGTCTGGAATATGCTACTGATTATCGAAATGCCCACGAATGGATTATTTACCTGTTACCCTTAGCTGGAATTTTATTGGGATATGTATTTTACCGATGGGGGAAAGAGATTGCACCGGGAAACAATCTGGTGATTAGTAATATTCATAAACCAAAGAAGATTCTTCCTTTTCGTTTGGCTCCTTTTATTCTGGGAGGGACTGTTTTTACTCACCTTTTTGGAGGATCGGCAGGTCGAGAGGGGACAGCCATACAGATGAGTGCTGCGATATCAGATCAACTGACCCGGATATTCAAACTCAGTAAGTACAATCGACAAGTGATCCTAATCTCGGGGATGAGTGCTGGTTTTGGTGCGGTTTTCGGAACGCCTTTGGCGGGAGCGATCTTTGGTTTGGAGGTTTATCATATGGGAAAAATCAAGTACAATGCTATTTTCCCAGCCTTTGCTTCATCCTTTATGGCCGATTATGTCACCCGATTATACGGCGTCTCGCATTCGCATTATATTCTGGGTTTTGTACCGCATATCGATTTGCAGGGCTTGCTAATTACAATATTGGCAGGAATATGCTTCGGTTTAGCTTCACTGGGCTTTATTAAGTTGACATCTTCATACAGTAAACTCAGTAGTAAATACATCAAAAGAGCCTATATGCGACCATTCTTTGGTGGACTTTTGATTTTATTAATAGCTGGGCTTTTAGGCACTACAAAATACTTGGGTTTGGGACTGCCCACAATTGCTGAATCATTTACCGTTCAGCAAGCGCCATACGTTTTCTTTTTTAAACTTCTGCTGACTGCTATTACGCTGGGGGCAGGATTCAAGGGCGGAGAGGTGACCCCCTTGTTCTTTATCGGAGCAGCTTTAGGAAGTGCTCTATCCTTATTTTTACCTTTACCAGTTGGCCTTTTAGCGGCTATGGGCTTTGTTGCTGTATTTTCCGGAGCATCCAATACGCCATTGGCTTCAAGTATTATGGCGATTGAGCTTTTTGGGATAGCTTGCAGTCCTTATGTTGCCATTGCCTGTATTGTGGCTTACCTGATTTCGGGACATCATGGAATCTACAGTTCACAGGTTATTGGGGAAACGAAAATCGCCACTAAAATTCGGGAAACCGGACGTACTTTAGGTGAAGTCTAATAGCATTCTTAAATTTGACTTTATAAAGAAAAAGAGATGCTGCATATCACAACATCTCTTTTTTTATATCTGAGTCGATGCTTTACTATCGATGAGCAAACTCATTAAGATCTGAAACAAGAATCTCTTCAATTTCAATGAATTCATCTTCCTTGCATTTGGTATAGAGTATGCCAAAGATATTATAGGTCTTGTAATCGGTTTTTCTCAACTCCAAGGGATTTGAAAATTTGGTCAGCAGTTTTCCGTAATCGAAGTGAGAGATATCGGTTGATGGAATACCTGTGGAATTATCAAGAATGATCAGGCTATAAATTTCATCGTCCATTTTATCTAATACTTGTGCCCAATCCGGAGGCGTGTTATTCAGATATGAATAATAGGGATTTAAGCCAGTTGCAGCGTGAGTCAGATCGGCCGTGGTACACCAGCCCCCAAATCGCATAGGATTGACCTCGATGGGAATTAATTTGCCCTTTGCATCCACACGCACCTCGATATGGACCGGGAAATTTCTTATGTCAGCGCGTTGACCTAATGCTTCAACAAATTGGGTGAACTGAGGCAAATAGGATTGAATCAATTTCTTTGAAGTATAATAAACACGATCGCTCACATCCTTTTCAGAGGCAAATAAATGCTTTGATATGCCAAGGATAACAGCATCACCCTTTTCATCAAAATAAGCATCAAAAGCAAACTCCTCACCATCAATTACGTCTTCAATTATAAAAGATGAGGCATTAACAACTTCGATGGGGAATAAATTTTTCGCATTTGTAAATTCATTTTGGATATCTTGTTTGACTTTGAGCCATTCTTCTTTATTAACGACCTTATGTACGCCTAAACTTAAGAAGCCAATAGAGGGCTTAATAATGAAGGGCATAGGAAGTTCTTCTAAATTAATCTGATCAAGATCTTTTAAGGACACTTCTTTAAAAAAGAAATCGGGATAAATGCTTTTAATTAATTTACGAAACTCAACCTTATTTTTGAACAAGTTGATATATTCTGGTAGCCTTGTAAAGCCAAGATTGTTGATCACCCAATTGATTGAATTTTCGGAGTTGGTGTAAAGACGACTATTGGGCTCGTTTTTAAAGGTTTGAATAATCTCTTCCGGATTTATTAAAGAGATTTCTCCATCTTCGATAATATCGCCCGTATCAATGGCCTGAAACTTATATTCTGTAATTGTATCTTTAAGGAATTGAGATACGTAGGGTTTATCTAATAGTATCATGGGTGTATTTATTCGTTTTGAAAGTTTTTTGAATTTCTGCTAAAACTACAAATATTGTGTATGAATACAGCACTTCCATTTGAAGTCTTATCCTGAAAGATTATAAATTTATTCAGTAATAAACATCTATAAGCAGGTTAAATCTTAACATGTCGAGAGTGATCAGTCGAGGTTTTCTTTCTCTTATAAGGTCTTCAATTTCACATTATAAAAGCTAACTATTTTAAACGATCACCCAACTTATAAAGGAATATAACATGTTCTGAATCTGGTCGTAATATGATGGTATTGATGTGTTTCTGAAATGAAATAGTCAGATAAGTTCGTTAATTATTGTGCAAACAAATAATTAATACCTACTTTTGTGCGCTATGGAATTAAAACCAAGTAATCTTCACGATAAAAGGAATACCAGAATTTATAGCTTTCAGTTTCTTATTTTCAGAATACTGTCTGATAAGTTTCTCCCACCATCCCATAACTAGGCTCACTTTATATCCGTTGTAGAACGGATACCCAATTGCATGCACCTAATTCTGCATGTCATATTCATCTAATTTACATCTATGTTTTATTTAAAAACGTGGCTGGGGATTTGTTTCCTTATGTCCACTATTTTCGTGCATGCACAGGAGAAACCTGTTGTTGATATTGGCGGTGCATTACGATTCAATTACAATTATTCCAGCTGGAAAGACGCACAAAAAAAACGTGGTGGCGATTTGGGCTACGATGTATTCCGATTAAACGCTAAGGCACAGTACAAAGGATTAAAAGTCAATGCAGAATATCGATTCTATTCTGAAGATTTTGGAGGCGCCATGTTAAAACAAGGCTGGATTGCCTACGATTTTAATAAAAACGACGAGTTGCATTTTGGTTTAACCCAAGTGCCTTTTGGCATTACAAAATACAATTCAAACTCCTGGTTTTTCAGTCTAAATTATTATGTCGGTCTGGAGGATGATCACGATATGGGGTTCAAGTTCACTCATCAGGGTGAAAAATGGGACTACAGTCTGGCTTTCTTCAAAAATGCCGAAGAACTTCGCTTTGGGAATAAATCTGATGTTTCCAATAGCCGCTATTCCTACGATGTCAGTTCAATTGATTTGACTGGAGACGGTCAATCGAATATTAGAAATAAAGAGGTGAATCAATTGAATGGGAACTTATCCTATAAAATTGAAAACTCGAAAGCAAAACATCGTCTGGGGGTATCAGCACAATATGGTGGCCTATATAATTTAGATACCGAAGAAATGGGAAACCATTATGCTCTTGCTGCTTATTATGAGTTGCAAGCAGGTCAATTCGGTGTGAAAGCTCAGGTTGCCAACTACAAATACAGTGCTAAAAATCTGGATAGCGAACCCGAGAATGTGATTGCTATGACTGCTTATGGGGCACCTTATTTGGTCGCTTCTGAAGCAAATTTGTATACCCTGGGATTAAGTTATACCATTCCTTTAAAATGGGGCCCCGTATCGAATGTCGTTATCTACAATGATTTTGGTTACATGGATAAGGCAGAAAGCAATTTCGAAAGTTCAATCATGAATGTAACAGGCGCTATGTTTACTGCAGGTAACATTTACACTTATTTTGACTTGGCTGCGGGTAAAAATCAGCCTTGGTTAGGATCTGAATGGACGAACGCATTGGCATCTGGGACCTTGGATGCCAAGTGGGAGATGCGCTTTAATATTAATGTAGGCTATTACTTTTAATCAAAAAGGAATTATATAGAATGAGTGAAAAGATAATACGTAGTGACAAGAAAACATTTTTAGGGATAAAGGCCAACGGACCGGTTTTTATTACCTCTTTACTAATAATAGTAGCACTAGTAAGTACAACATTGATCGTAGGTAAACCGATGGAACAATGGTTTGCTGATACACAAAATTACGTTTCCAATAAAGTTGGATGGTTCTTTATCCTTCTGGTAAATGCCTTATTGATATTTGCTTTATACCTGGGTTTTGGTAAATTTTCTAAAATCAAAATTGGAGGCAAGGATGCTAAACCTGAGTTTTCACGTATGGGCTGGTTTGCTATGCTTTTTAGTGCAGGAATGGGAATAGGACTCTTATTTTGGAGCGTGGCTGAGCCTATTTTTCATTTTAATAGCAACCCTTTTCTAAAAACGCCAGGGGCAGATGTGTTTGCTGCCAAAACATCCATGGGGATTACTTTTTTGCATTGGGGTGTACATGCCTGGGCATTATATGCGATTGTTGGGGTTGCTTTGGCTTTTTTTACTTTCAACAAGAAATTGCCTCTAACCATACGTTCAATTTTTCACCCCTTGTTGGGAGATAAGATATACGGTCCTATTGGTGATATTATTGATATTATTTCGGTAATTGCAACCCTGTTTGGACTGGCGACATCTTTAGGACTGGGTGCTCAACAAATTAATGCTGGCTTGGAATACCTTTTCCATTGGGAAAATAGCGATCGAATTCAGGTCATCATTATTGTCGTTGTCACCGTTTTTGCAACCTTATCACTAATACTAGGACTTGATAAGGGGATACGAAAGTTAAGTGAATGGAATATGCGATTGGCAATTTTTCTGTTGGTCTTTATGCTTTTGGTTGGTCCAACGCTGTTTTTGTGCAAATCGTTTATTCAAAATATTGGACATTATGTAGGTGAGTTTTTTGAGTTGAGTTTTTGGACCAATACTTATAATGGGGTAGGTAAAGCTAAAAACTGGCAAAGTTCATGGACGGTTTTCTACTGGGCATGGTGGATCTCCTGGTCGCCTTTTGTTGGGATTTTTATAGCCCGTATTTCTAAAGGAAGAACAATCAAAGAGTTTATTTTAGGGGTGATGTTGGTTCCAACCCTACTGACTATGCTTTGGTTAACCGTGTTTGGAGGGAGTGCTATTTTCCAGGAACTTATAGGAAACCATGTGATTACTGAAGCAGTAAATAATAATGTGGCAACTGCCATTTATCATCTTCTTGAACAGTATCCATTTACAACATTTTCATCCTTGCTTACCGTGATTCTGGTGGCTAGCTTTTTTGTTACGTCTTCAGATTCGGGTTCATTTGTTGTCGACACATTGACTTCCGGTGGACGACATGATGCACCTAAAGGTCAGAAAATATTCTGGGCCTCTATGGAGGGGTTAATTGCTGCAATTCTCTTGATTGGAGGTGGTTTGACAGCTTTACAAACGGCATCAATTTTAACGGCTATACCATTTGCAATCATTTTAATAGTCATGTGCTACAGTTTTTATAAATCCTTAACGGAATACAAGGAAGAACCTTCCCTTATCGATCTGGCAGAACCTGAAAAGCGGAAAGTTGAAGAGAAAGAAGCTGAGTGTATTCTTGAATAAATAGAAAGAGACGTAGCTTTTAGTTGCGTCTCATTTTTTTATTTAGAAACGGATGATTTTAGGTGTGTTTTCGAAAGCTGTATAATAAGTGGCTGACAGCTTCAGCACATTTGTTATTATCAATTTTAGAATGATTGTTTTGCATGAAATCAGAGAAGCCGGGTATTTGATTGATCTGATCATTATTTATTGTACGAAAGCCCATTGACCAGTCAGGAAATGCTCTTTTTCTAATAGGCTCTTCTAAAAGTTTAAGGATGTTAGAATGGCGAGAATCTTTAGAAATGATATTGAAAAGTTGGTCTATTGTTTCTTTATTCCCTTCGATAAGCTGAATGAATGCTTCATCTTTGTAGAGCAGTAATCCTGTCACACCACGTTCCTGATTTTTTTTCCGGATTAATTTTAAAAAATCATTCAAGTCTGATTCGCTTAGTTTTTTTGATGAAAAACTCATGTAAACAATGTGAACTAGATCTGACATAGCTGGGGAATCTTTAATTCATGTGTACTAAAGTTACCATAACTTTTCTAAGTTGAGAAATGAAGCCAATTAAAAATCCCTCATCAAATAAATGATGAGGGATTCACTTAAACAGGCTTGTGGAAGCTAAGCCTGAAAAGATTTTTATATAATCCTATTTTAAAGGAAGAAGTTGACGTCCGTAAACTGCTTCTAAAAGTTCTGCTATGGCCATGTAAACAGCGATTGAGCCACAGATAACGCCTTCGATACCCGCTATTGTGTGTATCATATGACTGCCAGTGAAGTTTGCAATTGCCAATAGGGCAAATAATAAAACAACGGTTCCAAAAAGGATAGCGATTACTTTACCCAATTTGAGTGTTGCTACAAAAAATCCCAGTGACAGAATTCCCCAAACAGTCAGGTAATATCCCATTGCAGTTGTTGTAGGTGCTGTGCCTAATCCCATTTTAGGAAGCATCATTAAAAATACCAGTGTTAGCCAGAAGATACCATAAGATGTGAAAGCCATGGTTCCAAAGATGTTGTTCTTTTTCCATTCCATCGTACCTACAATAACTTGTACGATACCTCCCATAAATATACCCATCGCTAGAATCATGGTATCCATACCGAATAGACCTGCATTGTGCAAGTTTAATAAGATGGTTGTTAAACCAAACCCGCAAAGTCCTAATGGTCCTGGATTTGCTGTGTTGTCTTTTTGAATAATGAATTGTGTGTTTTCCATATTAGATTTTTGTTGTAAAAAGCAGCCGCAAAAGTATTCTTTTTATCAAATATGGCAAGGTCAAAAATCGATTATTATCAAATGCTTGTGACTGTCCGGAATTAATGTAAAATAAAGTAAAAGTGGATGCATTTGGTGTGTTGTGAAAGAGTTTGATAAACAGGGTAATATGCGATTGTTGTTGCTGTTTAGGTTCCTTGCTTAGAGCTGTTTTAAATAGAATGATAGATTGAAAATTGAGGTAGGAATTAATGCAAAAAACCCTTACCAAATAAATGATAAGGGTTTAGCTTAGCTCACACAGGTGGAAGCCAAGTGTGAGAAAGATCTTTATATCGAATTCTTATTAAGAAGAATGATTTACCAGTTTAAACTTATAAACATACAGTGTCTGTATTGTTTCAAAGCGTTGGCAAAAGTATTGTTTTTATTAGATAATACAAGGCTTTGAGAAGAATTTATTTAAAATAATTTTGCCCATGATGTGTGGAACCATTAAAAAATATTTTAAAGGCTTGATCCTAACATCTTTGAATTTTAAAACAGAAAACGCCTAAGTTGAATCGTTAAGCAATAGCTTACACACAAAGCTCCTTTTTTTCTTTCAAATGATTTAAACACGAATTTACCTTGTAGGTATCTACTGGGTCTCCAAGCCAAAACAGTGCTGCTTCCAGAGAACTAAATATTTTCATTGTCTGGGGTAGTTTAACAGAAAACATGCTCAGAAATGTGCTAAAAACGACTTGATGAGGTTTGCTTGTTAATACAGCTAATTTTCTTTTACCTGAGATGCCTTTATGGGATCTGAGAAATTCGATATAATCCTTGATATCTTTAATAAAACCTTTAAAAGTGATTTGTCTGATATCAAGAAGCATGTCAAAATTAGGTGAATAATCCTGATCTGAAGACTCCTTTAGAATAAATGTCTTCATTCTTTCCAGAGTCATAACCCCTTCATGATATTCAATAATAAATCTCTTATCAAGAAAAATCTGATAGCTACTTAGGAATTGCATAGGCTGGGTTTTAAATAGAACGATTAGGTTACAGTAAATTACGAAAAATTTACTATAATAAAAATATGAATCAGATATATTATTGTTTAGAGTAGGGGATACTTTCTTTATACAAGAGAAAATAAGGGAAAAGAAAAAATCCATCCCGAATAAACGAAATGGATTTTAAGAAATTTATATAATGAGAAATGTGTTTATTCCCAATTCAGGATCTTTTTGAATAGATAGTTTTCGGCATCAGGCAAATAAGCTCTTGCTGCCTCTAAATCTTCCTCGCATAAGTAATGCAGGTTGTTATTCATAACGGTTTGAACCTTTTCGCTATTGATATCAACCAAACGAGGTCTAACTTTTCCGTTTTCATCCTCAACATCTTTAAGGAATAGAGGAGAAGCATCGCCCTTAGGATCAACGGTAATCATACATTTGGATTCACCTGCTTTAAATAGATTATAAACGCCATTTCCAAGCATGGTACAAAGATCTAAATCGTAAGCAACAGGTGGACAACAACGTAATCCAAATCCCAATTCAACCGGTCGTGTCCCAATATTTAGCTTGTATGATTTAATTTTACGCTGAATAAACATGTTGAAAACATGAGATTTGCTGACATTAAATAATTCAGGATGTCCGTGTGCATCGTAAGTAAAGTTAATACCCGTGCTTTCAATTTCTTCCTGATCCATAAAATGGAAAACCCCTTCGCTAATAATGGCGGCACCATAATTAAGTCCCAGGATACGACGTTTGATGATGGACGAAATAACTAAGTTGGCAATTTTCTCAGCTGAGATATCTGTTTTATCAAACATTTCAGGAATGATAATCATTGGGAAGTGGCATGATGTTCCAATGCCGAAGGCTAAGTGTCCTGCTTCACGACCCATGGCTGATAAAACGAACCAATTCTGAGATGTGCGGGCATCTTCATAAACCGTAGTTGCAATACGAACCCCTTCATTTTTTGCAGAATGAAAACCAAATGTTGGTGAACCAACCGGCAAAGGAAGATCGTTATCGATGGTTTTAGGAACATGTATATTTGATATCGAAATCTGATTATCTTCCAGATATTTCGCTATACGATTGGCTGTTGAAGCTGTATCGTCACCACCAATGGTAACCAGTAGTTTGACATTATTCTTAACAAAGAAATTTGTGTTGAAATCAGTATCTTTTGGTTTAAAACGGCTCATTTTAAGAGAAGAACCTCCCTTACTGAAGATGCCATCCAAAAATGGGAAATCCAATTCTATGGTTTCAGGATTATCAGAGAAAAGCCCTTTATAGCCTTCGTGCATACCAATAACGCGGTAGCCATTTTTTAAGAATACTTTTCCAACACTACTTATTACGGTGTTTATGCCTGGAGCAGGACCTCCGCCACATAATATTACTATGGAATCTTTCATGGTTTTTAGTTGTATTTTACGACTAGCTTTCAATTTTAATGTCTTCATGCATCATGAAAATCCTCAAACTTAGTCTGGTTTGAAACATTTCTGATGATTAGTTGGCAAAGATAAACCTATCGTATTTAATACAAAATATTATTTGTACTTATCGAGCTAAAGTGTTAATTTCCTTTAATATAAAAATATGCGGGGTTAATCTATGATGATATAAATTCTTTATATATATAGATAGTTGGATATGTGTTGATTTTTATATAGTTTTGAGCCATCAAAGAATCTAAAATCAGAATATATATGCAAAAGTTATCCTATCGATTGATAATCCTTTTTGTTTTTTTTAATGCTTTTTACGGAGCTGCACAGACTAATGAGATAGCTATCAGCCTCAAAGAGGCTTTGGTAAAAGCAGAACAGAATAATAAAGAGATTAAGAAATCAAAAGCCCGTATTGATATTGCTAAAGCAAATTATCAACAATCACATTCCTTATTTCTTCCGGGAATTAATCTTTCTCACACGGCTATCAGAACGAATGATCCCTTAGCAAGTTTTGGTTTTAAACTGAAACAAGAGGTGGTAACAAGTGCTGATTTTAACCCGGTTTTACTTAATGATCCAGGTTCAATGGAAAATTTCCAAACACAGGTTAAAGTTGAGCAACCCTTGTTAAACTTTGATGGGATTCATGAGCGTAAGGCTGCCAAATTTGGTTTCGAAGCCGTGAGTTTGCAAGCGGAGAGAACCAGTGAGTATATTAAATTCGAAGTGAAGAAGGCCTATAAGCAATTGCAAGTTGCACAGGAGGCTGTTAAAGTTTTTGAAAAGGCAAAAGCAAGTGCTGATGCTAACTTGAAACAGAGTTTGGATTTGTTCACAGAAGACTTACTTATTGAGGCCGATGTTTTGTCAGCAAAAGTTCGTGCTTTAGAGGTCGAAAATCAATTGAATCAGACCAAGAATCAACGCAAGGGAGCGGCAGATTATTTGGCTTTTTTACTTGGATTTGAATCTGCAGATAGTTTAATAGCTGTTGATGACTTCCAAGAACCTCTAGGGGGATCGACTATTCAGGATGAAACAAGCAATGAAAATCGATCAGATATATTAGCCTATAAAAAGGGGGTATCGGCAAAGGAGCAGATGTTAAAATCGGCTCGGAATAAGTTTCTGCCCAGAATTAATGCTTTTGGAGCCTACGAATGGAATGATAAAGAATTTTTAGGTACAAAAGCTAATAATTATATGATAGGTGCCTCTTTGTCGTGGGATTTATTTAAGGGTTATAAGAATGTTGGAAAGATAAAAAAAGCCAAAGCAGAACTTCAACTTCAGGAACTTGATTTTCAGGATTACCTTGAGCAAAACAACTTGAAGCTGAAAGAAGCCAAGCGTTCACTAATCCTGAGTCTCCAAAAAATTGAAACCGGACGATTAGCAAAAGAACAGGCTGAAGAAGCCATGCGAATTCGAACCAATCGTTTTAAGAATGGACTGGAAAAAACGACCGATTTAATTCAAGCCGAAAGCTTATCCGCGGTTAAAAACTTAGAATATCTAAATGCAATCTTTAACTATTATACAGCTAAGTTCTATTTAGAATTTCTATTGGAGAAAGAGTTAAACTAAAATCAAAATCATCAACAAGAACTATTCAAAAAAGAAGATATGAATACACGATATTATTTAAGCGTTTTAATTGCTCTAGGATTTTTGGTTTCATGTAGCAGTGAGCCTGTTAAAAAGAAAGCTGAAGGATTTGACCTGATGGTTGAAGTTGCAAAGGCAAAGACCATAAAACAACCTGAACTTTTGAGTTTTACAGGAAAGCTTGAGGCTGCAACCCATTCAAGGTTGAGTACGCGAATCATGGGGCAGGTGGAGAAAGTATATGTCAAATTAGGAGAGACGGTTAAGAAAGGTCAACTTCTTTTACAAATTCGAAATACGGATATACTTGCAAAAAAGAAGCAAGCAGAGGCAAATGTTCGGGTTGCTGAAACGCTTTTAGCAGATGCCGAAAAGAATTTAGAACGTTATCAATCTTTATTTGATAAAAAATCGGCTTCAAAGAAGGAACTTGAAGGAATGCAAATTCAAAAACAGGTCGCGGAGTCGAAATTACAGGCTGCCAGGGGAATGCTTGTTGAAGTTGAAGAAACTTTGAAATATGCCAATGTCAGAGCACCTTATAATGGGCGAGTAACCAAGCACTTTGTAAAAGCTGGTGATTTGGCTACTCCGGGAATGCCCTTGCTTTCAATTGAGAAAAAAGGAGGATATGATGTCATTGCTAAGGTTCCTGAATCCGAAATTTCGCAGATAAAGGTTGGGGATTTTGTAGAAGTTGAACTTTCTGCACAAGACAATCGCCGTATACCGGCGCGTGTGTCTGAGATTAACCCCTCAGCACTTGATTCAGGTAATCAGTACGAAATGAAACTGCAGCTCGATGACATGAAGGATTCAGAATTCAAACTGTATTCAGGGATGTTTGCCAAAGTTTTAATCTGTATGGGAGAAGAAAATCGTATTCTTATTCCAAAATCGGTACTGGTAGAGAGAGGCCAACTTGTGGGGGTTTATACTTTAAGTCAGAGTGGTACCGCTCTTTTACGTTGGATTCGTGTTGGAAAGACTTATGGCAGCTCAATTGAAGTGCTTTCAGGTTTAAGTTCCGGTGAGCAATACGTTGTATCTTATGAGGGTAAGATATGGGATGGAGCTAAACTTAAGGTGACTGGCACAAAATAAACAAAATGAGGTTTTTCAAAATTCAAGACTAATTTTCTATATCATATGAAACGAGCCATAAGCAAAGCCTTCCACAAGATAGGAAGAAGATTACTTGGCGAATTCCATATGTCAAGAACATGAAATTAAAAACATATGAAAACAGGATTTGCTGGCGGAATTGCCAAACTCTTTATAAAATCGAAACTGACCCCACTGTTGATGATTGCCTTTTTGGTGATTGGGGCTTACAGTTCGTATCTAACACCTCGGGAGGAGGAACCGCAGATTGATGTCCCTATAGCTGATATTTTTTTAGCTTACCCGGGAGCGACACCCATTGAGGTTGAATCAAGAATTGTAAAGCCACTCGAAAAGGTGGTTGCAAATATACCAGGCGTAGAATATGTTTATTCGACTTCTATGTCTGAACAAGCCATGCTTATTGTACAATTTTATGTGGGTGAGGATGTGGAACGTTCTCTTGTGAAGATGTACAATGAGATTATGAAACATATGGATGAGATGCCTAAAGGGGTTTCTTTTCCACTGATTAAAACGCGTGCGATTGACGATGTTCCAGTCCTGGGCTTGACGCTTTGGAGTGAGAAATATGATGATTTTCAATTGCGTCGAATGGCTCAGGAATTGAATAATGAGGTTGAAAAAGTGAGCGAAGTGTCATCTACTGCAATTAGGGGTGGCCGTTCGCGTCAACTTCAGGTGATTTTGAACCGTGAGTTGATGGCTAACTACCATATCGATGTTTTGAGTATTGCACAAAAAATTCAGGCTTCGAATCAACAAATGGGTTCAGGTTCTTTCAATAACAACGATAATCAGTTCTTGGTTAAGACGGGTAACTTTATCGAGAATGCTGAAGAGCTTTCTAATTTGGTTGTTGGTGTGAACAGCGGAAGCCCGGTGTATTTAAAACAAGTGGCTGAAGTCCTAGATGGTCCAGAGATTCCTTCTCAATATGTGAGTTTTGGTTATGGAAAAGTAAATGATAAGCATGCAGCCTTTAAAGGTGAATACCCTGCTGTAACACTTTCGGTAGCCAAGCGCAGAGGAGCAGATGCGATGAAGATTGCAGATCAGATTTTAAATAAGCTGGAACTCTTGAAAAAGGATTTAATTCCTTCGGATGTTCATGTGGAAGTCACTCGTAATTATGGCGCAACAGCATCAGATAAGGTGGGAGAGTTATTATTACACCTCTTAGGAGCCATCTTGGCGGTAACTTTTGTTGTGATGTTGGCCATGGGATGGCGGGGTGGATTGGTTGTATTCCTTTCGGTACCTATCACATTTGCTTTGACCATGTTTAGTTACTATTATCTGGATTATACTTTAAATAGAATTACCTTATTTGCTTTGGTCTTTGTAACGGGAATTGTGGTGGACGACTCCATTATTATTGCTGAGAATATGCACCGTCATTTCAAAATGAAGAAAATGTCTTTTATGGATGCGGCTCTTGTTTCTATCGACGAGGTGGGTAATCCAACGATTCTGGCGACTTTCACTGTTATTGCAGCTGTTCTGCCTATGGTCTTTGTGTCAGGTTTAATGGGCCCATATATGAGTCCAATGCCCATTGGAGCATCGATTGCCATGATATTTTCCTTATTAGTTGCTCTAACCATTACGCCATATTTGGCTTATCGTTTGTTGAAAGGTGGCGAGGATGATAAAGAAAAGATTGAGAGTAAGTTTAAGTTAGAGGATGGCTTTATCTATAAGATCTATAATAAAACCATGCGCCCTATGTTGGAATCTCCAAAACTGCGCTGGTCATTTATTATTTCAGTAACAGTTCTATTATTGGCTTCAACCACCTTGGTTTATTTCAAAATGGTAGCGGTTAAAATGTTACCTTTTGATAATAAGAATGAATTTCAGGTGATTATTGATATGCCTGAGGGAACAACCCTTGAACGGACGGCAATGGTGACGAAAGAGCTCGCTACCTATGTGGCACAGCAAGAGAATGTTTTGGATTACCAGTGTTATATAGGAACTGCCGCTCCAATGAATTTCAACGGCTTAGTGCGTCATTACGATTTGCGTAGAGGTTCAAATATGGCTGATATTCAGGTTAATCTAACTCACAAGAAAGATAGAGATGAGCAGTCGCATGATATTGCTAAGGCCATGCGTCCGGGTTTACAAGCCATTGGTAAGAAGTTTAATGCCAATGTAAAAGTGGTAGAAGTCCCACCAGGACCTCCGGTTATGTCAACTTTAGTGGCTGAGGTTTATGGACCTAACGATCAGGAACAAGTTGCAATTGCTTCCCAATTGAAAACACTGTTTAGTAAGACGCCTGATGTGGTTGATGTGGATTGGTTGATTGAAGATGATCAGAAAGAATTTCAATTTGATGTAAAAAAGGAAAAAGCCATGCTGGCCGGAGTGAATACACAGCAAGTGGTTCAATCTATTGCGATGACTCTAAATGGTCAGGATGTTTCTCAATTTTATCAGGAAAATGAGCATGAGCAAATTGGTATTAATTTGCGTTTGAAAGAGGAAGAAAGATCGAGTTTAAACGACTTGAAGAAAGTGAATATTTTGACTCAAACAGGTGAAATGATAGCCATTGGTGACATTGTTGAGGTGAATGAGGTTACCAAAGAGAAGAGTATTTATCGTAAGAATCAAAAGCGTGTGGTATATGTCACAGCTGATGTAGCAGGTAAGCTTGAAAGCCCTGTTTATGGTATTTTGGGAATCTCAGAGAACTTGGGTGAGATTAAAGTCCCTCAAGGATTTTCATTGACGGAGGAATATACACATCAACCCTTTTTTGAGGATGATTATAGCCTGAAATGGGATGGTGAATGGCAAATTACCTATGAAGTTTTCCGTGATCTGGGAACCGCCTTTGCTGTTGTTCTTTTGGTGATTTATATGCTAATCATTGGCTGGTTTCAGAATTTTAAAGTGCCTTTTGTCATGATGGTAGCCATTCCTTTATCTTTGGTTGGTATTCTGATTGGTCACTGGTTGATGGGGGCTTTCTTTACCGCGACATCGATGATTGGATTGATTGCCCTGGCAGGAATTATGGTTCGTAATTCCATATTGCTCATCGACTTTATTAATTTGAGGTTGGCGGAAGGGATTCCTTTAAAGGAAGCTGTGATTGAAGCGGGAGCGGTGCGAACAACACCCATTCTGCTAACAGCAGGAACCGTTGTGATTGGAGCTGTGGTGATTTTATTTGATCCGATTTTCCAGGGATTGGCCATTTCACTTATGGGTGGAACCATTGCATCAACTTTCTTAACGCTGTTAATCGTTCCGTTGATTTATTATATCACTGAAAAGAAGAATTACAAGTAATACGATTTTATATTTAATCAAACGCCCCAAACTGATTACGGTTTGGGGCATTATTTTATGTCATTAATATTGAAAATATTCAATGAAAAATAAGGGTTAAGACGCAGTGCATGACATCTCTACCATTATTTACATCATTATTTGTGAACCGCCTTGATGAATTCTTCCACCTCAGGAATTCCTCCCTGATACAAAAGATAACCATTATAAGGTTCTCTTTCGGTTATTTCATCGTTGACAGGGGTTAGCATCAATCGATGAACTTCCTCAAGATCGTCTGTCTGACCCAATGCCCAGCCCAGTTTGATGTAGGCCACCTCAGGCAGCATATTACCTCCGGGAACAATGCCTCTTGCCATCATTTCACGACCGGTTTCGTAAACAAACATCTGAACATAGCCCCAAAGTGTTTGAAGAGTCATAAACATATAAACGCCCTTTTTCTTGGCTCTTGCAATGGATGGATACAATTCCTTATTCACATGTCCTAAGCCCGTTCCAATAAACACAATTCCTTTGTATCCACAGTCAACTAGGGCATCTAAAACGTCGGGTTTCATGCCTGGATAGTAATAAAGCATGGTTACCTTATCACTGAAATAAGGCTTTATCGTTACGTTTCTGTCTTTTCTTCGGGGTTTATACTCTTTTTTAATGTAGTCAATTTTATGACGATTGACCATAGCCAGTGGTGTATCTCCAATGGTTCGGAATGTTGATCGGTAAGAGGAGTGCATCTTGCGCACACGGGTTCCCTTATGTAACAAGCCGTATTCGTCCGAAGTGGGGCCGAACATGCAGACCATTACTTCAGCAATATCTGAATTTCCGGCAGCATACATGGCATGCATCAGGTTTAAGGCTGCATCGGAGCTGGGACGGTCAGATGAGCGTTGTGATCCTACAATCACGATAGGCACAGGTGAGTTTTGCACCATAAAAGTCAAGGCTGCACCTGTGTGATGCATGGTATCAGTACCATGACCAATGACGATGCCATCAACACCGTTCTCAATCTCTTTACCGATGGCTTTAGCCAGTTGCAAATACTGCTTAGGCCCCATATTTTCGCTAAATACGGCAAAGACTTTCTCTGTCGTTAAATTACAGATATCGGCCAACTCAGGTACAGCACCATACAATTCACCAGGGGAGAATGCCGGAATAACGGCTCCGGTTCTATAATCCAGACGTGAAGCAATCGTCCCTCCTGTACCAAAAAGTTTGACATTGGGCAGACCTTCCGTAGTAGGAAACTCTTTTTCCGGAATTTTATAGTTGGCTTTTTTGTAGCCCGTTTCCTGCATATCGGTGATGGTAATGATATCCACACCAATATTATACCCTGTAATGATTTTTAAAACAATATGCTGATCGTCATCGTTTTCTGATCTGGGCAAGATGGTGCCTACAAAATCGCCGCGCGTCGTGGTAATCTTTGCCGTTCCCCAAACTCTGACATTATAGTTTTTAAGTATCTCCAACGCACCACCTTTATATCCTTGAAAAATATCTTCCATAATAGTTGACTATTTAATAGCTTTTTCGATTTTAGTTTTCAATTCGCTTAATGCTAAATTACCGGTAGCTTGCAGATGAAGCTGACCCATAATCCAGTTAACAACCTTTTCTTTATGAATTTGAGAGTTGGATTCTCTGTATTTTTCATATAGATAATTGACAGGTGCCAATAATTCGTCAAGGCTTCTTTTCTTAAAATTAATGCTTGTCAGAATTGAAGAGAAATCCATATTTGGATGCTCTATTAGCACAGGAAGCATCAGTTTGGAGATGGTATAATGCAGTTTGTGCTTTTGAATGTATTCGAACATTTTTACTATTCGATTATATTTAAAGTCATCGTGCTTTTTGTATTTGCCCTCTACATATTTAAAGGTATGTCCGAAGAAAGTACCAATAAACTTTGCCGGGATCTTTAATTTTTCGATTTTCTCGATAACCGGAACCAAATTATTCTTTAGAATATAATGATCGGTATCGCTTGGTATGGCCCATGAGCGGAGTTGCTCGTAGCGCTTGAATATTTCAACCGGTAAGTTTTTATTAAGCCCTTCGATATAGTTATTGGGTAAGGGGATAGGAGCCGAATCGGTATCAGGATACATTCTGTCTGCTCCGGGTAGAACTCTTTCAAAAATGGTGGTGCCATCCTTAAAAGATTTGCGGGTTTCCTGAGGAATGGTGTCAAAGGCCATCAGGCATCTTTCTTCAATGGTTTCAAGAGCTGTAGGAATATCTTCTTTGGGGCCCCAGAAGATGATTTGTGCATCTTTGTCTCTTGCACTGAGAAGTTTCCTAATTTGATTAAAATCTTCCTCAACACTTGAGCCATCAATTTCTTCAGAATGAATCATATTTGGCTTTTCGATACAAGCGATAACCTTTAAGCGATCGGTTATTTCATTGGCAAAGCACTGACCAGGCTGGGTAAAGTGAGAGAGTATGCCCCGAAAGCCTTCCAGATTGACAGCATAAACCTCATTGTTGGAGAAATTAATGGATGCCATCTGCTTGTTCTTAAGCTGATCGGGATCAATCTTCATGCTCTTGATTTTCCAGTTCTCCTGATTCTTAACCTGATTTTTAAGCAATTTTTGAATATGAAGCAAAGCCCATTGACGGAAAGCCTCGTTGTGCGACAGTTCTGGTATCCATTTATTATGGGCCACGCCCTTTATTTCGATACGTGTACCGCCCTTGCAACTCACATTCACGTCTTCGCGACCTGCACCCATTCCCGTTCTAACTTTTCCGGTACTCCGATTGAGAAAACGGATGTATTCTGCTGCTTCTCTCAATTCATCAGGGGTTTCACAATCGGGATAGGTGACGGTTTCAATCAGAGGCATCCCCAGACGATCCGTTTTATATACTCTCTTATGACCAATATCTGAAATCTCCCGACAGGAATCTTCTTCTATACTCAATTGAATTAAACGGACCTTTTTGTTTTTGAGTTGAATATGACCTTCAACACCAAGAATAGCGGTTCTTTGAAAACCCGCAGGAATACTGCCATCCAAATATTGTTTACGGGTGATATGGACTTCACCCACAATATTCAGATTAGAAAGCAAAGAGATTTCAAGTGCATATTCCAGAGCCTCTTTATTAATGATAAAGGGTGGGGTATCATCAATTTCGTAGGTACAAGCCGAATTGTTGTTCAAACGATAGGTGATTTCTTTTCGGGTTTTAAACTCCATCAAAGCTGTTCCGTCATACTCCCCAAGCTCTGAAAGCGTGGGGCGCATGTGACGGATAATTTCCGCATCAAAATCGTTGTGATTGTGCAGAATACCTGCCGGGCAATGGCAGAAGAGTTTCTTTTCGGTTTTGAGTTGCTGATGAACTTCGAGGCCCGACATGAATCCGATACGTTTATAATCCTTTTCTGTAGCCTCTTTTCTGGAGACATACCCTATGGTTTTTCGGGTATTCTGATAGTTTTTTATTGGGTTAAATTTCTGCATAGTGGGGGTTTAATTTTGGAAGCCATAAGGTAGATAAGATAATTAAGTTTAGCAAGCCTGTATAGTAGAATTGACTAAGACCTAATCGCTTATAGAGATTGAGAGAAGGTGTGCAGATTTGATGGAAGAAAGGCAAGCTCTAATGTTGTGCCATGTGTTGTGAATTTTAAATTGCAGGTTTTAAGGCGTATTTTAAAATCGATTTAAGTAAGAAAGTTCAATCTTATTTTTATATAAATTATGAAGATTCAGTCTATTTTATGTAGAATTTTAAATTTACTTTAAATTTAAATACTGTTTAGTATGATTGTTGTTAGTCTTAGTATGATTAATTTAATAGAGCTTTTCTTTTTTCTGTAAAAAGAATAAAATAAGCTTAGTAACAATTTTAAAAATAATATAGATATGAAAGTGAAATTATTATCTGTTGTGTTAATTAGTTTGGTATTTGCATTAGGTTCTTTTGCTCAGGATTCCAATAGTAAGAAACCAGCAAAAATGTTTATCATTAATGGTGAAGAGGTGACTCAGGAGTATGCGTTTAGTTTGGATTCTAAACGAATTAAACAAATGAATATGGGCGTTTCAGGCGAGGCCAAAGAAGCCCTAATAAAAAAGTATGGAGAAAGAGTTAACGAAAGTTCGGTGATTGTATTTGATCTTTATACTGATGAAGAAATGAAAACCGTAAAACGAATTACACCAAAAGAAGCTGCGGCAATTAACAAAAAGAATGCTGATGAGCATGCAAAAAAAATTAAGGCATCGACATTGGTTCACACAGGTGATATGGCTCCGGACTTTGTCGTTGATATGTTAGATGGACAAAAAATTAAACTGAAGGATCTGAAAGGGAAAGTTGTTTTGCTTAATTTCTGGGCTACATGGTGTACACCATGTATGAAAGAACTTTATGAGTTCCCTGATAAGATTATTAAGCCTTTTGCTTCTAATAATTTTGTTTTACTTCCGGTATCGCGAGGTGAACAAAAAGATGTGGTAAGAAAAAAAATGGAGAAGCTAAAGACCAAAGGCATTGTATTTAATGCGGGTTTAGATCCTAACCAGGAAATTTATAAGCAATTTGCTACTGATTTTATTCCTCGAAACTTCCTTATTGATCAAAATGGGAAAGTTGTTTACACTTCGGTAGGTTATAGCGAAGAGAAATTGAATGAATTGGTTGAGATGATTAATGAATTATTGAAGGTCTCAGAGAAATAAAAAAACTCGTGTAGCAAGGAAGCATGTAAAACAAACAATGCCTCAAACTTAATTAAGTTTGAGGCATTGCATATATATAGAAGTCGGATTGGATAAGTTTAATGTTATTTATCATCAGATTTAAATGAATAGTTCAGAATGTAGTTTTAACCTTGAATTGCTACTTTTGCGAGCAAATTTAAATTTTAAGTTAATTAGTTTATGTTTTTTATAGCTAATTATTAATAATAAGAGTAGGAGAATATATTGGATGAGAAGAATTGTTTTAATTGCAGGTTTATTATTTATTGTTTTTATTGGATATGGGCAGAAAAGTTCATTGCCAAATTATCATGATTTGGTTCGTATTGTTAAATCTGGTGATACCACAGTTATAAGTCAGTCATTGGGGAGGAGAGATGTTAATTTAGTAGAAGATCGTTTTGAAGTACCTCTTTTATTTTATGCATGTTCCGAAGGGAATGAAGGTATGGTTAAGTTTTTACTCTCGAAGGGGGCTGATCCTAATTTACCTTCGGTTTATGGAACTGCTGCTCACTGGGCTATTGAAAAGGAACATATGAATATTATCCGTATTCTGTTGGATCATGGATTCAATCCACGAACAGAAGAAATGCAGTATTGGGTTGATCGATATCAATCAGGCGATTCGCTTAGTCCGGCATGGATGCCTAAGCTTGTTGAGTCATTGTATAAGCATAAAGTGGATTATCGAAATGCCCCATATATGGAATTTGTAGATCCATCGGATCCTTTATTGTTAGCTGCTGCAATTACTAATGATGAGAGTGGTGATTTTGTTCTGGCTAAAGAATTGATAAAAGATGGTTTAAATGTTAATCTAAGAGATAAAAGAGGTCTGTCGGCGCTCCATTATGCAATTCTTACATTGAATATGAAGGCTGTTTCCTTATTAATTGATAGTGGAGCGGATGTTAATCTACCGATATACAGTAGAAAATTATCTGAACTCAGTTCAAATATCATTTTTGATGATAACCTGACCCCTTTGCACTTTCTTATGTATCAGTTAAAGGGAAAATCAGAAATACTGGAGACTAAAAAAGGCCAGGTTTTGAAAATAATCAAGCTTTTAATGCGTGCAGGTGCCGATGTAACACTCAAAACTAAGCACAAACAACAATCAGTCCTAGATGTTGCAAAAGAAATAGGAGACAAGAAAATTGTGAAACTATTAAAATGACGGTCAGGTCGAATTTGGATTCTTTTTGAAATTCGACAGGGACACATAAAGTGTGTTAATTAACTTTTAGCCTTGGGAAGGGTGAAATAAAAACAAGAACCCTCACCCAATTTGGATTTGACACCGATTGTCCTTTTGTTTACAAACCCATCCATGAATTAAAGGCTGCTGTTGTAGCTTGGCTTGTTTTCAAACAATGATCTTTGATATGAATGGCTATCGTATTTTTTGTGTAACGTTCAATTCTTTCAATATAGCTCCGGTTTACAAGTTCGCTCCGGTTTATTTTGAAGAAAACCGAAGGATTAAGCAAATCCTGTAATTCTTTAAGGGAATTTTGGTTTAAAGTGTGCCTTTTGTTTGAAGAATCGAAGGCAAAAACAATGCCATAATCAGCCTTAATAATGGTAATATCTTCCACCTTTAGAAAATAAATACTGCTCTTTGATTTAACCGGAATATATTCTTTATATACAGGTTTTGATTCGTGCTGATTTTTATAGTAAGTATCCAGCTTTATAATGATATCATCCTGATTATTGGCAAAACTGTTTTTCATGACGATATACTTATTCCAGGCCTTTTCGAAACGAGAGAATGAATATGGTTTTAACAAATATTCTATGCCATTGGTTTCAAAGGCATTCATCCAAAACTGATCGTAGGCCGTGCTAAAAATTATGGGTATGCGAATCTCTTGCTGTTCGTAAGCTTCAAAAACATTGCCGTCTCGCAATTCAATATCCGAGAAAACTAAATCAACCTTGGGAGAGCTCTCAAAAAATGCTTTGGTTTCCTCAACGGTTTCAATTTCTTTTACAATGCTTACTGACGAGTCAATTCTTTCAAGGTAGTTTTTAAGCTTTCTACGTGCCGGAGCTTCGTCTTCTATTATTACGACTTTAATCATGCTTATTAAGCTTTATAAGGGGTAAAGTCACTGCAAAATAACTGTTGTCTTCGCTAATAGCGACTGGAATATTGGATAATAGCAGAAATTGTTCCGAAAGGTTTTTTAAAGCAAGCCCGTTGCCCTTATTCTTTTTGCGAGTTGCTATTTTAGTATTGGAGACCCTAATGCCATTGTGATTTGAAATATGAATGTTTACGGGATTTTCTTCTATTCCCAAATTATGGACAATGGCATTTTCAATGAGTACCTGAAGACAGAATGGAGGAACAATGGCATCTGTATTCCAAATTGCATCATCGATATGTAATTGATAGCAGTCAGGGTATTTTCTATTCATCATTTCGAAATAGTTTTGGGAAAATGCTAATTCATCCTTAAGGGATATTAATTCTTTATCAGAGCTGTTTAAAGCATAACGGTACAGTTCTGAAAACTGAGCTAAAAAATCAGAAGCCTTTTCTTGATTCTCCTCAATCAGTTGATCCAGAATATTAAGATTATTGAAGAGGAAATGAGGGTTTAATTGAGCTTTTAACTGTTGTATTTTACTTTTAGCAATACTGATATCATATTCATTCATTTTCTGTTTGTAATCCCTGTTTTCGATAAAATAAAAATAGGCCAATGAAAACCCACCAAAAATTAAAAAATCGATTATCTGATCAATTAAAGAATGGAATATCTGTAAGTTGGAAGCAAAGTTTTGCGAAAAGGTATCAAATATTAATGCAATTGAGATACCAAAAAGATTGATATAGGTCATATAACAAACAAAACCAATTCCAAAATATTTCAAATAAGGTTTTATAGATATGGTTGGGGTTTGAGTATTTAAAATGGCTCTCTTTCTAATGAAATCAATGGAAATAAATATAATGAATGCATTTAAAAATACCCAGTTAGGTGCATCATAATGGAAGATAAAATTTCCTGTCAGGTAGGCGATTCCTATTCGGTATTTGAATGTAAGAACCCAACTAAAGATAAAGAGGAAGAGAATAAATAATTTGTGTTTTTTAAGATAAGGGATGGGGCTTCTCACGGGGTTTGATTTTGTATCTGGAATCAGTACTCAAATGGCTAATGACTTTATTTTGAAAAGTAAAAATAGCGAATATTGGGACGCACCCAAAAGAGAAGTCGATTTTTATGTATATAAAGCAAATTTTTATTCCAGACAAGTTGTTTTTATTGGGATAGGAGTAAAGCATTGCAAAAACGAAAGATCTACCGTCTTTACAATGCAATTGGTTGATCTATTTAGTTTTTAGTGATAAGCTTCCCTTCTTCATCGAAGAATTCCATTTTAGGCTTATTATTTTTGTCGATATAGATTTTTATTCTTGGTTTTCCTGTGTTATCATTAATAAAAACACCAAGCTCATTGTTTATTTTTTTACCTACAAACATTCTTTCATTAGACAACAAGCTGTCTTTTTGCATTTTTAAATAAGCTTGCTGTTTCTCTTTTGTTGTTTTTAGTTTGTTGATTTCATTAAAACGAGTCATTCTTGCATTAAAGGTATCCTCTTTTGGATAATCCCATAACTGAAGACCGTATTTTCTTTTCTTGAGTTCCGGGTTTTCAGAATACTGAAGTTGCATGACCTGATCGTCTCCGTATTTGTCAACTGAAAGGACAAGTTCTGCTTCTTTATCCATAGCATCATAAATCAGTCCGCCACATTCGTCACCCATCGAATTAAAGAATATCATACCAGCAGGTCTTTGTCGTTTAGGTAACGCTTTGCCATTAATAACACCTGAATGCTGCTGTTCACTGTTGCTAATAACCAATTTAAGATCACCATTTTTTTCAACCACATTGATGCGTTCGACATCAATGGTTCCAAATTTCCGATCGTTTGAAGTATTAAAAGCGTATGATACTAAGGCTAAAAAACCTATTGCAGTAAACAGGGCGTAAGCTCTTAAAAATGTCAGTTCTTTTCTATTGTTTTTCATGGTCGTACATATTTTGAATTAATGATGTACCAAAACTAGGTGAGCTTAAACACTAAAAAAACAAAATTCTAATGAATGCAGGAAAAATTAAAAAGAATTAAGGAAGAATAGCAAAGAATAGAATTATTCTCTTAAAAGGAGTAAATAAAATCAAGCTATCTAAAAACGGAGGATGTCCAAAATCAAGGTCATCCTCTTTGTATATAGAACCGAAAGGGTATAAGTAGGTTTTAATCGATTAATCTGTAGCTTTGGGAAGCGTGAAATAAAAACAAGAACCCTCACCCAATTTGGACTTGACACCGATTGTCCCTTTGTTGATTTCAACAAATTCTTTACAAAGGAGTAGCCCCAAACCTGTACCTTTTTCGCCAGAACTTCCCACTGTCTTGTATTTCTTATCGATTCTGAATAGCTTATCTTTATTCTCATCTGAAATACCTTCGCCCTGATCAGCAATTTCTACTTTATAATTAGAGTTCTCCGATTTAAGTGTAATATGGATTGTGGAATCCAATTTTGTGAATTTAATGGCATTATTAAGAAGGTTTCGAACAATAGTGCTGACCATTTCTTTATCAGCATAGGCGATGGCATTATCAGGTAGTTTGTAGTCGATTTTAATGCCTTTTTTCTTAGCACTAATCGAATAGAGGTTGATATTCATTTTAATTAAATCAGCAAGATCGCAGTTTTGAGGTTCATAATTAATTTTGCCCGTTTGCGAGCGCGACCAGGTGAGTAGATTTTCCAGTAAGGCATAAATATGATTGATGCCTTCATTAATCCGTTTAATACCCATTTTTTTCTCCCCGTTGTCAATCGCCTCGTAGTTTTCATCTATCACTTGTGAAATGGACATTAAACTGGTGAAAGGGTTCTTTAAATCGTGCGAAATAATTCTAAAGAATGTGTCTTTGGTTGCATTTAATTCTTTGAGATGTTGTTCGGACTCAGTAAGTTTTTTATTGGCTGTACTAATTTTTTCATTCTGCACCCGAAGCAGTTTGTTTGTTCTGATTTTTAAGAGGTATCGGTAATTAAAGATAATGATGGCTATCAATAGTAAAATTTCGAGAAGGATAAACCACCATTCCATCCAAAATGGCGGATTGATTGTGATGCTTAACTCACGGGTTTCAGGACTCCAAATGCCATCAGAGTTTTGTGCCTTTAGCTGAAATAGATAGTTGCCCGGTTTTAGATTTGAATAGGATACAAAATTTCGTTCACCCGCATCTATCCACGTTTTATAAAGGCCAAGCATGCGATATTTGTAAGCAATATTTTCTGGTGAAAAGCCTGAAAGGGATGAGAATTCAAGAGAAAAATGTCTTTGTTGGTAATCAAGCACAATATTGTTTGTGTAGATGATACTATTTTGAAGTTTATAGTTATCATGTTGTGAATCGTAATGTAAATAATCATCGTGAATGGAATCCTTCTCCTGAGCAACGACAACATCTTTTCCCAATATTTGTAATTTGGTAATGACGGCATCATAAGCTGGTCGTGGTTTAATCTCTTTTTCAGGGTCGATAATATTCAAGCCATAAACGCCGCCAAAGTAGAGCAGACCCGATGCTCCTTTATGAAAGGCGCCACCATTAAATTCATTGGATTGAAGTCCATCCTGTGTGCTGAAATTTTTAACGGAATAGTCTTTGATATTAAATCGGCAAACCCCGAAGTTGGTGCTCAGCCAGATATGATTCTGCTCATCCGGCAGAATACCATAAATAACCTCATTGGGCAAACCTTCGCTAATCCCGAAGTGTGTAAATTGTTTGCTTTGGGGATCGAATCGATTTAGTTTATCGTTTGTTCCGATCCAAAATATGCCATCCGTATCTTCATAAAACGAAAAGACAACGTTATTTGAAAGGGAATTGCTGCTATCGGGAATAAACTGATACGAGGTGAATTGGTCTGTCTTTTTATTTAGAATATTAAATCCGCCGCCATAATTCCCTATCCAGAGTTGTCCTTTTCGGTCTTCGTAAATGGATGAATAGATAAAATCATGCGAGATGCTGTACGGATCTGAATTGTTGTGCAAATATCTTTTAAAGTTTTTTGTTTGAGGGTTGAAACGATTTAAGCCATGACGTGTACCAACCCACAATATACCTTCGCTATCTTCAAAAATGACACGCACCGAATTGTTTGACAGGCTATTTGCATTCTGATTATTGTGTTTGTAGTTGGTGGTTTGTCCCGTTTGGGAATTCAATTTAAAAAGACCTTCACCATCGGTGCCAATCCATATTTGTTTTTTACTATCCTCATAAACCTCACGAATGGCCGGATTATTCGGGAATTGATAATGCTTGAAATTTCCTGTTGTTCTGTCGTAGGCACTCAGTCCGGCATTATTGGTACCTATCCAAACGGTTTGTTTGTGGTCTTCCCAAATGCTCCACACAAAATCGCTGGCAAGACTGTTGGGCGAAAGAGCATCATGTTTAAGTAGCTCAAATTTGTGAGCTTGAGGATCGTAAATACTGATGCCTGCACCAAAGGTTCCTAACCAAATGCAAGCTGATCGATCTTCGTATAAGCAATTGATCGAATTTTGTGAAAGGCTTTGCGGATCGGCAGAATTGTGCATGTAATGGCTGATTCTACCATCTTTTGTGTTGATTTTATATAAGCCTGAGCCAAATGAACCATACCAGATGTTTCCAATTCGGTCTTCGATAATTGGCTTGATTGTATTTGTGGCTAAACTATTCGACGAATCATAAGCTTCAATTATAAGCTTGTATTTTTCCTCACCGTTTCGCCTTTCATAAAGTCCATTTTGTGTGCCAATCCAAATGTTTTTCTTTTTATCGATATAGATGCTTTCGACATGAGAATTGCTTAATAATGTTTTAGACTTAATTTCCGGATGAGAATTTAAAGCGTAAAGCCCATCTGGACAACCTATGAGTAAAGTATCATCCAGTATAGTTAAACAGTTAATTTTATGTGAATTGAATTGTTTAGATGGGGATGTTTTAAATTCATCTGTTTCTCTATTGTGAAGAAAAAGACCATTGTCGGTCGCAATCCAAATAGAAGTATCTGAATTTGGCAGAAAAGCATTGATCCGACAAGATAAATTAAGCCCTGCTGTTTTACTTTTTAGTACGTTTAGCTTCTGAGTATCTATAAGGTTTAAGCCATTTTTTGTTCCTACCCAAAGCGTTTTGTTATTGTCCTCAAATATTTGAGTAATGGTGTCGTTACTGATTCGTTTTGTGGGATCAGATAAAGTCGTGAATTGAGTGAATTTCTCTGTTCTCATGTCAAAATGAGTTAAACCACCTTGTGAAGCAAACCACAGTTTGCCATTACTGTCCTCGAAAATCTGTTCAATCCACTTGTAAGCTATTGAGTTTGCATCGTTGCTTTTATTTCGAAATATGGTAAAGCTTTGGCCATCATACCGATTAAGTCCATCCTCGGTACCAAACCACATAAAACCTTTTGAATCCTGAAAAATACAGTAGACAGAGCTCAAAGAGAGGCCATCATTGATGGTAAGACGTTTGAATTGGATATGCTGTTGTTGTGCAAATAGGGTATTGACCAACAATAAGAGTAGGAGTAAAATGCTTGCTCTTGCTTTAAACATAGATGCGTGTTTATTGATTTTGACTCTTAATTTACTTAAAAATGTTTATTTATCGAATTAAAGATCAATTTGTTCTGTGTATTGATGGGGAAGGTGTGGATACAAAAAAAGCCTTGACGCTTACGTCAAGGCTTTAGCTATTAATATTACAATGCAACTTACAGGTATAAGTCTTTTGCGAAACTACCTTCTGGTTTTGTTCCTAATAATAATTCTTCAACGGTTGCAGCAATATCTGCAAAAGAGGTTCGGGTTCCCAGATTGATATTGGTTTTGATATTTTTACCATAAACCAAAATAGGAATATATTCACGTGTATGATCGGTTCCTTTATAAGTAGGATCACAACCATGGTCAGCAGTAAGAATAAGGATTTCATCCTCTTTCATACGACTTTGAATATCTGGTAATTGTTGGTCGAACTCTTCAAGAGCGGCTTTATAACCTTCCGGGTTTCTACGATGACCATAGGTCATGTCAAAATCAACAAGATTGGTGAAAATTAAACCTTTGGTATCCTCTTCAAGAGCTTTCAGTGTTTTGGCAACACCATCATTATTGTCTTTATTGGTACCACGAGAATCAGAGATGCCCTGTCCTGCGAATATATCGCTGGTTTTACCAATACCAATCACATCCAGTTTGTTCTCCAATAAACGATCAAGAACTGTAGGACGAGGTGGTGTTACTGAATAATCGTGACGATGTGAAGTTCGTGAAAACTGACCTTCTCCACTACCTAAGAATGGGCGGGCAATCACACGAGCTACAGGAGCCAGTTCCGTGCAAATTTCTAAGGCAATTTCACAAGCTTTATATAACTCTTCTAAAGGAACAATCTCTTCGTGAGCAGCGATCTGAAAAACAGGGTCAGCTGATGTATAAACAATCCAGTTACCCGTTTTCATGTGTTCTTCACCATATTCATCCAAAATAGCTGTTCCGGATGCAGGCTTGTTAGCCATGACTTTACGCTCTGTTCTTTCTTCGAATCGACGAATTACTTCCTCAGAAAAACCATTGCTGTAGGTTGGGAAAGGTTTATCTATTGCAACACCTGCAATTTCCCAATGCCCCGTGGTTGTATCTTTACCTTTAGCCGCTTCGGCAGCTTTTCCATATGCACCCTTAGCGTCTTGTGTGGGTTCAACACCTTGAATATCGGTTAGGTTTCCTAAACCTAATTTTTGCATGTTTGGAAGGTGCATACCACCACAATGGCTGGCAATATTTCCAAAAGTATTTGAGCCTACATCTCCAAAATCAGCAGCATCAGGTAAAGCCCCAACACCAGCACTGTCAAGAACTACAATCGTAGCGCGTTCAATTTTAGGAATCATATCTTTAATTTTAAATTATTTAAGATAGCCTTTTGAGTAGGGTAATCATAACAGCTTTGTTACAGTATATACTGTCTAAACAATGGGTTATGGTCTCGTAGTTATCTGTATTGATTAAATATTTATTCTGAATATTCAATCGGAGGGATTTCCTCGTGGTTGTTTGTAGTGAGGCAAAGGTAAAAACAAAATAATGAAATTCAAATCTTATTTGTAATGATTTCACATAACATAGATGCAAATGTGTCTATCTTTTTTTAAGTTTGAATTCTCTGGGAATAATTGAATGAACGAAGTAAAAAGAGTAAATTTCGAAGTCTTATTCATTAGGTAGCAAGCTAAAAAACAATTACATGCAATATAATTTTGATAAAATAATCGATCGTAAAAACACAAATAGTGTAAAGCACGACGCTCTTCAAACATTTTTCGGAACCGATGATATTCTGCCGCTTTGGGTGGCCGATATGGATTTTGAAACACCGGACTTTATTTGTGAAGCCCTTAAAAAAAGGGTGGATCACCCAATTTATGCCTATACATATTTTAGTGAGGACTTTTATCAGTCTCTGATCAACTGGATGAAGAACAAACACAATCACCGAATTGAACCTTCGTGGTTAAAGGTGACTCCCGGGGTATTGACAGGTATTTCGGTAGCCATTATGGCACTAACTAATCCGGGTGACAAAATCATTATTCAGCCTCCGGTGTATCATCCATTTTTCCATTTAGTGAAATCAAACGATCGGGTATTGGTTCAGAACGAGCTGCTATTTGAAGATGGAAACTACAGAATGGATTTCGATCAACTTGAAAAAAGTATCGATCAGGATACGAAGATGATTATTATTTCGAATCCGCATAATCCGGTAGGGCGAGTGTGGACAAAGGATGAACTTAAAAAGTTGGTAGCCATATGTGAGAAAAATAAAATTTTAATTATTGCAGATGAAATTCACTCTGATATTGTTTTCGAGCCACATCAATATACACCAATCGCTAGCATCAGTTCCTACGCACATAACAATAGTTTGACTTTTGTTGCACCCAGTAAGACTTTTAATATTGCAGGTTTGGGAACTTCGGTTGCGATTATTCCTCATAAAAAACTTCGCAAACAATTTATAGCTTTAGCATCTCGTCTTCATCTCGATAATGGCAATGTATTTGGAACAGTTGCTTTCGAGGCAGCTTACACACACGGAGAAGAATGGCTGAATCAGCTGATGATTTACCTTAAAAGTAATGTTGAATTGGTGAAATCTTATTTTGCTGAGAATTTACCTGCCATAAAAGTGGTGGAGCCTGAAGGGACTTATCTGTTATGGCTCGATTTTTCTGCATTAAAATTGGAGGACGAAAAATTGCATCAGATCCTTGTTGATGATGCCAAGGTTGGCCTTAATAAAGGCTTATCCTTTGGTTTGAACGGTTCAAATTTTATGCGTTTAAATATTGGATCGCCTCAGGCAGTTATTCTCGAAGGTTTGGAAAGAATGGTGTCAGCTCTAAAAAGATACGAAAGAGTATAAGTTACTAAAAAACGTAAGTTCATAGTGCTTAAACCCCTGTCTCTTTAATACGATGCTACTAGTAAACATATTATTGATTCTCGATTTTACTTTCTTAATGGTATTCAATGAAATATATCCTCTCTTTTTCGTGATGAATAGATAAAAATATGTAAAAGTTGAATAATTTCCGTATCTTGCAGCACCTTTAGGATTTGACAGGTGATAGCATTGTTATTATAAGATTAAATCCTGAATGGTATATCATTGTAAAAGAACTAAATAATTAAATGGCCAGATCAAAAGAAACATTCGGTAAAAAAGAGTTAGAAAAAAAGAAACTCAAGAAAAGAAAAGAAAAAGAAGCACGTAAAGAAGAAAGAAAAGCTAACGGTGGTAGCGTTTCTTTTGAAGATATGTTAGTTTATGTTGACGAAAACGGACAACTCGTATCGACTCCTCCAGATCCAACTAAAAAAACAGAAATTGATGCTGATAGCATTGTCCTGGGTGCAAGAAATAGTAACGCAGGTTATGTAGAAGATCCTATCCGTAAAGGAACAGTTACCTTTTTCAACACAAGTAAGGGGTACGGTTTTATAAAGGATGCAGAAACAGGAGAAAGCATTTTTGTTCACATTAACGGTTTGGTTGATCAGGTGAATGAGAACGACAAAGTAAACTTCGAAACAGAGCGTGGTCCAAAAGGAATGAATGCTGTGAATGTGACTTTGATTAAAAAATAATACAGATACAGTATAAAAACTGTTCTTCAATATTTAAGGATACTTATCGATAAGATTTGTATCCTTTTTTTTGTTTAGTGGAAGCAATCTAATCCTTTCTTAACGATGGCCAACGAGGATCAATTGGAATGTGTCCATTTATGAGCGAATAAAATAGTGAGCTCTGTCAGATTGGAACCTGAGATATCATTAAGATTATAAAATATAACTTTATCAGTTCAAATGGGGGTGCTTGCAAATCAGAATAGAATAGGAAAAATTAGGGCATAAAAAAACCACCTCGAAAGGTGGTTTTCTTTATGTTGCGTAGTAATGGACTTAGTCAATTACTCTTACGTTTACAGCGTTCATACCTTTACGGCCTTTTTCCATATCGTACTCAACTTTGTCGTCTTCACGAATTTCGTCAATAAGACCTGTAGAGTGTACGAAAATGTCTTCACTTGAATCTGCTGGCTTAATAAAACCAAAACCTTTGGTTTCATTAAAGAATTTTACTGTTCCTTGCATTGTAATTTTTTTAAAATAATAAATATTTGTGGAAAGCCTTCCTTTCAGTATAATTCCAAGTAAAGATTCATTTAAATTGTATTCTTAAAAGAATGAACCGTAACGAATATTAATGATATTATCTTCTTGTTAATGCTTTACAACGCAACAAATGTAATAGTAATAATCTCAGTATCCAAAATAAACTTCAATTGTTTATTAAAAAAGAGGTGTATTTATGATAAAAAAATGGTTGATTCACCATTCCCTTGATAAGATATGAGATTGTGAATCCTCTGTATGTGCCATGGGTATAGGATTGTAGCGATTTTCAAGGTCTTTATTAAGATTGAATTGTTTTAAAATAACAGAAAAAATAAAAAGTTGTTTTTTTTGTTTTGGATAAGAAATATTGGGTTTTATGAGTGTGTGTTATGGCTTTTTGTCTCCTTATTCCAGAAAAATATAGGCCCCAAAAAGCTTGTCTTGATTTGGACTACTCAGAGGTAAATAACCTTTATACCATTTTCCATCTTTCATCTCAAAAGGGTACTTTTTAATCATTTCTTTATGAAAGCTGACAAAATCAGATTTGGCATCGGCATAAATGTTAAATGTACCTTTCGATTCCGAGTGAATATAGGTGTTGAGTTTTAATGCGACAGTCCCCATATTATATCTCAGATTAATTTCAAGACAGGGTTGAATTCGACTTTCTCCTTTGGCATCAAAAAACAGCATGCAATCAACTCCCAGATAGCCACAATAGTTTTGAGGAATGTCGTTTGTTTTTAATGCTTCACTTACGCCTATAACAAGCTTTTCCTGTTCAACTTGACTTAAAGTTTTCTGGAATATTTCAGGCGTATAGCCAAGGTAGTTGGCTTGGTATTGACCATTGTCATTGGTGTTGAAAAATGCAAAACCCAGGAATTCTAAATTACCTTTACCATCGGCATAAAATTGAGTTGAAAAATCCAACTGTTTGTTTACAAGTGGTTCTACCATGACATAGCCTTGTGATTTCAGTACACCGCCCAGAGCTTGTTCAACCGATTTATTAATAAAAGCTTTTCGCAAGACTTGCAAACCTCTTCCGGATGAACTCCATGGGGATTTGATTACAATTTGTTGCCATTTGTTTTGCAGAGCCTCCACTTCAGACTGTTGTGTGCAGATAATTGGAAATAGATCTTTACTGATATATTTTTCTGAAGGATTGTTCGCAGTGATGTGTTCAAGACAAGCTAAGGCAATTTTACGGCTATACAGTTCTTTGTGTTCGCTTTTCCAATAGGAATTGGGTTGATTTAAATAGGTTTCACTGCACTGACTCTTGAAAGCTGCGAGTTGGTGATGGATACGAGGACTCCAGCCCCAGGGGCGTAAACAAGCCTTCTCTTCCTTTAAAAAAGTCTGATCTGTAATTGCTTGAGGGAATAAAGCAAAACGTGGAATACTGACACCAGCTTCTTTTATGGATTTTATGAATGCATCATCGGGATACTGATGAACCAGTACGATATCTTTTGATTCAGCATAATACATGGGCAATACATCCAAATCCTGTTCAAAACGGGATAGTATTTTATTGGGCATAAAGCTAACCGTTCCGTTAGATATGGCCATTTCGCTGGTCGCGTTGAAAATATATAGATGGGGTGCTTTCTTATTCATAAGATTGTATATTTACCGCAAAAGTAATATTTCTGATTCAAGCTGAAAGGATTATAAGCAGAAAGGGTAGCATTCAATCTGTCTTTCATAGAATGAGATTTAACGATTTTTAAAATTATAAAAGTTAATTGATGCAATTTCCTAAACCTTTGATACACGGTAAACTTATTGAACGTTACAAACGATTTTTAGCAGATATTGAACTCGATACGGGTGAAATTGTTGTAGCACACTGCACCAATTCGGGAAGCATGAAAACCTGTCTTGAAAACGGAGCTGAAGTTTATCTCACACATGTTGACGACCCCAAACGAAAAACAAAATACACTTGGGAGATGATTCAGATAAATGGCGATTGGGTTGGGATTAATACCGGGATTCCCAACGTCTTGGTTTACGAAGCAGTGCGCGATCAGGAAATTGAAGAGCTTCGCGGATATACTGAAGTTAAACGAGAGGTGAAATTCGAGGATTCCCGTTTTGATGTGTTTGCGCAGAATGAACAGGAAACCTGCTTTATTGAGGTGAAGAATGTCAGTATGAAAGTGGGTGAGTATGCCCGTTTCCCTGATGCAGTCACAACGCGTGGCAAAAAACATCTGGAAACTCTGATGAGAGTTAAAGAAGCTGGAATGCGAGCCGTGATGTGTTATGTGATACAACGATCAGATGTTTCCAATTTTGGGCCAGCCTGGGATATTGACCCTGCTTATGCAGAGGCACTAAAGAAAGCGATTGAAAGGGGTGTTGAAGTTTTTGCTTTTCAAGCCGAAGTCAATCCTGAAGGGATTAGGCTGGTGAAACGCCTACCTGTGGATTTGACAACTAACAAGATTAAAGTTAATAAGGCTGAGTGAAACGAAGTCCGCCTCAGGCGCGATTGAAGGTTGCGCTAGCAAATAAATTTTTAGATTAACTCAATTCACAAATTATTCATAACCAAATTAAGATTTTATCTTTGTTGAAATTAAAAAAAAACAGAACGATGAACGAGAAAGCCATACAAGAGATAGATAAATACCTGCAATTAAGAACAGAGATTAGTGAATTGAGTGACAAGTTGGGCGCTTTGCATAAAAATGAGATGGCTTGTAAAAAAGGTTGTTCGTCCTGTTGCATGAATTTTCAGGTTCTGCCAGTTGAGTATTTCAGCATTTTAAAAGAGCTGAGAGAAAATGCACCTCAGCAATTTAATGAATTGGATGCTGAGCATGACGATTGTGCTTTTTTGATTGAGGATATCTGTCAGGTATATGCTGCACGCCCGATTATTTGCAGAACACATGGTTTGCCATTACTCTTTATGAATGAGGGAGGAGATGCCTGGGAATTATCGGCTTGCCCGCTAAATTTCACAGAATTTGATGATTTTCATACCGAAAATACCTTTCCTCAGGATACCTACAACAGCAAACTTTTTCTGATAAATAAAGAATTTATAAAGCACTACCAGCAAGAGCAATTTGGTGAATTTGATTTGATATCGATCAACCGATTAATTCAGGATTTGAAACAATAGGGACAGGCATTCGATTTTTACCGCATAAAACAATAAGGCATGAAACGTATACAGCTAACAGATAATCTGGAGTTATCAAGAATTATTCAGGGGCATTGGCGACTGGCCAACTGGGAGCTATCTTCCCGGGAATTATTGAAACTGACTGAGCAATGTCTGGAACTGGGTGTCACGAGTTTCGATCATGCTGATATTTACGGTAATTATACCTGTGAATCCTTATTTGGCGATGCGCTTGCCTTAAAACCATCTTTGCGCCAGAATATGGAGATTATCAGTAAATGTGGTATTAAGTTGATGTCGGATAAATATCCTGAACGGAAATTGAAGACCTATGATTACAGCTATAAGCATATTGTGAATTCGGTAGAAAATTCGTTGAGAAATTTACGAACAGATTACCTTGATGTATTATTGCTGCATCGACCATCACCCTTTTTTAATCCTGAGGAAGTGGCAAAAGCTTTTTCTGATTTAAAACGTGAGGGCAAAGTGCAGCATTTTGGCGTTTCGAATTTCTCAACCAGGCAGTTTGATATGCTCAATTCGTATACCGAAGAAAAATTGGTAACCAATCAGGTTGAGATATCGCCTTATTGTTTGGACCACTTCGAAAATGGCAATATGGACTTCTTTTTGAAGGAAAGAATTAAACCAATAGCCTGGTCGCCACTGGCTGGAGGCCGTTTATTGGATCCACAAACCGAAACAGGGAAGGCGATATTTAAGGTGCTTTCTGAAATTGCTGAGGAATTGAATCTCGAACAGATTGATCAGGTGATTTATGCCTGGTTGCTGAAACATCCTGCGGGTATTATGCCTATAGTGGGAACCAGCAGGATTGAACGCGTGAAAAGTGCTGTAGATGCCCTGAATATCGACCTGAGTCATGAACAGTGGTTTCGGATATATGCCTCTACAGGAGCCATTATGCCTTAATTGAAAGATTAATAATTTATACGAGTCAATAAATCTAACCTTTATGAAAACCCCATTAAAACCCAAGTTTATTCACCTGATTATGCTAGGCTTGTTATTAAGCTTAGGTGCTTGCCAATCCAAACAGGAGTTGCGAGTTCTTCAATTTAATATCTGGCAGGAAGGAACCGTTGTTACAGGTGGTTTCGATGCTATTGTTGACGAAATTGTCCGAACAGATGCCCAGTTGGTGGCGTTTAGCGAGGTTCGCAATTACAACAACAGCAACTTTATCGAAAGGATCATTAAAGAGCTGGATTTCCGGGGATTAAAATTCTATGGCGATAAGACTTATGATAGTGGACTGATTTCAAGGTATCCGATTGAGACTTGTTCAGCTCTCTATCCGGTGAAAAATGATCATGGTTCCATTACCAAAGCCAGAATCAATATCGATGGCAATATTGTGGCATTTTATTCGGCACATCTCGATTATCTGAATTGCAGCTATTATATGCCAAGGGGCTACTCGGGGAACACCTGGGAGGAATTGCCTGAGCCTACGACGGATGTCGCTGAACTTTTAGCCGTAAGCAGAGCTTCAAAACGCGACGATGCTATAAAAGTGTTTATTGAAGACGCAAAGAAAGAAATGGCAATTGGCAATCAGGTGATTATAGGAGGCGATTTTAATGAACCCTCTCATCGGGATTGGATTGCGGAAAATAGCGATCTCTACGATCACAATGGGGTGGTGATAGAATGGGAGTGTACCAAATTATTGGAAGAAGCCGGATTTATCGATACCTATCGCCAACAATACCCCGATCCGGTGAAGAATCCGGGTTTTACCTATCCCTCATATAATCCTCAAATTCCAATTAATAAACTGACATGGGCACCAAAGTCTGACGAACGGGAACGGATCGATTTTATCTTTTATAACAAATCATCTCAGCTCGAACTCAAAGATGTTGTGATTGTGGGGCCTGATGCCTCAATTGTAAAATCGGAGATGTTTGTAGAGGATAAGGATGTGTTTAGTCAGCCAGCAAAGGTTTGGCCATCAGATCACAAAGCTGTATTGGCCGTTTTTCAATTTTAAATGGGGTGTGTACGATAGGATAGAATCAGTCTTTGATTGTTTTTTTTCTTGTAAAGAAGAATATGTTTCCTCATAAAAATAAAACAACATAAGTTTTTATCTGCCAAAAAAGATTAATTTAGGCTAATCTAAAAATGAATTAATGGCAATAACTGAACGTGTTAAAAAAATCAGAGTATCTGATAGTATCCTACTGAAGCAAATTGAATTGTCTGATTCAAAAGATATCTTTCGAACCATTGATAGTCAAAGGGCTTATTTGGGGAAATGGTTACCCTTTGTTGAAGTCTCACGAAAAATAGAAGATACAGAGTATTTTATCAGGAAAATGCTGGAAGACCCCAGCGAAAATTACGTTTTTGTGATTCATTTGCAAGGAAAATTTGCGGGCTTAATCGGACTTAAGGACACGGATAAACAAAACAAAAAAACTGAGATTGGTTATTGGCTTTCCGAGGATTTTCAAAAGAAAGGTATCGTAACCAAATCGGTACAAAGGCTCTGTAAGTTTGCTTTTGAAGAATTGGAAATGAATCGAATTCAAATTAAATGTGCCGAGCGAAATTTTCCCAGTAAAAAAATACCCAAACGATTGGGCTTTGTGTTCGAAGGCATCGAACGTGACGGGGAGTTGCTGACGGGTGGCATATATACCGATTTAGAGATTTACAGTAAATTGAGGAATGAATAGATTCCCGGCAACCATTCGGTTCAAAAATCGGTTACTCATCATTTTATGAACCTTCCTAAAGAAATAAGATGGGATAGGGTTAGACAACGAAATAATGAGAAAGGCCAAACTTTTGAGTTTGAAGTTTCTGAGGCCAATTTCAATTTTATGGAAGATTGGTTTGAGTAACCCCGGGGGAAAGAGCTCGAAAATGCGAGCATCATAAGCCGTTAATTCGAATTTATATCTTTAACTTGCGGCCCGAAAACGCAACACATACAATACAATTTCTATTATCATTTTAAGTTAAACGAACTGCTTTGTTTATTCAAAGCAGGTTTGATTGTGTACATAATAGACTTAAGAAAACAAGACATGGATTTAAAAAACAAAAGAGTCTGTATTATAGGCTGTGGCAACCTGGGAAAATCGATTTTAAACGGTTTAGTTGACGATACAGATTACCCTTCAGAAAATATTATAGCAACCAAGCGAAGTCTTGCAGCCATTGAGTTGTACGAGGCACATGGGGTGAGAATTACCACCGATAATGTATGGGCAGTAGACGAGTCGGATGTGATTATTGTGGCTGTAAAACCCTATAAGGTTTTAAGTGTGCTTAACGATATTAAGGCGCACCTGAATCCGGAAAAACATGTTGTAGTTTCGTTGGCCACCAATGTGCACGTTAACGAATTGCAGGAAGCTTTACCTGCTAATTTACCTGTTTTTAGGGCTATGCCCAATACCGCTGCCGATGTGAAGGAATCGATGACAAGCCTTTGTCACAACGAAGCCGGTTTATCTGAGCTTGAAACCGTACAATACTTTTTTGATAAAATCGGGACCAGCATTGTCATTAATGAAGAGTTGATGGATGCAGCGACAGTTCTGGGTTCTTGCGGAACCGCTTTTGTTCTGCGTTTTATTCGCGCAATGGTACAAGGGGGAATTCAAATTGGTTTGGATTCAAAAACAGCTACTGCCATAGTGAATCAAACCGTAAAAGGAGCGGCTGATTTATTGATCGAAAGAGGGAATCATCCGGAATTTGAGATTGATAAAGTGACCACGCCCAAAGGCTGCACCATACTTGGCTTGAACGAGATGGAGCACAATGGCCTGAGTTCATCCTTAATTAAAGGAATTGTAACATCATACGATAAGATTTCATAAGGAAAGATTTAGAAATCAGTTTTACTCCAGGGGTATTAAACCTGACAGGTTATTTACAATAATGAGAATTAACCTGTCAGGTTTTTTTGGAGCGCAATAGAAAGAGACCCTCAAATTCTTATTCCGTCATACTCTGACTATAGGCGATCTGTAAATGTCAGCGGTTTTAAACCTGACAGGTTATTTACAATAATGAGAATTAACCTGTCAGGTTTTTCAGTAACAAAAGAGTGAGACCCTCAAATTCTTATTCCGTCATACTCTGACTATGGGCGATCTATAAATGTCAGCGGTTTTAAACCTGACAGGTTTACTTACAGGATGTAAAATTAACCTGTCAGGTTTTTCAGTAACAAAAGAGTGAGACCCACAAATTCTTATTCCGTCATGCTCTGACTATGGGCGATCTGTAAATGTTAGCGGTTTTAAACCTGACAGGTTTACTACAGGATGTAAAATTAACCTGTCAGTTTTTTTGGGAGCGCAATAGAAAGAAATCCTCAAATTCATTTTCCGTCATGCTCTGACTATAGGCGATTTGTAAATGTCAGCGGTTTTAAACCTGACAGGTTTACTTACAGGATGTAAAATTAACCTGTCAGGTTTTTTTTGAGCGCAATAGAAAGAAACCCTCAAATTCATTTTCCGTCTTATTCTGACTTTAGGCGATTTGTAAATGTCAGCGGTTTTAAACCTGACAGGTTATTTACAATAATGAGAATTAACCTGTCAGTTTTTTTTTGAGCGCAATAGAAAGAAACCCTCAAATTCTTATTCCGTCAAACTCTGACTATGGGCGATCTGTAAATGTCAGCGGTTTTAAACCTGACAGGTTTACTTACAGGATGTAAAATTAACCTGTCAGGTTTTTTTTGAGCGCAATAGAAAGAAACCCTCAAATTCTTATTCCGTCATGCTCTGACTATAGGCGATTTGTAAATGTCAGGGTATGACTAAAGTTTACTTTTTTTATTGAGAGCCTCACTGGGAGTGAGACCCTCAAGTATTTTTCGTCATGCTCTGACTTTAGGCAAGCTGTACATGTCAGGGTATGACTAGATATTATTGGCTAACTTTTGTTGGGAGCCATATATTTTTATCAATTCCGAGCTCTGATTTAGCTCTGTCATAATTAATGAGCTTCCCGTTTCGTCCATCAAAATAATCTCTATAGGATGAGAATTCCCATTCTTCAGGGGATTGAACCAAACGATCGGCAACAGGATTCATATGAATATAATTAAAACAAACCAGTGGATAGTTGTGATGGTCTTGTTCGATATTTATTTGAGTACCGAAGGCCTTATTCCAGAAACTGGGAGATAGATTCTCAATCTGATTAAGACATTTGGCTTTAGTATGGCTTTGAAAGATGGAGCCGGTAATTTTTTCTTGTTTTTGAATAGATCTGGTGTAGCTACTCATCATTTTACCAATAGATGAATTCAAATCTTCCTTACGATTCTCAATTTTGATTTTATTAACGTAAACCATGATATGAAAATGTGTTGGCATTAGACACCAAGCTAGTATACTAGAAAAAGGAAGGATGTTATGCTTAAACTTTTCAAGGAAGAAAAGATAGTTCTCTCTTGAATAAAATAAAGGGGTGTGATTGTTAGTTCTATTGTATATGTGATAGATATTACTTTCTTCAAATATCATAGAGCTCAGGTTTTTAATCATTAAAAATTGGATGCTCTATTAAAAATAAGATTTGTTTTGAAATAATGCATTCTGACATTGATAAAAACTTCCATAAGATACTATTGAGTTCTGATCTGAATCGTCATGCTCTGACTATAGGCGATCTGTAAATGTCAGCGGTTTTAAACCTGACAGGTTTACTTACAGGATGTAAAATTAATCTGTCAGGTTTTTCAGTAACAAAAGAGTGAAACCCTCAAATTCTTATTCCGTCATACTCTGACTATGGGGTGCCAACTATCGATTTGGAGGAATAAAACGGCAATTCATTTAAAATTTTTCAAAAAAAAATAATTTATCATTAAGGCGAGTATTCACAAGTGTTTAGCTTCGGAAAGTATAGGTTTCGAACACCTTTGCAGGGATGGAGCAGAGGATCATCATTTGGATTTATCGAAAAATTGTTTCTACATTTGTCACAACAAAAAAACAGAAAGAGCATGGCTACAAAAATGATAATCCGACGACGCAGATCTTTATTTAAACAATAAGGAAGCATTGTATATGGATTATTGTCCAGGCTTTCCTTTACAGCGGAAGGCTTTTTTTATGCCCAATTTCAAAATATAAACAAAGAGTAAAACAGAGAACAATGAATCAATTTTTTAACATCCGACGAAGACGAAGCGCACTTTCAAAGAAAGCGGTAGGTGTCTTATTGTCGTGTAATCAGAATTGATCATGATATATTTTAAAAGGCTTATCGTTTAAACGGTAAGCCTTTTTTTTAAACTATTTTTTTTACAGCAGTTTAATTCACAAGAGTCACTCATATGCCAACAACAATCTACACAGTAAGCCGACGCCACTTGCGTTCGAACTGCTACCCGGAAGGGGCGGATGAGTCTGATGTGCTATTAACTGAAATAGGATATGTATAAGCTTGCCGTCGACCACGGTGGGCTTTTTTTGTGCCCTGTTAGTGATGAAATGCGCAGATAAAGAGTGATTTAAAGAGAAAATAAAAATATCAATCAGAACTAAATTTTAACAAGATGAACACATTTTTGACCAGGAAAAGCCAACTAAGGCTCCGACGAAGTAAACTAACCAATGGCTTAAGAGAAAGCTTCAATATTGACATTAACAACAAATGGTTAAGCCTGACAGGTGTAGCCTTATTCTGGGAAACATAGATTTTTAAGAACAAATGGAATTGACTGTAGATATAAAACAAGAAATAGCTGTTATCGAAGCAGGCGTCATACACAGCAAGTATGCGACTGAAATTTGCGAAATGATTGAAACAGCTGCTAAAATAAGAGGAACCGGGATTGCTAAAAGAAATCCCTTATACATCGCTCAAAAACTTCAGGAAGGAAAATCGATAATTGCCTTTGCAGGCGATAAGGTCATCGGTTTTTGTTATATCGAAACCTGGGAACATGAGCAGTATGTGGCCAACTCGGGACTGATTGTCCACCCGGACTACCGATATGTTGGTTTAGCCAAGCAAATTAAAGAGAAAGCTTTCGAATTATCGAGAAAGCGTTTCCCCGGAGCTAAAATCTTCGGACTCACCACCAGTTTGGCTGTCATGAAAATCAATTCAGACTTGGGTTACAAGCCCGTTACTTTTTCGGAACTCACCACCGATGCTTCCTTTTGGAAAGGATGTGCCTCCTGTGTGAACTACGACATTCTGCAAAGAACGCAACACAAAATGTGTTTGTGTACGGGGATGTTGTGCGAACCGAATAAGCCTCAAAAAACATTTTAGTAGTCAACATTGCAAAAAGAAAAACATGATAACAAAAGATAAAAAAGTCGTTTTAGCCTACAGTGGCGGATTAGATACAACCTATTGTGCCCTTCACTTGTCAAAGGATTTAGGGATGAAAGTTTATACCGTATTGGGAAATACGGGCGGATTCAGCGATCAGGAGCTGGCCGCAATTGAGAAGAAAACTCAAAAGCTGGGCGTAATTGAACATACCAGTATCGATTTGACGGAAGAGTATTACGCAAAGTGCATCAAGTACCTGATAATGGGCAATGTTCTGAAGAACAATTGTTACCCTTTATCCGTGAGCTCAGAAAGAGCTTTTCAGGCCATGGCCATTGCCCAATATGCCAATGAAATTGGAGCCGATTATATTGCTCATGGCAGTACGGGGGCAGGTAATGATCAAATCAGATTCGATTTGATTTTTCAGATAATGGCTCCCAATGCCAAAATTATAACCCCAACCAGAGATTTGGAGCTGAGCCGTGAGGAAGAAATCCAATACCTGAAAGAAGCAGGAATTGATGACGCTTTTGAGAAGATGGCTTATTCGATAAATGCTGGAATTTGGGGAACCAGTATCGGAGGGAAAGAAACTTTGGTTTCAGATAAAACCATTCCTGAGGAGGCTTATCCTTCGCAGGTGACACAAACTGAGCCTGCTGAATTGAGTATCGGTTTTGAAAAGGGGGAACTCGTGTCGGTAAATGGAGAGACATTTGAGAATCCTCTTGATGCCATTAAAACCATAGAGAAAATAGGATCGGCCTACGGAATTGGTCGTGATATGCATATAGGTGACACCATTTTGGGCACTAAAGGGAGGGTTGCTTTTGAAGCAGCAGCACCTGTTTTAATTTTAAAAGCTCACGAAATGCTTGAGAAGCATTGTTTGAGTAAGTGGCAAATGCATTGGAAAGACCAATTGGGTGATTTTTACGGCATGTTGCTGCATGAGGCTCAATATCTTGAGCCATTGATGAGAAATATAGAGTGTTTCCTCGAAGATTCACAAAAAACCGTTTCGGGAGAAGTGAAGTTGATGCTGTATCCAAAATACTATCAATTGATTGGGGTGAATTCGCCCAACGATTTAATGAGTGATGCTTTTGGTCAGTATGGTGAAAAAAATGAGGGTTGGACAGCAGAGGATGTGAAAGGTTTTACAACCATTCTGGCCAATTCGATGAAGATATATCACACCGTAAATGCGAAGTAAGATGATTAAAATTGGAATCATAGGAGGAGCGGGATATACCGCAGGTGAGTTGTTGAGACTCTTACTTTGGCATCCCGAGGCAGAGATTGTTTTTGTGCAGAGTAGTAGTCATAATGGGCAGGCCATCAGTAAGGTGCACAAAGACTTATTAGGCGAATGTTATTTGAATTTTACATCGGCCAATTTTGAGGCGGTAGATGTTATTTTTCTTTGCTCGGGGCATGGTCAGAGCAAAAGCTTTTTTGAAAAGAACAAACTGCCGGAAAATCTAAAGGTCATCGATTTGAGTATGGACTTCAGATTAGAAAGCAAGGCCCATGCGTTTGTCTATGGCCTGCCGGAAATGAATAAAGAAGCGATTGCAAAGGCCAAATACATTGCAAATCCAGGTTGTTTTGCGACTGCAATTGAGTTGGCATTATTGCCCTTGGCCAAACATCAGGCTTTAAACGACGACGTGCATGTAACCGCCATTACAGGTTCGACAGGAGCCGGTCAGGCACCTACTGAAACGTCTCATTTTTCGTGGAAGAATAATAATGTGTCACTTTATAAAGCATTTGAACACCAACACTTAGCTGAGATTGAAGAGAGTCTTTGTAAATTACAGAATAGTTTTAAGCAAGCGGTAAATTTTATCCCGGTTCGGGGGAATTTCTCCCGAGGAATTTTAGCATCGGTTTATACCCAATGTCATTGGAGTCTTATCGAAGCCATGGTTCATTATCAGAACTATTATCAGGATCATCCTTTTGTGGTGATCAGTGATGTGAATACCGATGTGAAGCAAGCGGTGAATACCAACAAGTGCATTTTGCATTTGGAGAAACACGGTGATAAGCTCTTGATCGTTTCAACGATTGATAATTTGTTGAAAGGAGCTTCGGGACAGGCTGTACAGAATATGAACATCCTATTTGGATTGCCTGAAGATGCGGGTTTAAGACTGAAACCAGTCGCTTTTTAATTTATGAATTTTGAGTTGAGATGGGTGATTAGAGATTTCTACGCCATTCAAATTTCTAATTCATCTGTCTCAATTTCTAAATATAGTTTACAATGCAATTATTCAATACATATACAAAATACGATATCAACCTGCTATCAGGTGAGGGCATTACGCTCGCCGATGCGGAGGGAAAAGAATACAAAGATTTTTATGGGGGACATGGTGTGATTTCTATCGGCCATTCTCATCCACATTACCTGTTTCGTCTCGAAAATCAGATAAGATGTCTGGGTTTCTATTCCAATGTGGTTGAGAACAAACTGCAGGATCAATTGGCAGAGAAACTGGGTGAGCTTTCGGGTTATACCGATTACAATCTGTTTTTGTGCAACTCAGGAGCAGAAGCCAATGAGAATGCCTTGAAATTAGCCGCTTTCCATACAGGGAAATCAAAGGTCATCGCCATCAAAGGCGCTTTTCATGGAAGAACCGGCGGCGCTCTTGCGGTGACAGATAATGCCAAGCTGGCTTCAAGCTATAATGCCAAGCACGAGGTGGTTTTTATAGAGATGAACGATACGGAGGCTTTAAAAAAGGAGCTTGAAAAGGGCGATGTTGCAGCTTTTATTGTGGAAGGCATACAGGGGGTTAATGGCGTTGTCATACCCGAGACTAAGTTTTTAAAGGAGGCGGAAAGTCTTTGTCAAAAATATGGCGCCCTATTGATTCTCGATGAGATTCAATCGGGTTATGGAAGAACAGGGATGTTTTTTGCACACCAGCACTCAGATATCAAAGCCGATATCATTACAACTGCTAAGGGGATGGGGAATGGATTTCCTCTTGCTGGTGTGCTGATTCATCCTAAAATTGAAGGGAAATCAGGACTTTTGGGAACCACATTTGGTGGCAACCATCTGGCTTGTGCGGCAGGAATCGCTGTTTTGGAAGTGATGAAAGAAGAAAAACTGATTGAGAATGCGGCCAAAGTGGGGCAGTATTTGGCAAATGAACTTATAAAGCTTATGGGAGAGAAAGCTGTAAGAGCCAAGGGTTTGATGATGGGTGTTGATTTGGAAAATATGGCTGAGATAAAGTCGGCTTTACTTTTTGAGAAAGGCTATTTCACGGGCGCATCAGGGAAAAAGACCTTAAGATTGCTACCGCCTTTAACGCTTACACTGGCAGAGGCCGAAACCTTTATTAGTGAGTTTTCATCCCTAATCAAAAAGCAATAGAGATGAAAGAACTAACGCTAGTAAAAATTGGAGGCAATCTGATTGATGATGAAAGAAAGTTGTCAGCCAGTCTTGAAGCCTTTTCGAAGATAAAAGGGGCTAAACTTCTGGTTCATGGAGGTGGCAAATTGGCTACAGATATGGCTAAACAATTGGGTATTGAATCCCCCATGATTGATGGACGGCGAATAACCAATGCAGAGACTTTAAAGGTGGTCAGTATGGTGTATGCCGGTTGGATCAATAAAAAGATTGTAGCGGGACTACAGGCTTTGAATCAAAAAGCAATTGGTTTATGTGGTGCAGACGACAACTTGATTTTAGCAGAAAAACGTCAGCATGCCAGTATCGATTATGGTTTTGTTGGTGATGTGGTTGCGGTTAACAAACAGGCTGTATCAGATTTCATTGAGCAAAATAAGGTCTTGGTGCTATCAGCCATCACACACGATGGGAAAGGACAGCTCTTGAACACCAATGCGGATACAATTGCTACGGAAATTGCCATCGCAATGAGCGAGAATTATCAGGTGAAACTGATTTATTCCTTTGAAAAGCCCGGGGTTTTAACTCATCCTGATGATGATGCGAGTTTTTTGAAGAGTTTAGACCTTAATCTCTATAAGGAAATGAAAGAGAATGGATCAATAAACAAGGGCATGATACCGAAGACTGAAAATGCTTTCAGAGCTTTCAATAAAGGGGTTGACGTGCTTATTGGTGATCTTTTGAGAATGTCGGGTGACGACTATTGTGGAACCGAATTGACAGCCTGTAAGTGATGAATTTAGAGAAATATAAAACACTTGCCATTGAAAGCCTTAAGGGGTTAATTGGCATACAATCATACAGTAAAGAGGAAAATCATGCTGCTGATTTTATAGAAACAATTCTAAAATCAAAGGCTTATCAAACCAATAGAAAAGCGAATAACATTTGGGTTTATGGCAAACACAATGCCGAAGGGAAACCCTTATTGTTACTGAATTCTCATTTGGATACGGTCAATGCCTCTGCATCCTGGACAAAGAATCCTTTTGAAGCTCATGTGGAAGATGGAAAACTTTATGGTCTTGGATCGAATGATGCGGGTGGCTGCTTATGCTCACTAATGGCTACTTTTCTTGCTCTTGATGAAAAGGAACAAGCCTATAATTTGGTTTTTGCAGCTTCTGCCGAAGAAGAAATTTCGGGTGTGAATGGTTTCGAACTGATTCAGGATGCGATTGGGAAGATAGACCTGGGAATTGTTGGTGAACCCACGCTAATGCAGATGGCTATTGCCGAAAAGGGTTTAATGGTTTTGGATGTTGAAACCAAAGGCATTGCCGGGCATGCAGCCCGAGGTGAAGGGGTGAATGCCATTGATAAAGCCATGAAGGATTTGCAATGGTTTCAAACCTACAAATTTGATAAGGAATCGGATATACTCGGCCCTGTGAAAATGACGGTGACTCAAATTGAAGCCGGTTGTCAACACAATGTGGTGCCGGATAATTGCCGATTTGTTGTGGATGTGAGAAGTAACGAACACTACAGCAATCAGGATTTATTTAAATTGATTGATCAGCAAACCGAAAGCGATGTAAAAGCCAGATCCTTTAGAATGAATTCATCGGGCATCGATTTGAATCACCCGCTTGTTCAGGCCGGAATCAAAATAGGAAGAAGCTATTATGGCTCGCCAACCACATCAGATCAGGCCATTATGAAAGGCTTCCCAACATTGAAATTTGGACCAGGAGATTCAGCTCGTTCACATACGGTTAACGAATACATCAATTTGTCAGAAATAGAAGAAGGTGTTGAGATCTATTACCAGCTTTTGAATGGACTTGATCTTGAAATAAAAGGATAACTAAACGTAAAATGACACAGATATGAAACTTTGGGATAAAGGCACGAAGATGAATCAGAATGTAGAAAACTTTACGGTTGGGAAAGATCGCGAGCTTGATTTGCAATTGGCTCCTTTTGATGTGTTGGGTTCATTAGCACACTGTAAGATGTTGGCAAGTATTGGTTTGTTGGAGTCTGAGGAGTTAGCTTTGGTTGAAAAGGAATTGCAAAAGATATTTACTGGCATTGAAAAGGGAGATTTTGAGATAGAAGAGGGCATTGAAGATGTGCACTCACAAGTCGAATATCTTCTGACACAGACTTTAGGTGATGTGGGAAAGAAGATACACTCAGGCCGTTCAAGAAACGATCAGGTTCTTTTGGATTTGAAACTGTTTACACGTCATCAGATTGAACAAGTGGTGAACGAAGCCAAAGCTCTGTTTGATTTGTTAATCGAAAACTCTGAAAAGTATAAAGGTGCTCTTATACCAGGCTATACGCACTTGCAAGTGGCCATGCCATCTTCATTTGGTTTATGGTTTGGGGCTTATGCCGAAGCGTTAGCTGATGATTTGAGCTTGTTGCAAGCCGCTTTTAAAATGGTTGATCAGAATCCATTGGGGTCTGGTGCCGGATACGGTTCCTCATTTCCACTGAATCGTCAGATGACGACTGACTTGTTGGGTTTTGAAAATCTGAACTATAACGTGGTCTACGCTCAGATGGGTAGGGGGAAAATGGAATTCGCAGTTGTATCTGCTCTGTCGAATATAGCTTACACCATAGGAAAATTAGCGATGGATGCCTGCTTGTACAACTCACAAAATTTTGGTTTTATCAGTTTTGCTGACGAGTTTACGACCGGAAGTAGCATTATGCCACATAAGAAGAATCCTGATGTGTTTGAGTTGGTAAGAGCTAGAGCGAATTCGCTACAAGTATTACCCACACAAATACAGTCTGTGAGTTCAAATTTACCTTCAGGCTATCATAGAGATTATCAGTTGATTAAGGAGTTTTTTATGCCGGCTTTCGATCAGTTAATTTCATGTTTAGAGATGACTAAAACCATGTTGTCGAATGTTAAGCTTAATGAGAGTTTGCTGGATGACGAAAGATACCAATACCTCTTCACCGTTGAGATGGTGAATGAGTTGGTGCTTAAAGGCGTGCCATTTCGAGATGCTTATAAAGAAGTTGGGGCTTTGGTTGAATCGGGGAAATTCAAATTTGAAGGTGATTTGAAACACCAACATGAAGGAAGCATCGGTAATTTATGCAATGCGCAAATCAAATCGAAACTGGAAAAAACACTTGAGGCATTTAATTTCGAAAAGATCGATCAGGCATATCAAAATTTATTAGGGAGAAGTTAGTATCTTAATAGACGATTGATTTTAAATATTATAACAACCATTATATAATTACAATTTATGTTGAAACAAGCAAAGTTAATACTGGAAGATGGTAGTGAGTACCTGGGCACTTCTTTTGGTTATGAAGGATCTGTAGCCGGAGAAATGGTCTTTAATACAGCTATGACGGGTTATCCTGAAAGTTTGAGTGATCCTTCGTATCGCGGACAGATTTTGGTAACAACCTTTCCTTTGATTGGGAATTACGGTGTTCCCGGCGACAGAAAAGAAGATGATTTGTTTCGTCACTTCGAGTCTGAGAAAATTCAACTATCAGGTTTTGTCGTTTCGGATTACACCGAGGATTTTAGCCATTGGAATGCAAGTTTGAGTCTTTCGGATTGGATGAAAGAGCACAAGATTCCTGGTATTTATGGCGTAGACACACGAGCACTTACAAAGAAGCTTCGTAATGGGGGGAGTATGAAGGCCAAGATTGTTTTTGATGATCAGGATCTGCCTTTTGAGGATCCCAATTCCCGCCATTTGGTTTCTGAGGTCAGCACAACAGAGATTAAGAGCTATGGCAATGGAAAACATAAAGTGCTTTTATTGGATTGTGGGGTTAAAAATAACATCATCCGTTGTTTGCTGAAACGGGATACCACGATTATCCGTGTGCCTTACGATTTTGATTTTACGAATGAAGATTACGATGGTTTGTTTATTTCAAATGGCCCTGGTGATCCAAAATTGAACATCAAAGCGATTGAGCATGTGAAAACGGCTATTAGCCAGGATCGACCTATTATGGGAATTTGTTTGGGAACACAGCTGATGGCTTTAGCTGCCGGAGCAGATACTTATAAATTGAAATATGGTCACAGATCTCACAATCAGCCAGTGCTATTAAATGGGACCAAGCGTTGTTTTATCACTTCTCAAAATCATGGTTATGCAATCAATACGGACACATTGCCATCGGATTGGGAGGTTTTGTTTGAGAATGCTAATGATAATACCTGTGAGGGGATTAAGCACAAAAGTAAACCTTTCTTTGCATCTCAGTTCCATCCGGAAGCCTCAAGTGGGCCGACTGATACTGAGTTCTTGTTTGATGACTTCATCGAAATGATGGAAAAATACAAGGATAAAAGAGTAAAGTAAAAAGGAGAAAATTTAAAGGAAAAAGTGACTTAACATTAACTCAGAAAAGTATGACTCATAATATAAAGAAAGTATTGGTATTAGGTTCAGGAGCGCTTAAGATTGGTGAAGCGGGTGAATTTGATTATTCTGGATCTCAGGCTTTAAAAGCCATGAAAGAGGAGGGTATTAAAACGGTTTTGATTAATCCCAATATCGCAACAGTACAGACATCCAAAGGGATTGCAGATGAAATTTATTTTTTACCTGTGACCCCTTATTTTGTCGAACAAGTGATTCTTAAAGAAAAGCCCGATGGTATTCTTTTAGCTTTTGGAGGGCAAACGGCCTTGAATTGCGGGATTGAGCTTTTTAATGCCGGAACACTTAAGAAATATAACCTGAAGGTTTTAGGTACGCCTATCGAAACAATCATCAAAACAGAAGATAGAGAGATATTTGCCAATGAACTTCGCAAAATTGATGTGAAAACGCCAAAGAGCATGGCTGTAGAATCGATTGACGATGCTTTAGCTGCGGCAGGAGAGTTGGGTTTTCCGATTATTGTCCGTGCTGCCTTTACCCTTGGAGGTCAAGGTTCCGGATTCTGCAACAATATGGATGAATTGAGAACTCTGGCAGAAAATGCCTTATCCTATTCGTCCCAGATTTTGGTCGAAGAATCCCTGAAGGGATGGAAAGAGGTTGAGTATGAAGTGGTCCGTGACGCTTACGACAATTGCATTACCGTTTGTAATATGGAAAACTTCGATCCGCTTGGAATTCATACCGGCGAGAGTATTGTAATTGCACCATCACAGACGCTAACCAACTCAGAATATCACAAGCTCAGATCACTTGCCCTGAAAATCATTCGTCATATGGGTGTGGTTGGAGAATGTAATGTGCAGTATGCTTTGGATCCAAATTCCGAGGATTATCGTGTGATCGAGGTAAATGCTCGTTTGTCACGTTCTTCTGCATTAGCTTCAAAGGCAACGGGTTATCCTTTAGCCTTTGTAGCGGCAAAACTGGGCTTGGGTTATGCACTTCAGGATTTGAAGAATGCGGTGACAAAGACCACAACGGCTTGTTTTGAGCCTGCTCTTGACTATGTGGTGTGTAAAATCCCTCGTTGGGATTTAAATAAGTTCGAAGGGGTAACCAAGGAAATTGGTTCCAGTATGAAATCGGTGGGCGAAGTGATGGCTATTGGTCGAAACTTTGAAGAGGCCATTCAGAAAGGGCTTAGAATGATCGGACAGGGCATGCATGGTTTCGTTGGTAATCCACACTCAAAGTTTGAAGATGTGGATCAGGAACTCTCTAATCCAACGGATATGCGAATTTTTGCTATCGCACAGGCTTTTGAGAAGGGCTACTCTGTCAATCAAATTCACGATTTAACAGCGATTGATAAATGGTTCTTAAGCAAATTGGAGAATATCAGCAAGCTAAAATGGGAGCTTAAAAAGTTTAATCAAGTCGATGCTTTAGATACGACTCTCTTCAGAAAAGCTAAGGTCTATGGTTTCTCAGATTTTCAGATCGCACGTTTTGTTTTAAAACCGAAAGATGGCAATATGGAAACTGAGCTTTTACAGGTGAGAAATGCCCGTAAAAAACTCGGTATTGTTCCGGTTGTGAAGCAAATTGACACGCTTGCTGCTGAATATCCAGCTCAAACCAATTATCTTTATTTGACTTATAGTGGAAGTGAAAATGACTTGGTTTATGAGATTGACAATAAGTCTGTTATCGTTTTAGGATCGGGTGCTTATCGTATTGGTTCCAGTGTGGAATTCGATTGGTGTAGTGTGAATGCTTTGAATGGTGTGAAGAAAGAAGGCTACCGATCCGTCATGATCAACTACAATCCTGAAACGGTTAGTACGGATTATGATGTTTGTGACCGTCTGTACTTCGATGAACTATCATTTGAAAGAGTCCTTGATATTATCGAATTAGAGCAGCCTAAGGGCGTTGTGGTATCAGTAGGAGGTCAGATACCCAATAATCTCTCGATGCGCCTGCACAAAGCGGATGTGGAGGTTTTAGGAACGTCTCCTGAGAGTATCGATAGGGCGGAAAACAGAAAGACGTTTTCTGCAATGCTTGACGATTTGAAAATTGACCAACCTCGTTGGGAAGAATTGACAAGTATTAAGGCCATCCACAGTTTTATTGATGAAGTAGGATTCCCTGTTCTGATTCGTCCGAGTTATGTGCTTTCGGGAGCCGCTATGAATGTGGTATCCAATAAAAATGAACTGGAACACTTCTTGAATCTGGCCAAACAGGTATCCAAGCAATATCCAGTTGTGGTTAGCGAGTTTATTCAGCAAGCCAAAGAGATTGAGTTTGATGGTGTGGCTAAAGATGGTGAAGTTTTGATTGATGCTATTTCGGAACATGTTGAGTTTGCTGGGGTTCACTCAGGAGATGCCACTCTGGTATTCCCACCTCAAAAACTTTATTTCGAGACGATTCGTCGAATTAGAAAGATTGCAAAAGAAATTGCAAAATCGTTGAATATAACAGGACCATTTAATATGCAGCTTCTGGCAAAGGATAACGATATAAAAGTGATCGAATGTAATTTGAGAGCCAGTCGTAGTTTCCCATTTGTATCGAAAGTTATGGATTACAATTTTGTGGAATTAGCTATGAAAGCCATGCTGAATGGAACGATTCCAACACAAATGCCTTCTATGTTTGAATTGGAAAATATTGGGGTGAAAGCCTCACAATTCTCTTTCTCCAGACTATCAAAAGCGGATCCTGTTTTGGGTGTTGATATGGCTTCAACGGGTGAAGTGGGCTGTATTGGGCCAGATTATTACGATGCAATATTAAAGTCAATGCTTTCAGTGGGTTATAGGATCCCGAAGAAGGCCGTTCTGATTAGTAGTGGACCCATTCGCTCAAAGATTGAATTGCTTCAGAGTACGCTGATGTTACAAGATAAAGGTTATAAAATATACGGAACCAGAGGTACTGCAAAATTCCTTTCTGAGAACGATGTTGAGATAGAAGCTGTCGCCTGGCCGGATGAAAAGGGTGAGAAAACAGCCTTGGATTTAATCCGAAACAAAGAGGTTGATTTTGTTATTAATATTCCAAAGAATTTAAGTGAAGATGAGCTTTATAATGATTATCAAATCAGACGAGCCGCCATTGACTTGAATGTTCCTTTGGTGACCAATGCAAGATTAGCCAGTGCTTTTATTTATTCTTTCTGTAAAAAATCACGGGAGACATTGGATATCAATACCTATAGCCACTATTTATCCTAGACTTCTAACACATTAACCAAGAAAAATCCCGTCAGGCTTTGAGCTCTGTCGGGATTTTATTTTTAATATAAGTACCGTACGTCATGTCGATATTCTGTTTTACTATCTAAAATAATTAGTTTTGTCCTTCATTTAATTCCGATTGAATTCATTATGGCTTTAAACTTCGATTATTCCAATGCCAGAGGTCAATACACCTTTTCAACTTTTGAGAGTAAGGTCCGATCAAGCGTGCCTTACTTTGTTTACCTACCACCCAATTGGAATCCCAATGGAAGTTATCGATTGCTCTTATTTTTACATGGGCAAGGTGGTGATGAAAGAACTTTTTCAAAGTATGTTAGCGAAGATGACTTAAATCAATGGTTTAAGTCCGATATGATTTCTGATATTGTGATTGCAGGTGTTCGAGGAGATGAAGATCGGGATTTAATTCAATGGTTTACGCCTGAAAATGAAGCTTTACTTGTTCCGGAACTTAATGGGGAATTTATTGAGTATTGCAGAACAAATTTTAAAGCTGGGGATAATGATAAAGGCGTATCTCTGGAGGGGCATTCTCGTGGTGCCGGAGGAGCCCTGCATTATCTATTCAAATATCCGCAAAGTTTTAAATCTGTTATTGCTATGGGCTATGTTAGCGATTACAGCCTCGAGAAGAATAAAGAGATGGCTGATTTGAACCGGCAGGCTTTAATTGATTCAGGAGTGAACTTGTATCTTGAAATTGGAACTGAAGATCGTTTTGTCAGAAATCAGAACAGAAAGGCGTCTTTCGAGATGCATGATTTTCTGGATAAAATAAAACTACCCCACAGCTTTGAGTATCTGTATGGGGTAGAACATGGTTTTGACAGCTTTTGGCATCATCATTCTGATGATAATATTCAGAATGGTTTACGACATCTGAAAAGACATTGCATCGGTTTATAATGATGAGCCAAGAATGATCTTTCTGGCAATCGTTTCTGCATCAATTGTATCATCTGAGAATTTATAACCTATCTGGAAGATTATTCCATCGTGCCATGCGTAATAGATTGAAGCACCGGTTGAAGTGTGTTCAATATAATTTTTAGATGAATCGAAGGAGTAATAAGGGTACATGCTCGACCAATTTCTGAATCGATCCTTATAAAACAAGGGAAGTTCTGACGTTAATTCCAATTTTTGATAGATTCTTACATCCACAGGTTCACTGGGGCCGTCCATTTTGAATTCTTCAATCCATAGGTCAATAGGATCATTTTCTGATGCTGTATCAACAAAGGGATTATCCGGAAGTTGCGTAGCTGATATAATAAGGAAATCCTGATTGTTAGCCTTGTATTCAACATCTTCTTCGAAATAAGCAATTTGAATTTGAAAGACGAGTTTGTTGCTCTTATTCCAAAAAGTGACAATGTTGGCTTTCTCAGTGCCAGGTGTAAATGGAAAATCACCAACACTAGGCAAGTGAATGGCATTTTTCATTTCTTCAGGAATACTTGTTAAAGCTTCGGGAATAAGAGTTGGCATGTAGAAATTGACACCTTCTGCTTTAGGCTCTTCCAAAATCTTAAAATCGTAATTGTAAGTCCGCGCATCGCCATTTACTTCTTTTAATTTCTCAACTAAAGCTTCGTTTTCATCAACATATTCTAAATGCTCAGACTCTTTCTGACAAGAGAAAAATAGCATACTCAAGGTAATAAACGATAGGGGTAGAATAGTTCTCATAAATATGAAATTGTTGATTATATTCTACAAAAATAGTGCTTCTTATCTAGAAAATCAGAAATAAGTTGAATAAATAAGAGTTTTAAATGAAATTATATTTCGGTTTATTGTTGATAAAAGGATTAAAATTACAGATGAGTAACCTCAATTTTAAGACTTAGAGTTTTTTCTCAAAGTTGATTTGCAAGCTCCCAGGCAGTAAGAAAAACGAGTTGAGCAACACGCTCAATATTTTTATTGTTTAATTTATCTGCCGTGTCATTTTCTGTATGATAGTCTTGATGCAAGCCGTTAAAATACATGATGGCTGGAATACCTTTTTGTACAAATGAAGCTTGATCAGAAGCCCCGTAAAGGGGATTATGTGGTTGGTCGTATTCGTAATCGAGAATAAGTTTGGGATATAAAGTGTTTAAACTGTCACTCATTTTTTTCAACTTAGGTTGAAGATGAGATGTTCCCAAAAGATAGACATAGTCAGTTGATGAATGTTTGTCATCACAACGCCCTAGCATATCCAGGTTTAGGTTTGTTTTAATCGATTTCAGTGCAATGGGTGAATGATTAACAAAGAACTTAGAGCCTAACAAGCCTTTTTCTTCACCTGAAAAGGCAACAAACAGAATGCTGCGCTTGGGTCTCAATCCTTCGCGGGTAGCTTGTTTAAAGGCTTTAGCTATTTCAATTACAGCTGCCGTTCCCGAAGCATTATCATTTGCGCCATAGAACACATTTTCGCCATGTTTCCCCAAATGGTCGTAATGTGCAGAAATAACAATGTACTCATTGGGTTTTTCAGAGCCTTCAATCAGCGCATACACATTTTCTGTTTTGATAATATCGTTTTCTTTATTGAGGCTAAAATGAATTGAACTGCTTATGGTTCTGTTAACGTGTCTTTGTTTATTCGCTATTTCTTTTAGTTCTTTTGTTTTCAGTCCTGTCAGTTTTTTTGTCATCTGCGTTGAGATGGGAATAATGAGTTTCTCTTTTAAGCATTTGTACAAATCAGTTTGACCAGCGAGATAAACTGAGTCCTGAATGGGGTCATTTAGTAGAAATCGTTGATTTCGCACACGTTTTTTTGTATTCAAAAACCGATTGAATACTTTATTGTTGATGGGATCATTAAAAAGAATTAGTCTGGGAGCTGAGTGTTTCCATATGTGATGGACTTTGCGGAATGCTTTATAAAAATTTGAAGTTAGAAAAAGTACGGCTTTGTCAGAAAAATCAATTTCTGAAAAGTTTTCTATGGGCTCATTACCAATAAAAATAACATCCAGATCTAATGCAATTGAATCCTGCAGGGGATCAGCAATAAAGTCTTTATAATTAGAGAATATCTTTCTTTCGGTCCGTATTTTACCTGATGGCAATTTGAGTTTCGATAAGTTAAAACTTTGGAAATAGTTTAAGCTATCCGTGTTTTTCTTAATCCCTGTAAGTCCGCAATTTTTAAATTGATTGTAGATAAAGTTTGCAGCAAGTTTCTGGCCTTTTTTACCGGTTTCCCGACCTTCCATTCTGGACGAGCTCAATATCTCAATATTTTTTTTGAGTTCTTTCGCCTTAATCTGTCGGGCGAAGTCAATATTAGAATAGTTTTGTGAAAAACTAGCCAATGGAAGGCTCAAGGATAATATGAGGTAAAATCTGAATCGTTTCATACAGAATATTAGATATCATAAAATTTAAAAATAGCGATTTTATATTAAGATAGATATCTGAGCCTTAGAATTAATTTAAATGGGATAAAATAAATGCATATGACAAGAATACATTTTCACGAAAGCTTTTACGACATAATTCAGCAGGGGGAGAAGACTCAAACGGCTCGTATTGAGGAGCCACACTATCCTTTGGGTAAAGCAATGGCTGACTTTTCAGACGGGAGAAGTTTGCCTATTGAGATTGTTGAAATCTCGTATCTAACTATTAATGAGATGAGTTTGGATCAAGTACGAAAGGATGGCTTTAAGACCAAAGATGAATTATGGGATGCTTTGCTTGGTTTTTACCCTCATTTACAAGAAAATGATCCGTTGATGTTAGTGGAATTTAGATGCATTATGAATTAAAATATAAAATATTTAAAGTCTTTCTTCGTTTTAGATATTAAACTGCTTGTTTTTGAGAGGGATATAAATTATGTCGATTTCGTTAATCACAATTATATTGACGTTAATCTAAATATTTTTGTATTTCATCATTAATTATTAATAAAAAAGTTTTATAATTGTCAGAGAGAAATATAATTAAATATTTCCTGCCTTCTTTCTGAGCATGGGTTTATAGTTCTCTAAAGTCATTTTATAACAAGCATTAATATTGAAATAAAAATATACTTACAACCATTCACCTGAAAAATAGATCAAATTATGAAGAACGTCGCAGAATATAGCCATATTGTAGAAAAAGAAATCGAACAACATAAACTTGAAGCACGCAAGATATTAGACAAATTCGAAAAGAAGTTTAATAAGGGGAGTTTGGTTGTTGCTCATCATTTTAATCATGTAAGTTCTGAATTAATTCGATTGGTAAAATCAGAACTTGAAGCTGCAGGCTTTAAACCTGAGTTTGTAGGCAATAAGCCTAATGGACACATTGTGTTGAGAGTGAGCTTAATTCAATCTGCAATGATGTGTAATTAAAATATTATTTTGGGTTAATATTTTATGAAAATATTAAAGAGTTATTGGTTCTACCAGTAACTCTTTTTTTATATACTAAATATAATATTTAAGAAAGCTTGATCTTATATAGCTCTAAAGTGTATTGAGTATAATATTTATCTCAGATATTATTGTAACTTTATTTCCTATAAAAAGGGAAATAATGAACAAATATCTATTAATAAGCTTCTTGATTTTGGTCAGTATGTTTGGACAAAATGGAGAGGCCGGAGCTCAAAAGATGAATTACAAGCAGTTGCGACATAAAATGGTGAAGGAACAAATTGCAGCTCGTGGCATTAACGATAAGAATGTCATTAAGGCCATGCAAAAGGTTGAGCGTCATTTATTTGTCCCGAGTCAATTTCGTCATTTAGCTTATTCAGATTCTCCACTTCCTATTGGCTTTGGACAAACCATATCTCAGCCCTATATTGTTGGTATCATGACCCAATTATTGGATATCAATCCTGACAGTAAGGTTTTAGAGATTGGAACCGGGTCGGGGTATCAGGCAGCTATCTTGGGTGAGTTGTGTAAAGAGGTGTATAGTATTGAAATTGTTGAAGGCCTGGCTCTAAAAGCAAAATCGACCATCGAATCATTAAATTATGATAACTTACATTTAAAATGGGGAGATGGTTATATGGGATGGGAGGAACATGCGCCATATGATGCAATTATTGTAACCTGTTCGCCAAGTAAGATTCCACAGCCTTTAATTGATCAATTGGGCGAAAATGGTAATCTGGTGATTCCAATTGGTGCCAAGAATGTAAAAAGTTTGGTTCTTTTGAAAAAAATAGATGGAGAACTTGTTCGGAAAGATGTGATTCCGGTTCGTTTTGTGCCTATGATTGATGAAAAGGGCAGAGAATATTAAACCAGACAGACTTAAATAATAAAGGCTCGTTCTATGATAGCACGAGCCTTTATCTTATAAGGAGTTGAGCTTAGAATCCCAAGCCAAATTTTCCCCAGTACTTGTTTTCTAATTCTTTCCATCGAAGCATTGTGGCTCCGGTGAAGTCTCTGGTGTATTGATTCAGAAGCTGACGAGCTTCATCTTTCTGACCAGCCTCAATAAGTTTAGAAATCTTATTTTCAAGCACTGCACCATCTTCAAGACCTTTGCTTTCAAAGTGTGCAACATCAGCCATCATTTCTTCACGTGTGGTTTGCCATGCAACTGTTGCCAATTTGTTGGCCTTGCGGTAAGCCCAAATAGCGGCATCAGCACGGAAACGTTTTTGTCCGCAGTAATTGAATGCTTCAGGTAATTCAGTGCTTCCTGCGTAAATAGGAATACGTGGACTTTGACCTGGATTGTCAAATGAGAACCAAGCTACACCGCCAACTTCATCAGGTAACCAATCTCTCAATTGTGTTACAAACGAATATGAACACCATGATACAGCAACAGTACGTTGGTATTCAATTGTTCCTTCTTTTAGGAAATTACTTAAGTTACGTGTGTTTCCGGTTGGCCACGGATGTGCATTGGGAGCAATCACCGTATCCTGACCAATCACTTCTTTTTTGTCATTGTATTTTTTCTTGATCACCTTAAGGTTCTGAGTCATGTCGTATTTTGTACCCTCATAGGTTTCTCTGTACATGGCCATCACGTCATTCACAGAGATTTTCTTTTCAGGTTTCACTGAAAAAGGCAACTCTTTAGCGTCATAATCAAGATTCAGCGAAGGAGCAAAGTGACTTAATACGAAAAATTCACGAATGTTAAAAGGTTTCTCAACGCCACCATAGACTTCCCAGAATTTGAATTCCTTTTTGCCATCCCAACGTTTCAAACGTTTAGCTGCATCAAAGACATTGTCTGAAGCCATAAAATAGTCATCATTCTTAAGATCTAACTTCCCAATTCGTGAAATATTCGCAGAAATACCCACGTGGTCATCAGGAATACGCTGTGCAGCCCAAACGCCACCAATTTTATCAGGACCTTCACCAAAGATCTCCAGTTGCCAAACTTCTTTCTTGTCGGCAATGGTGATACATTCACCCCAATCGCCATAACCGTGCTTTTTAATCAGTTTACCGATCAATTTAATCGCATCGCGAGCCGTTGTGCAACGTTGCAGGGCAATTCGTTCCAATTCTTCGATCAGAAACATACCCTTATCGTTAACCAACTCTTCAGGACCTACAATAGTTGTTTCTCCTATAGCGAGTTGTTTTTCGTTAAGACATGGGTAAGCGGTATTTAAGTAGGCAAAAGTCGATTTTGCTTCATCAATTTCACCCACAAGCTTGACATTTCTTTGATCCCAGGCTGTTTCAGTTTTCAAAGTCCCTTTGTAGACTTTATGAGTGGCTTTTTTGTCAAATTTTTGTGCATTCTCTATGGTCAACCAGGTGCGGTAACGTCCGTCGCAGGTATGACTGGTGATAACTGAACCATCAGTTGTTGCTTTTTTTCCGACCATGATACTGGTACAGCTTTCTCCAAAAAACGGATCGTTTTTTTGTTCTAATACGCCTTGAGCATGAGTAAACTGCAGAGCAATACTGAAGCTCATAAGGGCTAATAAAAATGTTTTTTTCATGTGTTGTTTAAAAGGTTTAATATTGGTTTTAATTGCTATTTCTAGCATGGGTTGTACTGTGTGAAAATTCAGATGCCCAATATAGTTTTTTTACACTTGCTATTTCATGATAAATGCAATGTTTATAGACAGATTTTTTTTGATTAAAAGGATCTGAAAACCTGAAGCTGTTAAATAATGCTTAAGTCTTACATATTGTTTTTAATTATTTGAAATTAAACTTAACTTGAAGACTTAAATTTTCATGAGTCATTTCATAACAAAATAATATAAAAGACAGATTATGAATAATTTCGATTTTTACAATCCCGTTAAGATTCTTTTTGGAAAAGGGAAAATTTCAGAATTAAAGAAACATATCCCCGCAAAAGCTAATGTTTTAGTCACTTTTGGAGGAGGAAGCATCAAGAAAAATGGTGTTTACGATCAGGTGATGGCTGCTTTGGAAGGCTATAATGTAAAAGAGTTTGGAGGCATTGAGCCCAATCCGCATTTTGAAACTCTGATGAAAGCTGTTGAAGTCGTAAAAGCCGAAAAGATTGACTTTTTATTAGCCGTTGGTGGCGGTTCGGTTCTTGACGGGACGAAATTTATAGCTGCGGCATCATGTTATAAAGGCGAAGATGCCTGGGATATTTTGGCAAAGCGAGCACGTATTGAGTCAGCAATTGATTTGGGTGCTGTTTTAACGCTTGCAGCGACGGGTTCTGAAATGAATAGCGGTGGGGTTATTACAAAAGTGGCTACCAAAGAGAAGCTTGCTTTTGGTTCGCCTTTATTGTTCCCAAAATTTTCAATTTTAGATCCGGAGGTGACCTATTCGCTTCCAAAGAGACAAATTTCGAATGGAATTGCTGATGCCTTTGTTCACGTGATGGAACAATATCTGACTTATCCGGTGAATTCACCCGTTCAGGATCGTTTTGCAGAGGGTTTATTGATGACTTTAATTGAAGAAGGCACAAAGGCTTACAATTCTGAAACGCCAAATTATGACGAGTATGCCAATGTGATGTGGGCTGCAACAATGGCTCTGAATGGATTGATTGGTGCCGGCGTACAAAGCGACTGGGCAACTCATATGATGGGGCACGAGTTGACTGCTTTTCATGGTATTGATCACGCGGTCACTTTAGCTATTGTTCTTCCTGGATTGATGACTCATCTGAAGGATAAACGAAGCGTAAAGCTATTGCAATATGCTGAGAGAGTCTGGAATATTACCGAAGGAAGTGAGGAGGAGAGAAAAGCAATGGCCATCGTGAAAACGGAGGACTTTTTCAATCGAATTGGTATTCAAACTCGTTTGAGTCAGCACAATGTAGGAAAGGATACCATTGATACCATTATCAAACGATTTACAGACAGGCAACTGCCTTCTATTGGCATGCTACCTGATGTGAAAATTGAAGATGCAGAAAAGATTTTGCTAGATAGATTATAAAAAACATGTGGAGAGCTTGCATCTGAGGATGTGAGCTCTTTTTTCAACAAACAGTCTAACCAACACTTTCCCCAATGAAACAATTCCGCTACTTATTCATCAACCTTTTAATTATAATGGCACCCATTTATGGCAATTGGGATTTAATCAGTAATGGAAAACGCTGCCAGGGGACTGTGGTGGATATTAAAGAGATCAAGCAGCAGTTATTCTACGAAACGTATCCCATCATTACGTATAAAGTAGGGGATAAGACCTACAAAATACAAGGACCCGAGAATGCGGATTACCCCATTGGGAAACAGTTGGAGCTTATTTACGCCAAAGACAAACCCTCTGCAGCGATTATCTATTCGGTGTCTGGTTTTTTGAGTCAGTGGTACACTATTCTGGCTTTGGTACTCCTTATTTTATGGAATGCCTTTTATTTGAGCTTCCTGAAAGGGAAACCCCAATACACCCGTTCTTCTAATACAAATAAGAAGAAGTCATTAGAATAGGCGATGATTAATTTGCTGTGACTTTTTGAACTTTCAGCAAACGAAAGACCAGTCTTTCAGCCCAAGTGGGAAGATAAGATGCGACTTTTACAATGATTTGTTTGCCGAGAAGATATAAGGCTGAATAGAAAAAGACCTTATTGACAATATAGGTGCCTGCAATGATCAGTAATTTGTTTTCAGTAGGTAGGTTAAAGAAGGGAAAGCTTAGGTAAAGGATGAAGGTGATACCTGCTAAAGTCATTAAAATGTAACCAATCAATTTCTTCGAATTCATACGCCTCTATTGGTATTATTGTTTTAAAATCTAACTGTAGGATGAGTTGATTTTTACAATTCGGTACGCAATGTAGTGTTTTTTAGAGACATATGGCCGATTGAAATGTTAAAAAGATATAAAGATCATAAAAGAAAGGCATTGAAATGAGATTTTCAATGCCTCTTCTTTTTACAATATAGTTAGCCTTTTTTGATGACAGGCCTTACAATTCTTGCCAAGCCACCCAAGCTGGTTTCCCGATATTTCGATTGCAAATCTTTTCCTGTTTGCATCATCGTTTCAACCACCTGATCGAAGGATACCTTATGCGAACCGTCAGAGAAAAGAGAATAAACCGCACATTCTCTCGCTTTTTGAGAGATAAAGGCATTCCGTTCGATACACGGAATCTGTACATAACCATCAACAGGATCGCAGGTCAGCCCCAGATTGTGTTCAAAGCCCATTTCGGCAGCATACTCAACCTGCTTGGGCGTACCACCCATAATTTGTGCCGCAGCACCGGCAGCCATGGCACATGCTGTTCCCAGCTCACCCTGACAGCCCACTTCTGCACCTGAAATAGAACCATTGGTTTTTACAATATTTCCAATAAGACCAGCGGTTGCCAGGCCACGAATAATTCGTTTATCGCTGTATTCCTGATCGACCTTAAGGAAATAAAGGACGGCAGGAACAACACCCGAAGCCCCACAGGTTGGAGCGGTTACCACTTTACCACTGGCTGCATTTTCTTCGGCCACAGCCAGGGCTGCTGCAAAAATAAGTCCAATATTACCGGTTGACCCGGTTGTTGTTTTGGAACGGATGTAATAGGAGCCAGCCTTGCGGGCAATACGCAAAGTGCCGGGCAAAACACCTTCTTCTTCCAGGCCACGTGCGATTGAATCCTTCATCACTTCCCAAACATCCTCAAGGAAAGACCAGATTTCTTTGCCTTCACAAAACTCAACATACTCCCAAAACGAACGTCCCTCTTCAACACACCAGGCGAGAATATCATTCATGGTGGTTAGTTTATAAACCTGACTGGCATCGTTTAAAAGACCTGTGTTGTCGCGTAAATCGCCACCACCAACAGAATAAACCTCCCAGGCGTCAATAGCCTTATCGCCTTCAATGGCCTCAAAAAGTAAACCGTTGGGGTGAAGGGGTAATTCAACATCAGGTTTCCAGATGATTTCAACATCCAAAGGCTTAATAACGGTTTCAATCACCTTATCGGTCCCGTGACCAACACCGGTAGCGGCAAGGCTTCCATAAAGGGTCACACGAAAGCTTTTGATGGTGGGATGCTTGTCGATAAACATTTTAGCTGCTCGCCCCGGAGCAATGGTATGACTGCTTGATGGGCCATAACCTATTTTGTAGAGTTCTCTTAATGATTGCATGATTGTTTGAAGTATTTAATGTTTCCGGCAAATGTAAGAAATTCTGTTATATGGATGCCCTCATTGTGATATTTTGTGATGGTTGTTAGATCTGAAACATCATCCTGATTTAAATCCTTTATAATTGAGTAAACACATTCGGTAAACTAAGGCTATTGTAGCAAGTCTAAAAATCCTGTCAACAAAAAAAACGAACACCAGCATAAGCCAATATTCGTTTTTAGTTTCAGGTATCTATCCACTGCCTTATATTGTCTTCCAGCCGGGAATGCCATTGGATCGAGATTATAGAATAACTCACACCCCGATAAGAAGAAATATAAAACCAGCCAACGCCGCAAAGGTAGTAAAAAGATAGTTCGAAGAAAGCCTCATGTTAAATCATTTATTCAGATGATTTAAGGTGAGTTTGTTTTTTCGTTTGATTAAACAATACATAAAAACACACTTTTACTTTTCACTCTCTAATAGTGATATCTATCTTTATTAATAAAAAACTCTGGTGTAAAAATTTAAATGTCGCAAAAAAAAAATCGTTTGATGATTTGTGCATGAAAGCCTAATAATTACAGTGCATTTGATTTGTTGTGAACGCATGATTTTCGAGGACCAGTGATAATATTTGTATGATTAGTTGAGTTGATGATTGAATATTAAAGAGATTTATCCTTAACTTAGTGTCACGGTTTAACCTCCAAGGCGTACTGGATTACAGATCATAAACCTTGTTTTTTTGACTGTAAGTTGATTCTGAATATAAACAAAACGTATTTTGTATTGACTGAAACTCTCACCACGATACCGATATCAATCGGAACCTTCGCTGTCAGCCATCTACGATTAGAGAATTATTTAATTCTAAAAAAGAACGTACTACTTTGCTTTAAAAACGATTCGAAGTGATCGCTGCATGGCTTACAAAGTCAGCTATACAGTTTTCGGAAACAGCTACACACGATGTTTTAAGAGCTATAATGAATTCGGAAACTGCTATAAAGGATTCGGAAATTGCTATATCGAATTCGGAAGCTGCTATATAGAATTCGGAAACTGCTATAAAGGATTCGAGAACTGCTACACGCCATGTTTTAACAGGTAAATCGAATACAATCAAGAGGTGAATATTGAAATGATGAGCCGCTTGACAAACTTAAAGTGAAGACGAAAATGAAGATTGATAAGGACCAGGAAAATGGCTGGAAGCCCCATGAAACAAGATCTTCATCAATTAGGCTATCCTTCATATAACTGAACTGTTTGTGCGATACGAACAATTCAATTGTTAATCATGCAGTATAATCCAATCTAAGGCAGTGCCCTGTTTTTCATATGCTCTCGATTTATTTGTACTGCCTAAAACCCAATTAATATGAATACGTATGATAGTTTAAAAGTAAATTCGTACATCGCTACCGACCAACTGTTGGTTAAGAATAAAACTTATTACGAAACCGATGTGACAACGAAAGCTGAAGCAGAATCTTTTTCAGGTTTATTGGCATCTTTATTAAGTTATTCCAATAGAATGGATGAGTCTCTGAGCTGGTTGGTTGAAGAAAAAAATGCCATTAGAGAGTCTGTTATTTCACAGGTTTTAATTTTTTCTAATGCCTTACAGTGTTTGGCTGATAGTCTTTCGGATACTTCCATGTTCGAAAAAGTGCTTGTTTCCCAAGCCGAATTAGGCCGAATGTCTGAGATTAAGTTTATAAGCTATACCAAACAGGTCATAAGCCTTAGTCGGAAACATCTCGATGAATTAGCGCCTTATGGGGTGAGCGAGGCTAAACTGGTGAGCCTGGAAACCGATTTCACCTCTTTTCTTCAAAAACTAGAGGAACTCATCATTCGGAAGGATGCAAAAAAAGATGATAAAAAGGGATTTTCCAGCTTAAAGAAAGAGATTAATAGCCTGTTGAATAATAAGCTGGATCGTAGAATTGAGAATCTTAGGGCAAGTTATCCCGAATTTGTAAGCCAGTATTTTTCCTTGCGTAAAGTTAGCAGACCGGCTCATCATTCGTACGACCTGCTGGGCTATATCACCGATGCTGCAACGGGCAAGCCTATTGCATATGGTACGGCTTGGCTTGAGGAACTCGATATGAAGGCCAACATCACACAAACTGGCACCTTCAGGTTTAAGAGCATTCCATCGGGTAAATACCAGTTGAGAGTGGAGAATATGGATTACAAGACACTTTATGTGCCCATTAGTCGGTATGCGCCCGAAAAACTGAAGCTGAACTTACAAATGGAGGCACTTCCTGTTGAGCAAACGCAGCCTGCCTAAGACTTGCTAAAAACTTTCGACAGTGGCCATAATTGTTGAAACATCTGCCTGTTTAAAAAAACTTGGAGGTTTCTTTTTAAACAGACAGACCTAAGCTGTGGGGTGAGAGCCACAGCTTTTTTTATGTGTGAGTTGCCGGGCATCGAGCGGAGTCGAGATGCGCCGTATTGAGAGCCTCACAAAAAATAAGTGAGACCCTCAATTACGCTTCAGTGCTTATGTTCATTAACCCCAAAGCCCTTAAGGGGCTTAATGTACAAGAACATTATAGCAATGTAGACTTATTCTATTTTATGTAAGCCAGTTAATTTGCTTTGCTCTATTTTATTGTTTGCCACATGTTTTTCATAAATTTGATAGGCTCTATTATTTTGAAAAATAATAGAAGACAACAAACCAGCACAATACATCCTATATAAGGAAATGTAGGTCAGGTTTTGTGAATACATAAATAAGTTACCTGCAAGGCGAAGAAAGAGAACAGAATGATAGATAAAAAATTTTCACAATGGACAAAATGGGATGATAGAAATTCTATAAGTGGAATTAAATATCCGGGAATTTATTGCATTGCAATATCAGAAACAGTTTTGTCAGAACAAGATTTTGAATGGATTCCGAAAATTACTTATGTTGGAATGACAAATTCAAAAGCGGGTTTAAAAGGACGTTTAAAACAATTTGATAATACAATCATTGGGAAAAATGGACATGGTGGAGCTGACAGATTTAGATTTCAATATGAAAATTATCAGGAGCTTGTGGATAAGCTTTACGTTTCAGTTTGTTCATTTGAATGTGATGTAAAATCAAATGCCCCAAATGATCTGAGAATAATGGGAGAAGTCGCAAAATTTGAATACGATTGTTTTGCTGAATATGTTGACAATTTTGGATGCTTGCCAGAATTTAATAATAAAAAAACGTCACCTAAATATAGTTTAACTCATAAATAAAAATGAAAAAAGATATATTTTCTAAATTTTGGATGCTTTTTCTATTTCTACTCTTAATTGGATTTCTTATTTGGGGAATTTTCTATATCGATGATTTGCAGTCTAAGATTTCAATTTTAGGAATTGTTGCGATAATTGTTGCTGCATTTACGTCTGTTTTGACCGTGAGTATAAATAATAAGAAAGCAAAAGAAAGAGAATATGAATTACATATTTTGAAAGAGAAACAAAAGGTCTTTGAACATTTTTATAATTCATATTTTGAGATGCTTTTCAAAATCAAAAAAGGACAAAATGGACTTTCTCGGAAAGCTGAAGAAGAAATGCTTTTATTTAAGAAGGGATTGATGAATTGGGGAAGCGATAGATTAATAAGAAAATATATAGACTTTGATTCCAAACTCGTGAATAGTCAGAAAAACCAACAAACATTTAATATTCTAAAAGATGGCGATAAATTCATGAAGGAATTGCGAAAAGAACTTGGATACAATGATTCGAAAAATGTTAATATTATGAGCATAATTTTGACTGCAGAAGCAAGAGAAGAATTAAAACAGGCTGGAGAAATATAAAATGTGCAAACGCCCAGCAGGTAACAAAAGCTAAATTGTCATGGGCGGTGGCGAGGAGTTTGGAAGTTTTGTGCAATAAATAAACACCAGCAAGCCAAATAACTTTGTCTTGCCTAAATATTATAAATGTAAAATTATTCGGCTTGCTTAATTAGCGGTTTGAAAGGGAAATTCTTCAAAATCGCCCACGCAACTTAGCAAGACCGTTGGCGTTCATTGAAAAAAGACAGCCAGCGCACATTTGGCACATTTGCAAGCTCCGACACACAAGCAGATGCTTCAGCTTGTAAAAGAGCCAAATTTTGCAGACGCTCATAAATAAAATAGAAGTTTAATATTATGAAAATTCGGACAGATTTTGTGACTAATAGTAGTTCTGTAAGTTTCATTGTTACGATGAACTTAAGTATGCTAAATAGGTTCTTAAATACTTTTGAAGAAAAATTTGACACAGGAAAAAAAAGAGCAGTTAAAATTCTTAAAGAAGAATTGGAAGAAAAGGGCACAAGAGTAATGTTAGAAGGAGTAGAGATATATACTAAGCACTTTAAGTTCGAAGATGGTGGAGATTGCATGTTTGCAGATTCATATGATAAGCCTTACGACGAAATAGACTTTTCTGTTTTTGAAGAGAAAGATATATGGGCATTAATCTATGGTGAATTTATCGCGAGAAATAGAATAAGTGATGTTGAAGGTTTTGGTGTTACAAAAGTTGACACCTCTTTATAAAATTAATAACTATGAAAATACGCACTGACTTTGTTACCAATAGTAGTTCTGTGAGCTTCATTATTACCATGCATAAGAAAATTGTTGAAGTCTTTGAAAGATGGTATGGTGATTCAGTAGCGAATGAGCATAAAACTATAAGAAATACTCTTAAAGTTTACATGCTTGATAATGGTACAAGAACCTTTCTCGAAGAAGAGGAAATATATGTAAAAAAGCTGCAATTTAATGATGATGATGGAGTTACAATAGATAAAGAATTACTAAAACATGAAAATAGAGAACTTGATTTTACCAATATCGACGATGAAGAACTATGGAACTATATTCGAGGAGAATACATATTAAATGGGAAATTAGGAGAGATTAGAGGTTTTGGTATAACTCAAGTTGATCAATATTAAATGAAGATTAGAAGACACATAGGTGATTATAATTTTATTGCTGATCAAGAATCAGGAATGACCTTTCGATGGGGAAAAACTTTTGAAGATGACCCAACTTTTGCACCAGTTCCTGAATTAGTTGATATTTCTATTTCCAATCATTGTAGTAAGGGATGTGACTATTGTTATCGTGATAGTAAGCCAAATCATTCCTTTATGTCACTTGATGATTATAAGTTTGTTTTGTCAAGTCTTAATCATAAAAAGTATGGTAATGTTTTTCAAGTTGCTTTAGGAGGAGGAGAACCTTTAGAACATCCTGAAATTTTTGAGATCTTAGATATTACTAGACAATTTAACCTAGTTCCTAATTTTACTACAAATGGGGAAAATATTACCCAAACAATAGTCGACAGGATAAAAGGGAAAGTTGGTGCGGTTGCAATATCATTAAATAACATGCATGACATTGATAATTCAAAGATTCAACTTTTAATAAAAGGAGGCATTCGAACAAACATTCATTATGTTATTGATAGAAGTAATATAAAACAAGCAATCCAAATTTTAGAAGGAGACTATAACAATAAACTAAAGGGAGTCAATGCAATAATATTTCTAACATTTAAACCTTCAGGGAGAGGAAACTCTGAACTTGTTTTAGTAAATGATTCTAGTCTAGTTAAATTTCTTGAATTGGTAGATAACAATGGTGCTAGTTGCAATATTGGTTTTGATGCTTGTTTTGTACCTATGTTAATGAGATTCACTAAAACTAATATTGACTTTATAGATTCTTGTGAAGTTGGATATTTCTCTGTCTACATTGATGAAAATTTAAGGGTTTCACCTTGTTCATTTTCAAACAATAGGGATAGTTATAGTCTTAAGGAATTTGACTTTTATACCATATGGAATAATAAGTTTGATAACTTCAGAACTCGCATTACAAATACTTGCAATCAGGAATGCAATGCTAAAATTAACTGTAAAGGAAGTTGTCCATATTTTCCTGAAATAACAACGTGTTATAAAAATTAATATGAAGGATATATCGTGGCATCAGCTAGAACAAAATAGTTCTTCCAAGGAATTAAGTTTTGAGTCTTTTTGTTTCCAAATAGCAACAAAAAAATATAAAGGCTATGGAGTTTTTGAATCTTACTATAATACTCCAGGCTCTGAATTCTATTTACAATTGACTAAAGACTGTGATGAATTAGACGCAAAAGCTGGAGACATAATCGGATGGCAGGCAAAATTCTGGTTAAACAAAAAAGATGAAGATAATTCACCATTAGATTCTAAGCATAGAAATGAATTAGTAAAGGGATTAGAAAAAACATTAGAATATAAAGAGAAACTAACTCATTGGATTGTATGCACACCAGGTAAGTTCTCTAACACAAAAACAAAATCAAAACCTTCTTGGGATTCATTTCTAGAAGATGTAAAATCAATAAAAAATGACATTTCCATATCTCATTGGCATAAAGACATATTTGAATCAATTTTTCATTCCAATCCTGAGGGATTTAGTTCAATTTTCAATTTATATTTTAACACTAAACTTATTAGCAAGGATTTTTTAACCAACTTGACAAGAACTAATCTAAAACAGTTGGAAAGAAAATTTGATGTTGATCTGCATATCAAAGAAGAGGGGGAATTAAATCTGCTTAATTCTATTTATCCTGATAAAGCTAGAGCAGATGTTAATATTTACATAAAACTCCTAGACGATGTTATAGATGATATTAATAGGGATTATAGGATTAAAACTGATGAATTCCGTGATTTATCTAGTGAAGTTGTCAACTTGACAAGAAATTACTATTCAAAACACCTTGTTTTAATAAATGAAGTTAATGCTATTAATGCCGATTCTCCTGATGTCTACGATTTTGCAAAGCAAAGTAAAACAGCAATAGATAGTTTTATTCAAAATAGTGAATCTGAAAGAAAACAACTTAATATACATTTAAAGGAAATATTCAAAAAATCAGATAAGAATAAAATAAACTATCAAGATATAGATTGGGTGGAATTTATGATTCAAAGCGTGAATAACATTTCTGATTTATTAATTGGTAGTAAAAAAGACAATTCACTGCTGAAAACTGTTGTAAGAATACTCTCTAATGACGCTCATGTTTTTGGAGCTGCAGGGTATGGCAAAACACACTTTGCATGTTCAATCAGTTACAACCTTCTAAAACATGAACACCCTACTCTGCTTTTATTAGGTAGCTCATTCCGTAACTCGATAACTCCTAAACAAAGGATAATTCAGCTACTTGATTTGGAAGGATCTTATTCATTTAAAGACTTCCTTGGAGCAATAGATATATTGGGAGAAACATATAATTGTAAAGTTCCCATTATTATTGATGGTCTAAATGAAAGTTATCCATCAGCGGGTGAAATATGGTATAATGAGTTATATTCAATTATCAACGATGTAAGAAAGTTTTCTAACATTATCTTAATTACAACATGCAGGGAAAAAAGAGAATATATACAGCAAATATTTGATAAAGAATCGTATAAAGAAGTTGAAAACTTTGTCTATTTAAAGGGTTTTACGGATAAGAATATTTATAATGCTGTTGAAAAGTATTTCGAGAAATACGCTATTAAACCAAGTTCAAAGCCTTATGATATTACTTTATTTGAAAATCCTCTAAGGCTAAAAATATTTTGTGATGTAAACAAAGGAAAGGTTAGCTTGGATATAAACCTATATTCTATTATTGAAAGCATAGAAAGCTATATTCTTGATTTGATTAAAAAAATATCAAAAAAAGAACGCGCCGTTAATGCAATACGAAAATCAAAATTAGAAAAGGGGTTGCAGGAAATTGGTCAATTACTTTGGAATAACAATAAGAGAGAAATTCAATTCTCTGATTTTTATCCTCTTTTTGAAGAAGAGTTGTCATTTAATTTAATTGATGAAGGACTCTGTTTTCAACGTGATTTAAATAATGAGGATGAATTGATTCAATTTACTTATGATCTAGTTGGAGGGTATCAAATAGCTAAATCAGTCTTTTTTAATAATAAATCTATTCCTTTAATAATTGAAAAATTACAATCTCTAGAGGCAAAAGAGAAACTATTTTGTGATGATAAAACAAAGCGACATCCTTTACATGAAGATATTTTAAAATCAATTTCTTATCTGCTTCCATTAAAAACGAATAAGCAGATTTATGAAGTGATTACTGAGGAATCAATTATTTTAGAAAGTATTGGGAATATCGAATTGCTTTCATCTACACAAGCTGATAAAGATAAGTTTGTTAGGTTTATTGAAAGCATTAACTTAGGATCTGAATCATATAATAGTTTATTTCAGAAACTATATGATGATGTTGTCCAAAGAAATACTTTCAACTCCTTTGACATTATAACAACAATTTTCTTAAAACTTAATCAGTATGAGGTTGATATATTTTGGAATGAGCTCATAAGAAAGGATTCTTATAAGTTACAATCAAAATTAAAATGGATAGTAAAAAACATTAAAGACACTGGACACTCCAAAGACAATGTTTTACTTTTCGTTTTGCTTTTAACAGGTAGTTCAGATAAATTATTACGAAATGAAGCTACAAAAGCATTAATGCAATTGGGTCTGATATATCCTGATAATATAATAAAGCTAGCTAAACGTTTTATTATTGTAAATGATAGCTTTATTCTTGAATCCCTTATTTGTGCGTTAACAGGTGTTGTTCTTAGATTAAAAAACAGAGATTTTACTGAAACAGTTAAACACTTTTTACAAGAGGATTTTCTAATAAAAAATACTACAAATCATATTGCAATATTGGACTATATTCAAACGATATTTGAATTTGGTTTATCATATTTTGGAATAGAGTATGATAATAATGTTATATATAGAAATAAAGACGAAGTTTGGGTTCTGAACAAAGAACTAATCAAGAAAAATGAAGGAGATGACTTCTTTTGGTCTTATGAGATGATGGATTATGACTTTATAAAATTTCAAATTGTATCTCTTTCAAAACATTCCTATGGCAGCATAAGTAAATATTCAAGAGCTGAAATTATTAGTTTTATATATGAGAGAATCAAACAGAATGGTTATACCAAGGATTTGTACTCTTCCATAGAAGCAAAAATAGCAGAAGACAATAAATATCGTAGAGAAGAAGTTTCTGAGCAAGTAACGAAATATGATGAAAAATATCTTTATACTGCTTATTTAGAGTTAGCAGGTTTTCTCTTACTAAATAATCAAATCAAACCTGAATACAAAGACGCACTTCGTTTTTCATATATTTTCTATGATCCCACATTTCCCTCAGTTACTAGTAAAATACAAATTATAAATGATTGCTTTTTGCCAGCATATAATGAAAATATTCAGAATTGGATTCTCGAAGATGCTTCGGAGTTATTAAAAGAAGAATATATAAACATTCCTTTTTTCGAGAAAAATGAAATGGTTCTCCTTTACGCATCAATGAATCAAAAAAACGAAGAAAATAACACTTATATTACAATTAGCATTAGTACATATGGGTTTAATTCAGAATTCAAAAAAGAAATTCTTGAAACATTTCAATCAAGATATATTCATAGATCAGAGGGACAAAGTCAAATGTTTGGAGGTGAAATTCCTTGGAGAAATCTTGTTGAATGCGAAGAAGAGATTGAATATTTAGATGAAGAAGATGAGGATGGATTTGATGATATGTTCGGAAGCATTAAAGAATCTAATCATGAAGAATCAAATATATTAGATTCTGAGTATTATCCCTTAGTAAATTCCTATTCTTGGTCTTCGTGGACTAGCGACAGATATCAAAATCCGAATTTCGTATTTCTGGATTCTATGATTGCAAAAAAAATGGAATTAGATTTTAAAATTGAAGAATTATCTCATATTGACAAAAATGAAAAGCCTGTCACAAAGTATTATAAAACAAATAATTCTGAATTCCTTTTTATAGAACGAACAGTACTTGATAAATATCTTAAGGAAAATAATCATGATTTAATCTGGAATAAATTCATTGCTAAATATGGAGAATTTGGAATTCATCAAGACAAGAAGTTAGATCCTTCATATAAAGATACTAAATCAATTACTATTTATTCAGATTTTACAAAGAAATAGGTCATGCACATTAAGCAAACGCTCATACCTTCCGTACATCCAAATTTGCTTAAAGAGCATGCCTCCGCTAGCGCGAGCTCAATGTCATTAAGTTAAGAGTGTAAGGTGTTGAAAAACAATAGTTAAAACCCCCGCTAGCGGGAGCTTGTAGCTAGTGCTCTGCAAAGGCAGAAAGCCTGTTGATGTACAATTTCATCGTGCGGTAAGTAAAAAGGATAATAGCTTACAGTAGTTAAAAGTAATGTGTAAAGTTTAATATGAATAAAACAGAAATGAATAAACAGTTAAGACCATCAATTTTAAAGAGAGCCGTAGCTCTACTGATCGACTATATAGTGCTTGGCATCTTTGGTTTTGTTTTGGGCTTATTTTTCGAAGATTTTTTCGTCTCACTGGGTAAGTATGGTACATTAATCGGTACGGCTATAGTCATTATTTATTTTTCTATCTGTCAATCTAAACTAGGGGGTGGTCAATCTTTGGGAAAAATGGCGATAAGCTCAAAGGTGACCGATCTAAATGGTCAATATTTAAGTTTCAATAAATCATTATTACGCGCATTCATTCTTGTTTTCCCAATCATGAATGTTGAACTGCTTGCCAGTGGAAAAGGCATGATTGTTATTATGAGTCTCGTTTCTTTATTAATGCTTGCAAGCATCTATTTGGTCATCGTAAATAAGTCGAGACGATGTTTACACGATTTATTAATTCCCAGTGTTGTAATCAATCAATCCGTCTCCGATTTTGAGATTGATGAGCGTAAGGATAGAAGCTCGCTAAAATTAATTCCTTTGGGTGTTCTTGCTCTGTTAGGGCTTGGAATGGGATTTTATCAAACCTTTCAGTCGACAAATTTGAGTCCTTTGCTTGCTGCGAAAGATAAAATTGAGCAGGAGGCAGGCGTGATTGGTGTTAATAAAATCCAATCCAGTGTTACAAGCCATTATATGACTGATTCTCCTGTGAATACTTACTCATCTATAGAAGTGTTGGTTAGAATTGATGATATGCAGGAGGCATCGGATGTCGATTCAAAATATTTTGCAACATTTCATGATATCATTGCGGAAGAAGTGCCCGAATATAAGGATGTCGATCTTGTTTTGATTACGCTTTATTATGGGTATAATATTGGGATAGCCCATAAAACAAGGCATGTTACCAATCGATTCACGAATTAAGATTCGTTGAGCTCCACTTTGTTTTCACCCTATGGCTAGTCATGAAAAAGTCAATTTATAATGACAGAGAAATATCAAAATAAATACCGTATTGCATCTGCCCGTTTGCCTCAGTGGGATTATGGATGGAATGCGGCGTATTTTGTAACGATCTGTACCCATGGTCGCGAACATTATTTTGGTGATATTATAAATGGCAGAATGCAATTATCTGAAATTGGACATTTGGCAAACAAATATTGGTCAGAAATCCCCAAACATTTTCCATTTGTCGAATTGGATTCATTCGTTGTGATGCCAAACCATGTACATGGTATTGTTATAATCAACAAACCCAATGATGAACGTTATGTAGAGACGCAAAATTTTGCGTCTCTACCATCCGAATCACGAAATAAATTTGGGCCACAATCCAAAAACCTGGCATCAATAATTCGTGGGTTTAAAATTGGTGTCACCAAAAACGCCCGAATAATAAATGCCGATTTTGCATGGCAATCACGTTATCACGATCATATTATACGGAATGATGAATCCTTATATCGAATAAGAGATTACATCAAAAACAATCCTTCAAAATGGATGAAGGATAAATTTTATGAATGAGAATAATTTACCGTAATAAGATAAAATGAAAAATGCCCCTTATTCCGAAAGCTTTTCGGTCTAAAGGGGCGAATTGTAAGTAAAAAAACATGACAGAACAGGATTCGCTCTATTCTGTTTCACTGAAATAGATATCATGCTTCCAAAATCGTGTTAGAAAATCCAGATTTGGGGCGAATACGGCATCGAATTCTGAAGAAAGGCCACTTAGCTGCTCTTTGTACTGATCGAAAAAGTAGTGCGTTAATTCCTTTGAAGTATGTTTAGAAACAATAACGTCCCCAAACGTGTCTCTCAACTTCTCAGCCTTGTAAAAAGGGTTGTTTTCGTCAGGAATGATCTCAACAAAATTGTAAGAAATCTCCACGCCCTGATGCGAATTAATAAAAACAAACGCTTCCTTCCATTTCTTAATTTAAGTCATCCAATCGTGAATGGTAATTTTATTATTTTTTGCATAACACTAGGTGTTTATAAAATGATGGAAAACTTTAAATGTTAAATGAATATGAAGAATTTTAATGATAAAACAATCATATTGATAATTAAATTTGAAAAGAGGTGTTGGCTCGTATTTTTGTTTTATTTGAAAACAATTTATTCTCAAATCATCGCTTTTTTAGGATGATTGTTTATCTTTGAATTCCTTGAAAAAGTAAGAATAAGAACTAATCGTTTCGTTTATACCTCAGTATGGAGAATTTTATCGTTTCGGCTCGCAAATATCGCCCATCCAGCTTTCAAACTGTCGTTGGTCAGCAGTCTATTACCACAACCCTAAAAAATGCCATAAAAAACAATCATTTGGCTCATGCCTACTTGTTTTGTGGTCCGCGTGGGGTAGGGAAGACTTCCTGTGCGCGAATTTTTGCCAAAACCATCAATTGCTCCAATGTGAGTTCTGATTTTGAAGCTTGCAATACCTGTGAGTCGTGTATGGCCTTTAACGAGAATCGTTCTTATAATATACATGAACTGGATGCGGCATCGAATAATTCAGTAGATGATATCAGAACCCTGATTGATCAGGTGCGTATCCCACCCCAAATTGGGAAATACAGTGTTTATATTATCGACGAGGTTCATATGCTATCGCAGCAGGCCTTTAACGCTTTTCTAAAAACTTTAGAGGAGCCACCTGCACATGCCATTTTTGTATTGGCAACAACTGAAAAACATAAAATCATCCCAACCATTTTGTCGCGTTGTCAGATATTCGACTTTAGTCGCATAAAGGTTGGTGATGCGGTGAGTCATTTGAAGCATATTGCAGAAACTGAAAACATTAGTATTGCAGAGGAAGCCTTAAATGTGATTGCGCAAAAGGCGGATGGTGCTATGCGCGACGCTTTATCAATCTTCGATCAGATTGTGAGTTTCTCAGGTAAGACCATTACATTCGAAAATGTGATTCAGAATCTAAACGTTTTAGACTATGACTATTACTTTAGAATGGTGGATGCCTTTTTAGAGGGAAAAGTTACCGATGTTTTAATTCTCTTTAATGAAATTGTAGAAAAAGGATTCGATGGTCATCATTTTGTTGCAGGTTTGAGTTCTCATATAAGAGATATACTGGTGGGGAAAGATGCAGCAACTTTGCAATTGCTGGAGGTCAGTGATAGCGTTAAAGAAAAATACACCCAACAATCCCAAAAATGTGAGGTTGATTTCTTATACGATGCTCTGGGTATTCTTAACGAATGTGACATACATTATAAAAGCAGTCAAAATCAACGCTTACTTATCGAGCTTACCCTAATTCAATTGTCCCAGATAATTGAATCAAAAAAAAAAGGCGCTAGTCTGAAGAAAAACTTCCGACGATTATTGAAAATACGAGTTGAGGGACGCGCCTCAGCTCCCAAAGCATCAGGAGCCAAAGATAAGGCTCCTGTTCATCCTCAGCAAGAAGCACAGCGAACCACTCCACCTGCTTCTGCACAGGCTCAACAAAGAGTGTCCTCTTCGCCAGGAACAAGTCCTTCATCCATATCAATAAAAGCGGCTATGAGCCGAGGTATTGCCAGTAGACCTGCAGCTTCACCCAAACAAGAATTAAAATCAAAGGAATCTGCTGCGACTTACAGTGGAAGCCAAAACCAGCCCTATACAGCTAAAAGCGTTGTTGAAAAACTGAAAGAATATACAATCATAAGAGGCAAAAGTGAACGAATTCGTTTAGCAGTAGCTAATTGTGAAGCTGAAATAAGGAAAGATGGGCAGTTGGTTGTTAAGGTGAGTAATCAAATTCAAGAAGACGATATTTTAGCCGTTAAGAATGAAATGGTCAATTATCTGAAAAGAGAATTACAAAATTCGACCATTAATTTTATTACGGAGGTGATAGAGACCGCAACGAAAAAAAGACTGTATACCGACACGGATAAATTCAAATATTTGTGTGAGAAAAATCCGGTTTTGGAACAGCTGAAGCAGAAATTTTCCCTCGATTTTGAATAGTTAAGGCTTTTTTGCCCTAAAAAGGACTAAAAATCACATGAAATTTCAGACTTTTCACGGACTATAATCTTGATTTAATGACCTTTATCATTAGAGAAAAAAATCGTTAAAAAATATGCACTTTTATATTCTGAAATAAAAAAAATACATATGTTTACCCTCGAATTGAACGTTGTTTAATTCACGATGAAAACACACAATCAAGTTTATTTTTTAATTAAAAATTACACAAAACACCAACTGACATGGCAACAACATCAAAAATCATCTATACAAAGATTGATGAAGCACCGGCCCTTGCAACGTATTCACTATTGCCAATAATTAAGGCATTCGTTGAGGCGTCAGGTATCGAAGTTGAGACCAAAGATATTTCTCTTGCTGGGAGAATTATCGCTAACTTTCCGGAAAATTTGACTGAAGATCAAAAAATTCCTGATAACCTATCTGAATTAGGTAAGCTAGCAAAGACTCCAGAGGCTAACATTATTAAGTTGCCAAATATCAGTGCATCAATTCCTCAGCTTAAGGCTGCAATTGCAGAGTTACAAGCAAAAGGTTACAATTTACCTAACTATCCTGAGGAAGCAATTACAGAAGAAGACAAAGCATTACAAGCTCGTTTTGCTAAAGTGCTTGGTTCAGCAGTTAACCCTGTTTTACGTGAAGGTAACTCTGATCGTCGTTCAGCTGCTTCTGTTAAGAAATATGCTCAAAACAACCCACATCGTATGGGTAAATGGTCTGCTGATTCTAAGGCACACGTTGCTCACATGACTGAGAAAGATTTCTACGGAAGTGAAAAGTCGGTGACAATGCCTAAGGCGACTGATGTAAGAATCGAGTATGTAGATAATAATGGCGCTGTTACTGTATTAAAAGAGAAGCAAGCTTTATTGGAAGGCGAAGTAATCGATTCATCAGTGATGAATGTGAAAGCTTTACGTGCTTTCTATGCAAAAGAAATTGAAGCTGCAAAGGAAGAAGGCTTGCTATGGTCACTTCACCTTAAAGCAACAATGATGAAGATCTCTGACCCTGTAATGTTTAAGCATGCAGTTGAGGTATTCTATGCAGATGCTATTGAAAAGCATGCTGATACCATTAAAGAGTTGGGTGTAAACTTCAATAATGGTTTAGGCGATCTTTATAATAAAATTCAAAATCTTCCAGAAGCTAAGAGAGCTGAGATCGAAGCGGATATTATGGCCGTTTACTCAACTCGTCCGGATATCGCGATGGTTGATTCGGACAAGGGAATTACGAACTTACATGTTCCTAACAACGTAATCATTGATGCTTCAATGCCGGTCGTTGTTCGTGATGGTGGTAAAATGTGGAACCCAGCTGGAGAATTACAAGATACAAAAGCATTGATTCCAGACCGTTGTTATGCAACCATGTATCAGGTTTGTTTCGATGACTGTAAGAAGAATGGAGCATATGATGTAGCGACTATGGGATCTGTATCAAACGTTGGTTTGATGGCTCAGAAAGCTGAAGAGTATGGTTCTCATGACAAAACTTTCATGGCTCAGGGCGAAGGTGTTATTCGCGTTGTTGAGTTTGATGGTACTGTTGTAATGGAGCAGGCTGTTGAAGAAGGTGATATCTTCAGAATGTGTCAGGTTAAAGATGCTCCTATTCAGGATTGGGTTAAACTAGCTGTAAACAGAGCTAAAGCAACTCAAACTCCGGCAATTTTCTGGTTAGACGAAAACAGAGCTCACGATGCTCAGTTGATTTCTAAAGTAAACACTTACCTGGCTGATCACGATACAACAGGTTTGGATATTCGTATTATGAGCCCGGATGATGCAATTGCTTTCTCTTTGGAAAGAATCCGTAAAGGTGAAGATACGATTTCAGTAACTGGTAACGTATTGCGTGACTACCTAACTGACCTTTTCCCAATTATCGAGTTGGGTACTTCTTCCAAGATGTTATCTATCGTTCCATTGATGAATGGTGGTGGCTTATTCGAAACGGGTGCGGGTGGATCAGCTCCTAAGCACGTTCAGCAGTTCGAAAAGGAGAATCACTTACGTTGGGATTCTTTGGGTGAATTCCTTGCTTTAGGTGTTTCTTTAGAGCATTTAGCACAAACTACAGGTAATGAAGATGCTCAGTTATTTGCTGAAACTCTTGATGCAGGTGTAACTAAATTCTTAGCAGAGAGCAAATCACCTTCTCGTAAAGTGAATGAGTTGGATAACCGTGGTTCTCATTTCTACTTAGCAATGTATTGGGCTGAAGCTCTTGCAGCGCAAACTAAGAATACAGAATTACAGACACGATTTGCTAAGGTTGCGAAGGAACTTGCTGAAAACGAAGCTCAGATTATTGAGGAGTTAAACTCAGTACAAGGACAACCAATGAATATTGGAGGTTACTTTATGCCATGTGACAAATTAGCAAACGAGGCTATGCGTCCATCAGCAACTCTTAACAAAATTATCAACGACTTAGCTGCTTTGTAAGCTAGCCACGATAAATAAAACCAATAGCCTTCCAGAAATGGGAGGCTATTTTTTTTGCATTCGATACAATAAAATACTTCGACGTCTGATTTATTGGTCAAATCTTTGCAACTCTTTTCAAATCCATTATTTTTGCATTTTAAATTATTCTAAATAAAAATAAAATGCAACTCCACAATAAATTAAGCAAGGATGAAGCGCTAAAGAAACTTCATGCTGAGAGTTTTAAGCGCACCACACTCTCGTTTTATCGTTATGTTATTCTTGAGGATCCTCAGGCCTTTAGAGATGCTTTGTTTCTTGAATGGGATAAACTGGATTGTCTGGGACGAATTTATATTGCCCGTGAGGGAATAAATGCACAAATGAGTGTTCCTGAGCATCATTTAGACGCGTTTATCGCGGCTTTGAATGCACGTGTCGAATTGAAAGATATGCCGATAAAATGGGCCGTAGAAGATGATGGGAAGTCCTTTTTTAAATTGATTATTAAAGTTCGTCCAAAGATTGTTGCTGATGGTTTGGATGATGGGAGTTTTGATGTGACCAATGTTGGGAAACATCTTAGTCCGATGGAGTTTCACGAATCCCTGGACGATCCCAATGCCGTTGTGATAGATATGAGAAATCATTACGAAAGCGAAGTCGGAAAATTTGAAAATGCGATATGTCCCGATGTAGATACCTTTCGGGAAGAAATCCAACAGGTTGTTGATGACTTTTCAGATAAGAAGGATAATAAGGTTTTGCTTTATTGCACAGGGGGCGTGCGATGTGAAAAGGCAAGTGCATATCTCAAACATCATGGGTTTAATGATGTAAATCAGCTACATGGAGGGATTATTGAATATGCGCGTCAAATCAAACGCATGGGGGTTAAATCGAAATTTATCGGTAAAAATTTTGTGTTTGATGAACGTTTGGGAGAAAGTATTGATGGACAAGTTATAAGCAAATGTCACCAATGCGGTGCAGCTTGTGACACCCATACCAATTGTGCCAACGATGATTGTCACTTGCTTTTTATCCAGTGTGAGTCTTGTCGCGAACACTATCATGGCTGTTGTACCGATGAGTGTAAAGACATTATTGCCTTGCCACAAGAGGAACGAATTCTGATGCGTTCGAAATTTCACGACAAGTATTCAAAAAGTCAGATTTATCGCCAACGAATTCGCCCTAAATTGAATCATTCTTAGGTAAAATCAGTTTCTTTTTTTTGTATATTGAAAACAAAAAAAAGAATTATGGATGAACCTAATCAAAAGAATCAGCTCAGTTTTCAACCGGTGAATACTTCCAACTTCAGTGATTTTGAATATCTGTTTGCAGAAAGAGGCACTTGTGAAGGGTGTTGGTGTATGTATTGGCGCCTGCAAGCAGAGGAATTTGAAGCTGGTAAAGGGGACGGAAATCGTCTTGCAATGAAGAAAATGGTTGAGTCAGGTCAGGTGCCTGGAATTATAGTTTACAATGATGATGAACCCATTGGCTGGTGTTCTTTTGGCAATCGGGAAGATTTTCCTCGATTATCGAAATCAGATGAACTCCTCGATATTGAAGACCATGATGCCTGGGTTATAACTTGCCTGTTTGTTAAAAGGAATTGGAGAAGGAGGGGTGTTAAAAGAGCTCTATTGAGACATTTAATGGATTACTGCATTGCAAAGGGTGCTAAATTGATTGAAGGTTATCCTTGTAATTCGACATTCAGCAAATATCCGGATGCCTTTGCATGGACGGGTATATCTAAAGCTTATAAGGCTGTGGGATTTAAGGAAGTGTCTGTGGAAACAGGGAAGAAACCGATTATGCGCTGCTATCTTTGAGAACGTTTCTTTTTAAGTCTGATGTAAAATAATAATCTAAAGATGAGATTCAACCTGTTGCAACTTGATATTAAAAGAAATAGATCTTATCTTTAATAGAAACATGAATTAAAACCTATCTAAAACGAAATATTATGACTGAAGGAAAAGAAAGTATTTGCGTATTTAAAGGATCAGTTATTGATGTTAACTATTATATGGAGTGCTTGGATGAAATAGGGATCTCATCTTTTATTAAAGATGATTTCCAGACTGGGATTCATGCAGGATTTATTGGAGGATCACCCGAAGCCATCGAGTTATTGGTTGATATGGATAATGCAGAAAAGGCTCTTGAATGTATTAAAGGATTACAGGAATAGCTTATTTCTAGTTGGATAAAAGACATAAAAAAAGTCGGGAAACATTGAGTTTCCCGACTTTTTTTTAGTTTTACTAATCTTTAAAATTAAAAAGCAGTAACAATACCCATGAAGTCTTCAGCCACTAGCGAAGCACCACCAATAAGACCACCGTCAACATCTTCGTTGCTAAATAGCTCTTTGGCATTAGATGGTTTACAGCTTCCACCGTATAGGATAGAGCAATTTTGTGCAGCTTCGTCACCATATTGCTCTGCAAGCGTTTTACGAATAAAAGCGTGCATCTCCTGAGCTTGATCTGCAGAAGCTGTTACTCCTGTACCAATTGCCCATACGGGTTCATAAGCCAAAACTACTTTTCCAAAATCTTCAGCTGAAAGGTGGAATAAACCGTCAGCAATTTGAGATTTAACCACTTCAAAATGCTTTCCACTCTCACGTTCTTCCAAAACTTCACCAATGCAGAAGATTGGTGTTAGATTATTTTCAAGGCAAAGGTTGGTTTTCTTCACTAAAATCTCGCTGGTTTCACCATAATAGCTTCTACGCTCAGAGTGACCCAGAATCACGCATTCAGTTCCTGTAGATTCAATCATTGAAGCTGAAATTTCACCTGTGTAAGCACCACTTTTCTCATCGGCACAGTTCTGAGCCGAAACACGAATCTTATTGCTGGTAATGGCCTTATTTAGCTCAGTAAGGTGAACGAAAGGAGCGCCAATGATAACTTGAACATCTTTGATATCGGTAGACTCAACCAAACCATTAATTTCTTTTGCCAACTCGATACCTTCTTGAAGGTTGTTGTTCATTTTCCAGTTTCCTGCAACAATTTTTTTTCTCATAACTGTCATCTGTTTTTTAAAGCTTAAATCGAAATTTTAGTATAAGGAAGCATCCGATTAAAAGCAATAAAGTTGTTGTAATACTTAAAATAACTAATTTATTAGTCAGTGTTTGATGTTGTGTTATTGAATAGGCTGCTAAATTAGCCTTTATTTCTGTTGTTTTTGGTATATCTCGCCAATGCCATTTGTTTAAAATCGTTCCATTTTGTAAAAGAACGAGTCCGGGATTGGAACGAATAATGGTTTTCAGCTGAATCTCATCAGTAGCATAAAAATCATAGAACGCATTGTTCTTTTCTTTAAACGTATTGATTTCATCATCTGTAGAGGCCGTTAAGCAGATGAAATTGTATTTGTGATTTCTACACCATGCTGCCAATTCATCAATTTCTTTCAGATTTGTAAGCTTCATTTCATTAAGTTGGCGACTGACCAATAAAAAGGTGTAGGAAGCGTCATTTAGAACTTGCTCGGTAATATCACCCGATTCTTCGTTAGAAATGGAGAAATCGTGAATAGGCGCTTTATAGCCTTCTTTAATTTTAATCTGTTCGACATCAACATAAGTCCAGCTGGAATCCTGCCAAGGGTAATTGCTTTCATCAAACTCCTTAATGACCCCATTTTTTTCGTATTTAAAAATGGACTGGTATTCGTCAGCCGGTGCTCCTTCAGGAATAGTCATGCTTTCTTGAATATTGGCTCCAATATGATAGGGTCTAAAATCGATAAAGGGTAAATGACGGTAGGAGTAATAAGAACAGCCTAATGCAATCGTTAATGAAAAGGCAAGCAAGAGATTCTGAGTAAGTTTAGAGCTTTTGTCTTTTTCCAATTTACGGGTGTAGAATACCACAAGGGTAAAAGCTAAAATAATAATATTTTTTCCGAACGTTTCCCAGTTCGTTAATATCAATGCGTCGCCAAAGCAGCCGCAATCTGTCACAGGATTCGTGAGAGCCAATATCAGGGTAAGGGGTGTGAAAAATAACATGAACAGAAGTGCCAGCCATGATGCACTTTTTTTATACACATTAAATAAAATTAGCATCCCCACACTGAATTCGAGAGTCGAAAGGATAATTGCCATTGTAAAGGCAAGGCCTGTCAATGAATCCATTCCAAAAGCCAAGAAATAATCTTTAAACTTAAAGGTCGATCCCATAGGATCAATGGCTTTAACAAAACCAGAAAATATAAAAAGGGAACCGACTAAAAGGCGGCTTACAGATCTTAATAAACTCATTCAAATATTTACTTTTGGGTGTGTTGATTCAAATCGTTTTTATTCACCAAATTCCAATTTAATTAATCCAAATACCGAATAGTTGATCATATCGTAGTAATTGGCATCAATCCCTTCTGAAATAATCGTTTTTCCTTTATTATCTTCAATTTGCTTGGTTCTATTAATCTTCATCAAAATCAGGTCGGTATAAGAGGACACTCTCATGCTTCTCCAGGCTTCATCGTAATCATGATTTTTCTTTTCCATCAAGCTTTTAGCTTCCTGAAAGTATGTATTATAGAGTTCTAAAGCTTTGTCATGCTCTAATGCCTGATCGGAAGGTCCGAGCTCAAGCTGAATGATTCCCATGATACAATAGTTTACAATACCAATAAACTCAGAGCGAATATCATCCTCAATCTTACTCATCCCTTTTTCCTCGATGCTACGAATACGCTGCGCTTTGATATAAATCTGATCCGTCAGAGAAGTCGGACGTAAAATACGCCATGCAGTACCATAATCTTTCATTTTCTTGGTATAGATATCAGTACAAATCTTGATAATGCTATCGTATTGCTCGTTGGTTGTCATATTGGATTTTTGAGTTTGTTCTATTGTAGTCATCTATAAGTGAAGCTTAATTTTTAATGAATCAGTCTATTTTGATAATCTAAATGAATAATAAAAACGCCATAAGTCACGACAAGTCGAGTGCTTTGACAATTTTCTTTTATTTTTGTTCAATTATTAACGAAAATAGCCATCACATGCAAAAATATAAAACAAATCCTTCAAATCAGAAGATCGAATCAATTATGTGTGGTAAGAATTTAATATCTTTTGATAAACCTTTGGTTATGGGGATTTTGAATTTAACACCCGATTCCTTTTTTGATGGTGGTCAGTATATTGATGCCAATTCAATTTTAAAACGAGCCAGGCAAATTATTTCTGAAGGTGCTGATATTATCGACTTGGGAGCATATTCAACGCGTCCGGGTGCCAAAGATATTGATGTTGAAGAGGAGTGGAGAAGAATGCAACCGGCATTGGCAATTATTCGAAAAGAATTGCCTGATGTGATTTTGTCGATTGATACGTTTCGGTCGGAACTGGTGAGCAGAGTTGTTGGGGAATTTGGTTCTTGTATTGTGAATGACATTTCCGGAGGAACAATGGATGATCATATGTTTGCAACCGTTGCCGAACTAAATGTGCCATACATCATGATGCACATCAAAGGCACACCTCAAACCATGCAGTCACAAGCGGTCTACAAAGATCTTATGGCTGAATTAGTCATGTTTTTTGAAGAACGAGTGAAACAATTGAACGCCCTAGGCGCAAAACAGATCATTCTAGATCCTGGTTTTGGTTTTGGTAAGACACTGGAGCATAACTACCAAATCATGTCTCAACTGGAAGCCTTCAAGGCGCTTAATCTACCTTTACTGATTGGAATCTCACGTAAATCGGTGATTTACAAACTTCTGGGTGGTGAAGCCAAAGATAGTTTGAATGGCACAACAGCCTTGAATATGGTTGCTCTTTTGGGAGGTGCTCATATTTTACGTGTTCATGATGTAAAAGAGGCGGTTGAATGCGTAAAAATCTACAATCAGATGTTGATGAAATAATTGAGCTTATCTATAAAGGATTATCTATTATAAATTTCTATTTTTGTTAAGAAAACACTTTCAAATAAGCTGCTTTTCATATTCTAAAGTCATAATTAGCCTAATATTTCACATATGCCCCTAGCTTTTATAACGCTAAGTTTTTTCGATGTCCTGGATATTTTATTGGTGGCTTTCTTGCTGTATCAGGTTTATATGCTGATACGAGGAACTGTAGCGATCAATATTTTTGTAGGCCTGTTTTTATTTTATCTGATGTGGCTATTTGTAAAGGCCCTCAATATGGAACTGCTAGGTAGTATCCTTGGACAGTTTATAGGAGTTGGTGTTATTGCCTTAATTATCGTGTTTCAGCAGGAGGTAAGGAAATTCCTGCTTCATTTGGGGTCTCGTTATAATTTTAGCCAAAAGTTTTCTTTCGAAAAATGGTTGGCTGTAGATGATAAATCAATTAAAGACAATGAAATTGATGCTATTATTGAGGCTTGTGAGGATATGTCTAATACGAAAACAGGGGCTCTGATTGTGATTACGAAACGAACTGATTTATATAGTTTTGCTGAAACAGGACAAATAATAAAGGCCCGTATTTCATCTAGCTTATTAGAATCGATCTTTTATAAAAACTCCCCTTTACATGATGGGGCATTAATTTTGGATAACAATCGTATCCTTGCCGCACGTTGTATACTACCTGTCTCAGATAACCCCAATATTCCGGGTAGTCTTGGTTTGCGACACAGATCGGGGATAGGTATCAGCCAAATGACCGATGCACATGTGATTATTGTTTCGGAGGAAACTGGTAATATCTCCTATATTATGGGTGGAAAAATTAAGGTCAGAATCAGTACGGAAGAATTGCGTCGCTTTTTAAATGCGGATTATTCCAGTTTTGTTGCATAGTAAATTCATCTGTCCTTTAAATGTCAATATGAAGATAGTCAGTTCTATATGAGAATTGAGATCTTCATTTTTTTTGATAATCTATGACAAACAATTCATAATCAAAGACGAGTAAAATATTTATTGATAAAAATGTGTATATCGTTGATAAATATATTGTAAAACTTAGCAATACTTATGTCAATCTTATCTATTTTTATACTAACATTTTATTCAATCTTTATCTATGATCTGTAAATTCCTCATACTGTTCCACTTTTTATCTGTATTTGGGCTTAATTCTGCGCCTAAAGAACATCAGATAAAGGCATGGGTTGAGATAGAAGGGGAATTAGATGCTTTATCTGTTAAAGCAAAAATTGAAAACACCGGAGAAAAGAATGTTTTTTTGAATTATGAATTGGAAACATTCAGTCGCAGTAGAATTAAGAAGCAAAAGACTCTTGAAAAAGGTAAAATATTAGCATTGAAACGGTCTGTTTATGCTCTTTCCGAATCTAGATTAAATGTCAGAACAACCGAAGAACTTTGTGTTAAAATCAAAGTCCTTCTGGATGATCAAATTGTAGCTCTGGATTCAGTTATCTTCCAGGGTGTTAAATAAAATGTTAGATATTCCTGTCAGAGAATTAAAGTAATTCTCCCAGCAATAAATTATCATTTTCAGGCATAATCTCTTTTATCAACACATTATAAAATGTGTTTTTCTTCAGGTTCTCACCTTGGAACTGAACCGGAACATAATGCTCTCCATAACCTTTAGCAATATTCCCATTTATATTTTCAACAAGAACTCGCTGAATCTTACCAATAAACAGGCTTCTGTAATTCAATTTGCTGTCCTCAGCAATACCTCTTAACACCTCACTTCTTTCCGTCTTCATTTTCTCAGGAATCTGATCGTGCATTCTTTCAGCCCGAGTTCCCTTACGAATGGAGTATTTAAAAGCGTGTACGTGACCAAACTCAAGGTTCTTGATCATATCACAACTTTCTGCGAAGTCAGCTTCGCTTTCACCCGGAAAACCGATGATAATGTCAGTAGTGAAATTGAAATCAGGTCGAATAGACCTAACTTTCTCAACGGTGTTCTTAAAAGTTTTGGTAGTATACATTCGGCGCATTTTCAAAAGCACTTCATCAGAGCCTGACTGCAGGCAAAGGTGCAGGTGAGGCGTCATTTTAGGGTGTGACAATAAGCTTAGGAATTTATCCCCAAAACCATCGGGTTCAAGCGAAGAAATTCGTAGACGGAAATCACCATCCAAATTCAGAATAGCCTCAATCAGATCATCAAATTTGTAATTTTCAAATTCATAACGACCAATATTCACACCGGTAATCACAACCTCTTTGGCTCCTTGATCAATCACGTCCTTCACATTATCGAGAATGGCCTGAAAAGGACGGCTTTTGGCACGACCGCGTACAGATGGAATGATACAAAACGTGCAGAAGTTATCGCATCCATCCTGAATTTTAATCATGCTTCGGGTGTGAAAACCTTTTTCTGTAGCCCCGTAAGCAAAAAGATCCTTATCGAGTTGTGACGGATGTTTTAATTCGCCTTTAAAATGTGAATCAACCAATGAGAACAAAGCCGATTTATTATCGTTTTCAAGCACGTAATTGATTTCATCCCTACTTTCTAACTCTTCTTTGGCATTATTGGCCATACAGCCTGTTACAACCAAAACGGAATCCTTATTTCGACGATTGGCCTGACTGATAAAGTTACGCGATTTGTGATCGCTCTGGTGTGTAACCGTGCAAGAGTTAATCACATAAACATCAGCTTCACTTTCAAAATCAACCAACTTGAAGTTGTTGTTCTGAAAGGTAGATGCCAGAGCATCTGTTTCATACTGATTCAGACGGCAACCTAATGTTTTAAAGGCTATTGTTTTCATTTTATTCTATATTGTTAGCATTCTTTTTCAGAACGCTTAGCTATTCTAAAATTAATCGATAAGATCTCCCTCTACAGAAAAATCAGTTGCTGATTTAATCTTAACATCAACAATTTGTCCAATTAAATCTGTATTCTCACTCAGAAAGCGAACGTTAATTTTACCTTCTGTCATCCCGGCCAGGTAGCCTTCGTGTTTTGCATGACCTTTCACCAAAACCCTGAAGATTTTACCAATCATGCTTTCGTTATAACTTCTTGAGGTCAGTTTTAGATCTTCAGTTAAAACCTGATGGCGATTTTTCTTCACTTCAAGAGGGACTGAATCGAACCAACGATGGCTGAGTGCTCCAGGACGAGGTGAATATTTAGCAATATAAGCCATATTAAAATCAAACTCTTTCATTGCAGCACGAGTCGCATCAAATTGTTCATCGCTTTCACCCGTAAACCCCACAATAATATCAGTAAAAAGGGTCGCTTCAGGAATCAGACGACGAATGGTTGATACAGATTGACGGTATTTTTCAAGTCCATGTTTACGATTCATCGCAATCAAAAGCTTATCGTCACCAGACTGAAGCGGTAAATGAATTTGTTTAGCCAGGCACTTGTATTGGGCAATTACTTCAATCACTTCATCGGTCATATCACGAGGGTGAGGCGAAGTAAAATAGACCCAAAATTCGGTTCCTAATTGATTCCCCATTTCACCAATCCGACGAAGCAATTCGGGGAACATGATTTCAGTATCAGGTTTATCCAAACCATAAGAGTTCACATTTTGTCCTAAGAGAGTAATGGACTTATAACCCCTTTCAACCAGAGATTTAACCTCTTCTAGAATCTCTAATGATGGTCGTGATACTTCACGCCCTCGAGTATAAGGAACTGCGCAAAAAGAACAAAATTTGTCACAACCATTCTGGATGGGCACAAAGGCTTCGAAATCGGAAGCATAATCGGGTTTCACATTCCAGAACTCAGAAATATTGTCGTTATGAGTATCAAATCCATTTTGAATTCCGTTTGGTGTTGTGATCCCATACTGATGAATCATCTCCGGTAAGTTTGGCAAATCTTTCATCTGAAAGATAATATCAAAAAGCTTTAAAAACTTTTCATGATCAGAAGGCAAAACACAACCCGAAACAAATGTGATCAGGTTGGAACGGTTTTTCCATCGATTCCATTTCGCTATTTTAGAATAAACCTTATCGATGGCATTTTGTCGTACCGAACAGGCCAGAATACCAATTAAATTAGCCTCAGTTTCTTCCTCAGTCCAGGTATAACCCATTTGTTCAATCACGGTTCTAACGCGCTCTCCATCAGAAGCATTCATTTGACAACCCAGTGATATTAGATGATATTTCATTTCAATCTGATTATTTGTTGATGCGATGATTCAATAACCATCAAATAAATTTACGAATCCCAATTCATAAGTGATTTAACTTGTCATGTGTATTGACTTAAAAATAAACTTCGGTATGAATAGGGCCTAGCTTGATACCTTGTTTTTCAAGGATATCATAGGCTTCGTAAATCATGTGACAATTTCCGCAAAGATAACAGATTGTATCTGGTGATACGGGGTTTTTAAGAAGATATTCGGTTACACGACCGTTAAAATCGCCTGTATTTTCACCTGAAGTACATAAAATGTAGCGATTCGGGTCGTATGATTCTCTTTCATAGGCTTCTTCTTTGTGACGAATACCATGCAAAAGGGTGTAATCCATTTCCGGATGCGTATGTATAAAACTGTGAATGGGAGAGATCCCTGTCCCAGTACTGATAAACATGAATTTCTTGGATTTAATTTCATCATCTTTCAATGAAAAATGGCCAAATGCGCCATCCACATCCAATTCGTCACCTGGTTTGCATTTCTTTAGTCTTTTCGAAAGCAAACCATCTTCCACTTCCTTGATTAGTACTTCCAGGTAATTATCTTGCTCTGCACTGTATATTGAATACTCCCTACGGTCTATACTGCCACTAAAACCAAGGGTGATGTACTGTCCTGTTTTAAATGTAAAATCCTTTTTCTCCATGCGAATAATATAAGTTGATGGAGTCAGATTTCTGATGCTGATAACTTTATGCGAATTCATTTATTTTGTCTTGTTTTTTGAAACTTCAGTTCATATATGATCGATTTTGCATTATCTGGAATCGATCAAAATAAGCTTTCGCAAAATAAGATGTTTTTATCCGAAATAGCAAGCCTCAGACCATTTTTGTGATGAGAAGAGGGAGACCTGTATTCAATTCATAAAATACAGTGTTTATAAAGACAGTTGAGCAACACATCAGCTAGCTATTACATTCTAATTTCTTTCAGAAAAACAAGGTTCTCGTATTGCTGATCATTCATGGAGAAAAAGATTGAAGCATTCGATTTAAAGTCCAGATGTTTATAAAAGTCAATGGCATTCTGATTTTCAATAAAACAAGACAGCCAGTATGTATACCTGCCTAAAGATACAAGTTGCTTTTCGGCTTCAATAAGGAGGGCTTTTCCTATACCTTGTTCATGAAAATGTTCAGATACATACAAAACGGTCATTTCTGCAGTGTTTTGTTTACTCTCAGGATATGTAGCCGTATAATCCAATTCGCAATATCCAATTAGAAAGCCATCTTGTTTTGCCACCAAACAAAATGTATGCTTATTTTCAATTTTTTTCAAACAATTTTCAACAGTAAAATCGCCATCTAAATATTCTGAATAATCGGTAGAGATACCCCTGGTTGCGTAGGTGTGTAACCAAACTTGCGTTTTTAAGTATTTAATATTGAGTGCATCGTCAGAAGTGGCTTGTCTGATTTCCATTTAGAATATTGTTTTTTATATATTAAAGAAAAAAGATTAGATGTAAGTTCAAAGAATAATTTTATCTTGTAACACAACAAAAATTGCTCAAAAATATTTGAGAGAGAAACAAGCGATTAAAAAAAAGCATATATTCGCTCACTTTTTTATAAAACGATCTTATTTTTTATGGTGTAAATGAAGAATACATATTTTGATTTGATTGAGCAAACCTATTATTTTCCTCAGGAAGGTTTTGATTTGCGTGGGGGTTACCTTTCTTTTCATGGGGTATCCATCAAATATTTAATTGAAAAATACGGGACACCCTTCCGGTTAATCTATTTACCTCGGATTGGAGAACAAATCAAAAAAGCGCGAAATCTATTCAATCGTGCTATTAAAGCCTCACATTATAGAGGCAAGTATCATTATTGTTATTGCACCAAGTGCTGCCATTTTCATCATGTGATTGGTGAAGCACTTAAGCACAACGTTAATCTGGAAACGTCGTCATCTTTCGATATCGATTTGATTTTAAAACTCCATGAGAAAGGGGAATTGGATCAGACTCGTACGATCGTGCATAACGGTTATAAAACCACTGACTATTTAGCCAAAATTATCAAGTTGATTGATGCAGGATTTGAAAACTGTGTTATCATTCTTGATAGTACCAGCGAAATGGGCCGCCTGCAAAAATTAGTTGGAAAACGAAAAATTAAGATTGGCGTTCGAATGGCAATTAATGAAGAGCCCCAATCGGCTTATTATACTTCACGATTAGGAATTCGCCCTGAAGAGATGCTTGAGTTTTTTAATGCGCATATCAAAGATAATAAAAATGTGGAATTGAAAATGCTTCACTTTTTTGTTGATTCAGGTATTAAAGACAGTCTTTATTATTGGGGAGAATTTCAGAAGGCGCTTAACCTTTTTGTTGCCTTAAAAAAAGAATCACCATCACTGGATGCTTTAAATCTGGGAGGTGGATTTCCAATTAGAAATCATCTGGGATTTGAGTACGATTACGAATATATGATTCGTGAAATCGTTAATAATATTAAGGAAGCCTGTGATAACGGAGGGGTTCACGAACCGGATATTTATACCGAATTCGGAAAATATACCGTAGGTGAGAGTGGTGCTATTATTTTCGAGGTGGTTGAGCAAAAGCAACAAAACGATCATGAATTGTGGTACATTATCAACAACTCATTGATGAATACGATACCAGACGCATGGTCTATCCACGAGAAATTTATTCTACTGCCTATTAACAAATGGGATAACGATTACACCAAAATTAATATTGGTGGTATTTCATGTGATCATTCCGACTATTACAATTCAGAGGACTTTAATCAACAGATTATGCTTCCGCGTTTTTCTCCTAAGGCAAAAGAACCGCTATATATTGGTTTCTTCCATACGGGAGCCTATCAGGATTCTATTTCCGGATACGGTGGCATTAAACATTGCTTGATTCCATCTCCTAAACATGTGATTGTGGATCGGGATGAATCGGGCAACTTTGTAGATTACGTTTATCGTAACGAGCAAAGTGTTGATGATATGATGAATATTCTTGGTTATAACGAATAATAAAAAAGAGAGTATGAATAATTTTGCTGGAATAGAAGATGATTTTGCAGCTTTCGGATCTGCTTCTGTCTTATTGCAATCTATCCCATACGATGGAACAAGTACCTGGGGAAAAGGTGCTGATAATGGTTTTGAGGCCTTTTTGGACGCTGCTGAAAATATGGAGCTATATGATATAGAAACAGATTCAGAAGTTTATACAAAGGGTGTGCATATTCTTCCTGAGCTAACTGTGAATCATAGTCCTGAGGCTGTTTTTGAAGAATCATACCGAGTGGCTAAAAAAATGATTGAAACGGGAAAATTCCCAACCTTTTTTGGGGGGGAGCATTCTATTAGTATAGGGGTTATTAAGGCTTTTTACGAGCAGTATTCCGATATTACAGTTTTGCATTTGGATGCTCATGCCGATCTTCGTTCTGATTATATGGGAACGCCTTATAATCATGCTTGCGCCTTACATGACGCATCAAAAAACACCAATTTAATTCAAGTTGGTATACGAAGTATGGATACCAGTGAGCTACCCTATTTTAATAGAGAAAAATGCTTTCTAGCTGAGGATATTTATGGAACCGATGAGTGGATGCAGAAATCGATCGATATGATGGGAGAGAAGGTGTATATTACTTTCGATCTGGATGCACTTGATCCATCAATCATGCCAGCAACGGGCACACCTGAACCTGGAGGATTGGATTGGAATACCACTATCCGATACCTAAGAAAAGTGTTTGAACAGAAAAACGTTCTAGGCTTTGATTTAGTTGAATTAGCCCCTATTAAAGGCAATAAAGCCCCTGAATTCTTAGTGGCTAAGTTGTATTATAAAATGTTATCCTATAAATTCATGCTTGCAAATCAAACGATTTAAAGCAAGCACTAAGTAAAAACAATTTAGATCTCTTGAAGATTACAATTAGATAATAACGCATAAAATGACAACAAAAGGACCCATATCACAATTTGTAACTGAGCATTACAAACATTTTAATGCAGCAACCCTGGTTGATGCAGCTAAGGCCTACGAGCAGCAGCTTGAGCAAGGCAATAAAATGATGATTACACTCGCAGGTGCCATGAGTACAGCAGAGTTGGGTAAATCATTGGCTGAAATGATTCGTCAGGATAAGGTACAGATCATTACTTGTACAGGTGCCAATCTTGAGGAAGATATTATGAATCTGGTTGCACACTCACACTATCGTCGTGTGCCGGATTATCGTGATTTTACACCACAGCAGGAGTGGGATTTGTTGGAACAAGGTTTAAATCGTGTGACGGATACTTGTATTCCTGAAGAAGAAGCTTTTCGTCGCTTGCAGAAGCATATTTTCGAAATATGGAAAGCCGCAGAGGAGGCTGGTGAGCGCTATTTGCCACACGAGTATATGTATAAAATGTTGCTTTCAGGCGTACTGGAGCAATATTATGAAATTGATCCTAAGAATTCGTGGATGCTTGCTGCAGCCGAGAAGAACTTACCTATCGTGGTTCCGGGCTGGGAAGATTCAACCATGGGAAATATATTCGCTTCATATTGTTTGAAAGGCGAGTTAAAGCCATCTACCATGAAATCCGGTATCGAATACATGACCTGGTTAGCCGATTGGTATACAGAGAACACACAAGATAATGGCATCGGTTTCTTCCAAATTGGTGGAGGAATTGCAGGTGATTTCCCAATTTGCGTCGTGCCAATGCTTTATCAGGATATGGAAAGAACCGAAACGCCTTTCTGGAGCTATTTCTGTCAGATTTCTGACTCAACAACCAGTTATGGATCCTATTCAGGAGCCGTTCCTAATGAGAAAATCACTTGGGGAAAACTGGATATCAATACCCCAAAGTTTATTGTAGAATCTGATGCAACCATTGTTGCACCATTGATTTTTGCTTATCTTTTGGGCTGGTAATTCACACTTAATTATTTTATTCTAATCATGGAAACGAACAAACCAAAAGTCATTCAAAATTATGAGAAGCTCTCAAAAGAAATACAAGAGCAGATCAAACTTAATTATTTAGAAGGCTTTAGTGAACACCTTATTGAATTTACAAACCATAAAGGTGAGTTAGTATCAGCTTTACCATTCGAAACAGATGAAAAAATCTACATGGTTCGAATGTCTGTGCGTAAAGCAATGGAATTGGTGGATCAGGATTCTGATTATGATGACGATGGTATACTCTTAAGTAGCAGAAGAGAGCAATACGAAGAAAAGTATGCCAGTGATGATGATGATTTCGATGAAGACGAAGATTAAAACACTTCGGAGGATGTATAAAGGCTGTCTGAGTAATTGGGCAGCCTATTTTTTTTGATTTTCAGTAAAGAATCGGAAGATTAGTCTTTCCAATCCGAAGATCGCCTACGTGTCTTCTTTTCAGAACTTTGTTTTTTTGCTTGTAAACGTCTTTCTCGGGCTGCACGACTGGGTTTAGTCGCTCGACGTTTCTTTTCAGGCTTGAGTGCATGCTCAAGCATTTCGAAAAATTTCTCAATTGCCGTTTGCTTGTTCTTTAATTGAGAACGATCTGCCTGAACGACAACGCTTAATACTCCTTCCTGACTGATTCGCGTAGCCAGTTTCTTGTACAGAAGCGCTTTATTTTCCTCGCTAAGCAATTGTGTTTCTTTTAGGTTAAAACGCAATTCAACTCGTGAGCTTACCTTATTCACATGTTGTCCACCAGGACCGCTACTTCGCGAGGTTTGGAATTTGAATTCCCGAATAAAAGCATCCCGATCAGATATAACATGTTTCATATCTTCTTGATTAAGTTGAATTTAAGATTTTGAGGAGTGATTAAAATTCAAAATCCAATAGGCATCACATTTTCAGAGATTGCCTATTGGAAAATGAACCGTTTAATACCTTATTCTTTCAGAACCATATCGATACACATAACGGCCGCCAATATCATAACTCGTATAGGCTGTTCTGCAGGAACAGTATCTTTAATTTCAAGTATATAATTATCTGCAGTTGTGAATAATTCTTTTCCTATTCCAGCCCATTTTTTACTCACATGAGCCAATTCGATGTCATCTTTCATGAATTTAAAATCCCAACTGGTCCATTTGCCTTTTAGGGCACAAAGGTGATTGTCATTAACATCAAAAACATTAAACTTTCCGCCAATTGAGAAGAATTTTTGTTTAAATCGTCCAACTAATTGCTCATTTTCATCAAATACTTCAACATTTGATAAAAACAGCGTTAGGCCTCTTTTTACACGAAGCACTTTTGCTCCGGTAGAAGTCTTAATTTCAACATTAAAAGGTGTCATCCTTTTATAACCTGTAAATCGAAATAGTTTAGTAAAAAAGCCAAGATTCTCCTCACGGCAATTCATAATTATTTCTTGACTTTCAGGATTCAGAATATCAAAATTGTTGGCCGCCTTAAACATACCAACGTGTTCCTTTACGAAATATAGATTTCGATTGAGTATAGGATTCATAATATAATTTGTATCGATTTTAAATAAGTCGCGAAAATAATTATATTATGAATAGAATTATAATGTTTTACTCAATTGTTTTCGATTAAAATTAAATTAACAATTTAATTGTTCTATTAATCCTTCTGTTTCAGACGCTTGATCATTTGATAAATTTAGAGCCGTTTCGATTACAGCCAGATGAGAATAGGCCTGAGGGAAATTACCCAATAAGCGTTTTGATGCAAAATCAATATCTTCAGAGAACAAACCCAGATGATTGGAATAACTCATCAGAATTTCAAATTTTTCCTTAGCTTCTTCTTTTCTTCCGATCTTGAATAGACTGTTTATCAGCCAAAACGAACAAATGGTAAATGCCGATTTGGGCGTTCCAAAATCATCATGGTTTTTGTAGCGAAACATTAAGCCATCATGTTCCAGTTCCTTTTGAATAGTGAGAACAGTAGAAACATATTTCTCATCAGAAGCTTCAATAAAACCATAACTTTCCATTAACAAAACTGAGGCATCCAAGTCATCCGACCCATAATGCTGTGTAAAAGCCTTTATTTTTTCATTCCATGCATTTTTCATGATATCCTTTTTCACAGCTTCGCGAAACGGAATCCATTTGCTCACATAGTAGTCCGCATTTAGGAGTTTCGCAATTTTTACAGCCCGATCGAAAGCCACCCAGCACATAACCTTACTAAAGGTAAAATGAAGGCTCTTACCCCGAATTTCCCAGATTCCTTTATCGGGTTTACGCCAGTTTTCTTCCACCACATTCACAATACTTCTCACAATGGTGCAAAGCTCTTCGGTGTGTTCTAAGGAATTCTCAAACAATTCGAATTGTTGATGAATCAAATCCAATAAAATACCATATATGTCGTTTTGTTTTTGTTTGTAGGCTGCATTTCCAACGCGTACTGGTTTCGAACCTTCAAAACCAGACAAATGGCCTAATTCATATTCCGGCAGAACCTTCTCACCATTGATTCCATACATAATCTGGACTTTCTCCCTTTTCTCAGGAATAATATCCATAATGAAATCCAGATAGCTTTTAGCCACTTTGTAATGTCCCAATTGTGTCAGTATTTTCACGACCATGGAACCATCCCGTATCCAACAAAAACGATAATCCCAATTGCGAACTTCCCCAATGGTTTCGGGTAAAGATGTGGTCAATGCAGCTAATACAGCACCCGATTTCTGAAAATTTAGCAGTTTTAAAATCAATGCAGAACGATTGATTTCATTTCTATATTTAGGATGCGCCTTTGTCTTTTCAGACCAATTGAGCCAATAGGTTTTAGTTCTTTGTAAGTTCAGATAAATTCGTTCATCCGTTTGTCTTAAAAGTTTTTGATTATAGGTTACAAGACAAAACTCATGTTTCTCTAACCGGATAATATCCTGATTTAAAATCGAGTTGCAATCAAAACTTGAGTACAGATAGAGGGAATCATATGTTCCGGATGTCGTCTTCGATTTAATGAAATTAAACTGTGCATGTTTGCTTTTAGTATGATTACGTGCATAATCCAATTTCGGATTATAGAGGATACGAAAGGTTGGTTTCCCTTTTATGTGTTTAAAATAGCGAACCAGATCAGGCGGTGCATAATAGTCATTATTCTCTGTAATATATCGAGGCATGAAATCCACTAGTTCAAAAATCCCATCTTCACAAATAAAACGCGTATGCAGAATATTGGTGTTTTTTTTATAATACTGTACACTGCGAGTTAATTTTTCAGGGATAACTTCAAAACTGCCCCCTTTTTCCTTATCCAGAATTTTAGCAAAAGCTGAAGAAGAGTCGAATTTAGGTAAGCATAACCAGTCTAAAGATCCTGTTTCAGATATCAGTGCCGCTGACCGGCAATTCCCAATAACGCCGTAATTTAAATTTTCCATAAAAAAAGATTACTTTAGTATACATACACAATACAAATCTCAAAATAGGGATTTTTCATGAGAAATAAATTCATTATTAGATAAATATAAGTTTGATTTTATGAATAGAATTCACATAGTTTCCAATAGGCTTCCAGTTAGTATAAACGTAAATGATGACCAAATAGAACTGATTCCAAGCGTTGGTGGCTTGGCTACAGGCATGCGATCAGTCTATAAAGAATATAACGGAAAGTGGATCGGCTGGCCGGGTTTAGCCAGTGATGACATAGATGACAAACTGGTTGGTAGAATTGAAGAAAAATTACTTGAAGAAGATTGTATTTCAGTTCATCTCTCTAAAAAAGAGATTGATTTGTATTACGATGGCTTTAGTAACCGAACAATTTGGCCCTTATTCCACTATTTCGCCCAATATATCGATTACGATCCAGAGCTCTGGGAGGCCTTTGTGGGGGTGAATCAGAAATTTGCAGATAAAGCTCTCGAAACCTTAGAAGAAGGAGATACCATTTGGATACACGATTACCAACTATTATTGGTTCCGGAGATGATTAAATCGAAGAAACCCAATATCACAGTTGGTTTCTTTCTACACATTCCTTTTCCATCATTCGAAGTTCTACGCATTCTGCCTTGGAGAAAAGAATTGATTCAAGGCATGCTGGGGGCTGATTTAATCGGTTTTCATACCTATGACTATCAACGACATTTTTTCAGTTCTGTCCGTCGTTTAATGGGTTACGAAATCTCGTTTAATCAGATTCAAATTGAAGATCGGATTATTATTGTTGATGCTTTTCCTATGGGGATAGATTACGATAAATTTAAGAATGCTGCAACTGGAATTTTCCAAAAACCTCTTCAGGAAAAATCGAAACTTCATCGTGAACTTGAAAAATATTTTCTTCTGTCGCCTGATCGAAAGTTGATACTTTCTATCGATAGGTTGGACTATTCAAAGGGGATCCCTAACCGATTAAGAGCCTTTGCCAAGTTTTTGGAAGAATACCCTGAGTTTGTTGGAAAGGTGACTCTGATAATGCTTGCCGTACCGTCTCGTGGCACAGTGGAACACTATGTCAATTTGAAGAAAGAAGTTGAAGAGTTGGTTGGGAATGTGAATGGCCAATTTGGGAATATAAATTACACTCCGGTTTGGTATTTTTACCGATCGATGCCTTTTGAGAATTTAATCGAATTATACAGCTCTTGTGACGTCGCTCTGGTTACACCCGTTCGCGATGGAATGAACTTGGTTGCCAAAGAATATGTGGCATCCCGGACCAACCGTACTGGTGTGATTATACTCAGTGAAATGGCTGGTGTGGCAAAAGAAATGGGAGAGGCTTTGATTATCAATCCGAATAATATCAGTGAGATAGCTGAAAGTATAAAACAGGCACTGACAATGCCTCTTGACGAACAACGTGAACGTATGATTTTCCTTCAGGACAGAATCAAACGCTACGATGTGTTTAAGTGGGCTAGTGAATTTGTAAAATCACTCTCTAAGGTGGAGAGAATTCAAAATTCAATGCATGCCAAGCGCGTTAATGCCAACATAATGGATAAGATTCGCTCGGATTATCAAAATTCTAAAATGCGAGCCATCTTTTTAGACTATGATGGGACACTAACAGGTTTTAGGAGAAATCCGAATGAAGCCAAACCCAACGAAGAACTGCACCAATTATTATATCAGTTGGAAGAGGACCCTCGCAACGTTATTACCATTATTAGCGGACGTGACCGAGCCAGTTTGGAATCCTGGTTTGACGGACATAAAATCAACTTAATTGTCGAGCATGGAGTCTGGAGTAAAAAGTTGGACCGAGACTGGAAAATGCTCTCGAATGTGACGGACAATTGGAAATCGAGCATCAAACCTATACTTGAAACATTTGTTGACAGAACACCAGGCACCTTTATTGAAGAGAAAAATTATTCTTTGGTTTGGCATTTTAGAAAAGCCGAACCCGAACAAGCCGACTTAAGAGCCAATGAATTAAAAGATGAATTGACAACCATGATTGCCAATCACAATCTTGAGATATTAGAAGGGAATAAGGTTATTGAGGTGAAAACCGGTGGAATAAACAAAGGAATCGCCGCCTTACAATTTATTAAGAACAAGCCCTTTGATTTTATTTTTGCTGTAGGAGATGACTGGACAGATGAGTATATGTTCAGAGAACTTCCCGATACTGCACATACCATTAAAGTGGGCTTAAAACACACTGCTGCCAAGTATAAAGTTGAATCGGTAAGTGCCGTTCGAACCCTATTGACAGAATTAATTAAATAATAAAATAAGCGCGGCAAAGTAACTTTGTTGCGCTTGTTTTACTGATTATCTGATATTTCTGAATTATTTGATTTGTCTAGCATATCAAATTTTGCTTTACGTTCAGCCCAACGTTCCCGTGCGTATTGTTGCATATCGATGATTTTATCCTTTTCATCGAGAATCTCAATTCCGAGTAGGGTTTCTATAATATCTTCCATGGTCACTATCCCATCCATACCACCATATTCATCAACGACTAAGGCGATGTGTTCTTTCTTTTTAAGAAGTTGATCCCAGACTTTTAAAAGTGTTTGAAATTCGTGAGTAATGACGATTTCTCTACTAATATCTTTAAGTCTTAATTTTTCTTTCTTCTCAGCAAGTTTTTCGAATACAGTTTGGCGAAAAACATAAGCTCTTACATTCTCAATATTTTCGGAATAAATTGGAATACGCGAATAATAACGAAATTCCTTTTTTGTAAGAAATTCTTCCAAGGACATATTTTCATCTGCGGCCACAACCACAACCCTTGGCGTCATAATTTCGGTCACCTTAATTGACCGAAGTCGGATTAAATTTTGGATGACTTTATTTTCACGTTCTTTAAAAACACCTTCTTCAGTTCCAATATCGGCCATAACTGATATTTCTTCACGACTTACGGATGGGTCCTTTAAATCTGCTGAAAATAGTTTGGTAATATATCCAGACATGATAACTAAAGGGTAGCTTATAATTACCATGAAATTTATAATGAGACCAGATGTTAAAGCCAAACTTCTCCAATAACTTGCTCCAATAGTCTTGGGTATGATTTCCGAAAATATTAAAATTAGAAACGTAAGCACGGCTGAAATAAGTCCAAAATATACTTCTCCAAATATTTTGGTTGCTTCGGCTCCAACACCTGCTGCGCCAATAGTGTGTGCTATGGTATTTAATGAAAGAATAGCTGAAAGAGGTCTATCAATATGGTTTTTCAGTTTTATAAACACACGAGATGATTTAAGTCCTTCTTTTTCCTTTACCAATAGAAATGACATGGGAGTGGAGAGAAGAACCGATTCCATAATAGAACAGAGAAAAGAGATAAAAAGGGCTAAGCAGAGATAGAATAAAAGAAGCAGCATATTTGTTAATAATTATCGATATATCAAAGTTTTCTATATAGAAAGATAGTCTTTTATAAAGATAAATAAGAATTCATATAAGTCATCACGAATAGAATGAAAAAGTCCCTCTAAAACAAAAGCTTTAGAGGGACTTCAAGTATCTATATTAGATCGGACTATTTATACATTTCTTCGCGAAGGGCTTTGATTTTTTCGCTCGATACATATTCGTCGTATTCCATTAGTTTATCGATGGTTCCGTTTGGCGTTAACTCTATAATACGTGTACTAACCGTCTGAATGAACTCGTGGTCATGAGATGACATTAATACGGTACCTCCAAAATTAATCAAGGCATTATTAAATGACTGGATGGATTCCAAATCCAAGTGGTTGGTTGGTGTATCCAAAATCAATAAATTGGCATTGTTTAGCATCATTTTGGACACCATACAACGTACCTTTTCACCCCCTGAAAGAACATTGGCTTTTTTAAAGATATCCTCGCCCGAGAATAACATCTTACCCAAATAACCTCTTAAGAAGATCTCTGAAGTATCAGGAGAGTATTGAGCTAACCAATCACGAAGTGAAATATCCTCTTGGAAGAATGAATTGTGATCAACTGGCAGATATGCAGACGTAATGGTTACGCCCCATTCGAATGATCCCGAGTCAGCTTTTTCTTCGTTGTTGATAATATTAAATAAGGAGGTCATGGCGCGTGGGTCACGTGACAGGAAAATCACTTTTTCTCCCTTTTCAATTGTGAATTCCACATTCTTAAACAAAACATCCCCTTCAATTTGCTTGCTTAAACCTGTACAAGAGAAAATTTTATCACCTGCTTCACGCTCTTGCTGAAAAATAATACCCGGATAACGACGTGTTGAAGGCTGAATATCTTCAATATTCAATTTCTCAAGCATCTTCTTACGTGAAGTTGTTTGCTTGGATTTTGCCACATTGGCAGAAAAGCGAGAAATAAATTCCTGAAGCTCTTTTTTCTTCTCCTCAGCCTTTTTATTTTGGTTTGCTTGCTGACGTGCAGCTAACTGAGATGACTCATACCAGAACGTATAGTTTCCAGAGAACATCTTCACCTTACCAAAGTCAATATCTACAATATCAGTACAAACAGAATCCAGGAAGTGACGGTCGTGAGAGACTACAATAACTGTATTGTTAAAGTTGGCCAAATAGTTTTCCAACCACATAACCGTTTCAAGGTCAAGATCATTGGTTGGCTCATCCAGAAGGAGGTTATCAGGACTCCCAAACAGGGCTTGTGCCAAAAGAACACGAACCTTTTCTTTACCACTTAGCTCAGACATCATTTTGTAATGAAGGGCTTCTTTAATCCCTAAACCACTCAAAAGTTCTGCGGCATCACTTTCGGCATTCCAACCACCCATTTCGGCAAATTCTTCCTCAAGTTCAGAAGCTTTAATCCCATCTGCCTCAGAAAAGTCAGGCTTGGCATACAGCTCGTTTTTTTCCTGCATGATTGCCCAAAGCTCCGAATGGCCAGCCACAACAGCATCAAGAACGGTGAATTCATCGAATTCGAAGTGATCTTGCTTTAGTACAGCCAGACGTTCACCAGGTTCCATAGCAACACGACCCGTAGTTGAATCTAGGTCGCCAGAAAGAATTTTTAAGAAAGTTGATTTACCGGCACCATTGGCACCTATGATACCGTAACAATTCCCGGGTGTAAACTTTAAGTTAACATCCTGAAAAAGTGTACGTTTACCAAACTGAATAGATAGATTTGAAACTGAAATCATTTAAACGCGAATCTTTTAATTTATGCCTCTGCATTATATCTAGGACAAGTAGAGAGACAATTAAAAATAAATATGTCAATACATAAAAACCAATGTATTGTTTGTGAAAAAAAAATGCCTTTCATCTTTAAAATCACCTCTTTACAGAAATGTTTGAAAGCTTCATATAAGGACCATTTTCGGTTTGCGAAATTAATAATAATAGATTAGAATACAGCACATATGAAAAAGAAAATTGAAATGAGAATTAGAGATAAAATTAAGTATTTCAATATTGGTCCAAAAAGGCTTGTTTCTAATGAACTAGAGAATTTATAGGCATATGTTCAAAACGAAAAGCATTATTTTATTTAAAATATCCTATATTTGTTGGTCAATTTTTGAGAAATCAAAAGTCTGTTCTGATCAGTAATATTTAACTTATAATATAGTTGATCAATGAATTAAATTGAATTATTTTTAATTATTAAGACGTATTCATCATGAAATTGATGATATTTATTATTTGGGTATTTCTAACTCTAACGGATAAAATGAAGTCGTCTTATATCTTAAAATATTGAAAAATGAAGTTATTAGAAGGAAAAACAGCGATTATTACCGGAGCGTCTCGCGGTATTGGTAAAGCAGTTGCAATTGAATTTGCAAAGCAGGGTGCAAATGTAGCATTCACCGATTTATTTTATAATGAAGCAGCTCAGGAAACTGAAAAAGAAATCGCTTCATATGGTGTTAAGGCTAAAGGATACGCTTCAGATGCAAGTAATTTTGCTGATACAGATAAAGTTGTAGCTGAGATTGTAAAGGAATTTGGTGCTGTAGATATTTTAGTTAACAATGCAGGTATTACTAAGGATACATTGTTGATGAGAATGACTGAAGAGCAGTGGGATATGGTTATTAACGTAAATCTTAAGTCTGTATTCAACTTTACAAAAGCTGTTCAGCGTACTATGTTAAAGCAACGTAGCGGATCTATTATCAACATGAGTTCTGTTGTCGGGGTTAGCGGAAATGCTGGTCAGGCTAACTATTCAGCATCTAAAGCTGGTATCATTGGTTTTACCAAATCTGTAGCGAAAGAGCTAGGTTCTCGTGGAATCCGTTCTAATGCAATTGCTCCAGGTTTCATCATCACTGAGATGACCGGACAACTTCCTGAAGACGTTGTGAAAGAGTGGGCTGCTAAAATTCCTTTGAAAAGAGGGGGTACACCAGAGGAAATTGCAAAAACTTGTGTTTACTTAGGTTCAGATCTTTCTGCTTATGTTACAGGTCAAACCATCCACGTTTGTGGTGGTATGAACATGTAAATCTAACGATAGACAAACATATTGAAGAGGATTGTCGTTTGGCAATCCTTTTTTTATGAACTTGCCTTTCTAATTTAAAGGATAAACTAGATCAAATGAAAAACTATATCTACGAGTTAAAATTAAAAGTTCGCGATTATGAATGTGATTTGCAGGGTGTTGTAAACAATTCAGTCTATCAGAACTATCTTGAACATGCCCGTCATGAATTCTTAGAATCAGCAGGTAACAATTTTAAAGTTTTGCATGATCAAGGTTTAGATGCCATGGTGGCACGAGTTGAGATCGACTTTAAAATCTCATTGAGTTCGGGAGATGAATTTGTTGTGAAATTGAATATCGATAGAGATGGTCCAAAGCTGATTTTCCATGAAGATATTTATCGTTTATCAGACAATAAACTTTGCGCCAAGGGGAAGGTATTTACGATTTGTTTAAAAAATGGAAGACTGACCAAAGGGGAGATCTTTGATGAGATTTTCGCTGACCACCTAAACTAAAATGTCATTCATTTTTGAATAAAAGCATAATGAGCACTGCGATTACCATTCTTTCCTGGAATGGTAATTTTCTTTTAACCAAAATCTGTTCATTCTCTTATTAAATGATTTTCAAGGACCTTCTTTTAGATTAAGCGGACACATTAAAAATACGAATTAAGATCACGCTTATCTTCTAATTTAATATCTATATTTGTTCAAACTACCGAGTCTTATTAAGACTCGATAAAAATAAAATTGTTTTTACCATACAAATTAGATTAAATTTTAGATGAAGAAATTAAAAGTAAATTCAGATATATCCTATTTCAGGAAATGGACCCGCAAATCGTATTCGATATTTAAAAGTCTCAATAAACAGTGTGCAATTTCATCTCTACTGGTTGCTTACAGCCTTGTCACAGTTCCTTATGAAAGTTTTGCTCAGGCAGATACGATCATTGTAAATAACAATAAAAAGCTCGATGAAGTTGTCGTTAGTGCGCAACGGGCAAGTGTGACCTATTCGCAGATGGCTCGAGTCGTTACCATCATGGATAAAAAAGCAATTGAGGCTGCTCCGGTTCAAAGTTTGCAAGACTTATTGGAGTATGTTTTAAATGTGGATGTGCGCCAAAGGGGAAATCATGGCGTGCAAGCCGATGTCAGCATTCGGGGGGGGAATTTCGATCAGACCATGATTTTGCTCAATGGCGTGAATATTACCGATCCTCAAACAGGGCACTTAAGCATGAATCTTCCCGTTGATATTGAGAGTATCGAAAGGGTAGAAGTGCTTCAGGGACCAGGAGCCCGGGTTTATGGTCCCAATGCTTTTAGTGGAGCCATCAATTTTATAACAGGAACTGAAAATAAGAATAAGCTAAAAGCAAATATCTCAGCTGGTGAAAATGGTTTTTATTCCGGATCTGCCAATACGACCATCATTAGCGGGAAATTGAAATCCTACCTGGCTTTGGCTCATAAATCAAGCGATGGCTATATTGAGAATACAGACTTCAGAAATACCAATGCGTTCTATCAGGGAAAGCTCTCAACTGAAGTCGGACAATTGGATCTCCAATTGGGATATAATGAAAAGGCTTATGGTGCTAATTCATTCTACACGCCCAAATTTCCTAATCAATTTGAAGAAAATAAAACCTCTTTTGCCAGCTTACGTTTGACCACAAATGGTAAAGTAAAGATGACGCCCAATATTTATTGGAGACGTAGTCAGGACAGGTTTGAGTTATTCCGAAACAATCCGGCTTCCTGGTATACAAATCACAACTATCATCTGACGGATGTATACGGATCGAGTATGAATTTTGCTTTCTCATCGAGTTTGGGAAAAACTGCAGCCGGTGTTGAATTCAGATCTGAAAATGTCTGGAGTAATGTGCTGGGTGAATTGATGGAAAAATCGATGAAGGTGCCTGGTGAGTCAGGGGCTTTCTTTACTAAAAGTCACACCCGAACCAATTTAAGCTACTTTTTAGAACACAATGTTTTTCTTGATAAATTTACATTTACAGCTGGCGTATTGGCCAATTGGAATTCGGATTTAGATAGAAGTTTCAGCTTCTATCCAGGCTTGGATATGAGTTATCAGATCACGGGAAATACCAAATTCTATGCTTCTGTAAATAAGTCATTACGCATGCCAACTTTTACCGATTTGTATTATGTGGGCCCAAGCAATATCGGAAATACTAATTTGGAGCCTGAAGAAGCTACAACTTACGAATCAGGTCTAAAGTTTAATACCAACTGGCTTAAAGCTCATGCCGGCATCTTCAGAAGAGAGGGAAAGAACATGATTGATTGGGTAAAAGCCAAATCCGAAGACAAGTGGCAAGCTCAAAATATTACTGACTTGAACACCTGGGGAATTGAGTTTTCTTCAAATATCAATATGAGGTATCTGGTTGATTCAGATTTTTTCATAAAGTCTATTGCGATCAAATATGCATACATGGAAATGGATAAATCAAGTGACGAATTTATCTCAAACTATGTATTAGACCAACTCAATCATAAGCTAAACATATCTTTGAATCACAAGATATATAAATCTTTGGGGGCGTCATGGCAATTTGCCTGGCAGGACAGAAATGGATCATATACCTGGTATAATAAAAATGATTTAAGTCAATTCGAAGAGCGATCGTATCGTCCATTTTGGTTGGTCGATACCAAGTTATACTGGCAAAAGCCAAGCTATACTGTCTATATAGAAGCAAGTAATTTATTAGATCACGATTATTTCGATATGGGGAATATTACACAACCCGGACGTTGGATTCGTGCAGGAGTAAAATTAAATCTAGCTTTGTAAGCATACAAATTGAAAATTTTCAGAAAAGGCCGCCTTGTGCGGCCTTTTATTTTGCTCATTTCCAAATCTTTGATTATATTGAAGACAGAAAACCACCATATTGTCTGTTAAAACCACCATTTGGGCACTATTCATTGCCGTATGAATATTTTAAACCAAAACTAAGCCCATGTTTGATCTTGATAAATGGCAAGAAATCTACGAAACCATTCGCAAAAATAAGCTTCGTACCATACTGACCGGCTTTAGTGTGTCGTGGGGTATTTTTATGCTCATCATTTTGTTGGGATCAGGGAATGGTCTCCAAAATGGAGTCTTAAACCAATTTAAGGCTGATGCCGAAAACAGCCTTTGGCTCTACAGTGGACAAACCAGTATGGCCTTTGCTGGCATGCAACCTGGAAGACGCATCCAATTTACCAATGAGGATTATTCCAGAACGAAAGAATCGGGCTTGGATGTGGATAAAATCAGTTCCCGATTTACTATCCGAGGCGACAACTTAATTTCTTACAAAACAGAATATGTCAATTACACGATTGTTGCTGTCCATCCGGATACCGAAACGCTGGAGAATACAACAAGTCTGAAAGGGCGATTCTTAAATGAAATCGATATTAAGGACTATCGAAAGGTTGTTGCTATCTCAACGGTTGTAGAAGATGCTTTGTTCAAGAAGGAGGAACCCGTTGGCAAATATATCAAAATCAACAATATCCCTTTTTTGGTTATCGGAACATTTACAGATCATTCTGAGAGGGATTTGCAGCGGGTGTATATCCCTGTTTCAACTGCCCAACGGGTTTTCGATGGAGCGAACCGCATTTCCAATATGTCCTTTACTACCAATACCCATAATATTGAAGAGTTGAAACAGATGGAAAAGCAATTGAAGCGTACGTTTGCTGCGCGACATAAATTCAACCCAGAAGACAAGCGAGCCATGTTCATCAATAATAATATGGAAAATTATCAGCGAACCATGGCTTTGTTTGCCGGAATACGGATGTTCGTTTGGATTATTGGCCTGGGAACCATTATTGCCGGAATTGTGGGTGTCAGTAATATCATGATTATTGTCGTTAGGGAACGAACTCGTGAAATTGGTATCCGAAAAGCACTGGGAGCAACTCCATTATCAATAGTTTCATTGGTTTTAACAGAGTCTATACTAATTACTTCAGTTGCCGGTTATGTTGGTTTGGCTATGGGAGTCATTCTTCTTGAAATACTTGCCCCACATACTCAAATTGAATTCTTTATGAATCCTTCTGTGGATTTACGGGTCGCATTCAGCGCGACCGTTTTACTGGTTTTATCCGGAGCGATTGCCGGATTTTTTCCAGCACGAAAAGCAGCTTCCATTCTTCCAATTGAGGCACTTTCTGAAGAATAAATCTTAAAAGAATCTATTAATAAGATGGTAATGATTCACACATAAATTAAATAAGATGTTCGATAAAGATAGGTGGACAGAAGTCTATATGGCGCTTAAAAGTAATAAGATGCGAACTTTCCTAACCGCATTTGGTGTGTTTTGGGGAATATTTATGCTGATAATCATGCTTGGATCAGGCAAGGGGCTTGAAAATGGGGTGTATTATGGCATGGGAGATTTTGCCACAAATTCCGTTTTCGTTTGGGCACAACCCACCAGCAAGGCCTATAAAGGATTTAAACAAGGGCGTCGTTATAATTTTACCAATGAGGATACGCAGGCGCTATTGGATAATATCCCTGAAATCAAGCTTCTGGCTCCACGTATTGAGGCCAGAGGTGGTAATGCCAACAATAATGTGGTTCGCGGTCTTAAAACGGGTGCTTTCAGCATATTGGGTGATGTGCCAGACGTAAATAAGATTGATCCCTTAAATATGACTTCCGGACGTTTTTTAAATGAAATCGACTTACAAAAGAACAGAAAGGTCGCTGTAATTGGTAAACGTGTGCATGAGGTGCTTTTTAAAGATGATGAAGAAGCCGTTGGTGACTACATCAAGATTAATGGGATCTTTTTTCAAGTGGTTGGGGTATTTCATTCCATGCATTCTCAGGGATGGGGTGAATGGCAGGATCAATGTGTTTTCATTCCTTTTACTACGCTTCAAAAAACATACAATTATGGGAATCGGGTTGGACATTATTCCATCACCTCCAAGGATAATTATACGGCCAGTTATGTGGAAGGTAAAGTAAAGGATCTATTAAAACGCCGTCATAAAATACACCCTGATGATGACAGGGCTATTGGGAGTCATAATGTTGAGCAGGAATTTATTAAGATTAATAAACTTTTTTTAGGTATTTCAGGTTTAATTTGGATTGTTGGTATTGGTACGTTACTAGCTGGAATTATTGGTGTCAGTAATATCATGTTGTTCATCGTGAAAAAAAGAACCAAGGAGATTGGTATTCAGCGGGCGATTGGTGCTTCGCCATCCATGATTATCAGTTCTGTTATTACTGAATCTGTTGTGTTAACGTCTATAGCGGGTTGGGTTGGCTTAACAATTGGCGTTGTTTTGCTAGAGTTATTGAGTTTTGCTATTGAGAAAAGTGGAGGAGATCAACCCATGTTCACACATCCCGAAGTGAATTTCAATTTGGCCATGCTTGCCTTGGGCATCCTGATCTTATCAGGTATTATTGCAGGAATTATCCCAGCCAAGCGTGCTGTTTCAATCAAACCCATTGATGCTATCCGAGATGAATAACCCGTAATCGTTGAATAAATCTATTGAAAGTGTAAAAACGGAATTCGTTTCTACACTTTTTATTTTTCAATATCCCTCAACATTTATTAGCCTTTAATATTTTATTCCATTCTATGGTTGTTAAAATAAAAAAGAGGACATATTCGATTCCAAAAATCTAAAAGTAAAGCAATAGGGACGAAAGTCATCTTTTCAACTTATCGAGAATCACCTAATTCCTCATTTTCCAAACAAAAGGCTTAGAATACATATTTTAAAAGGCATTTCTTCTACTTCACCGCCTGTATTGGTCATTGAAATTGCATGCAAATCCACCTGTATTTATTGATTTTCAATTTTTTAATGGCGAAATAAGGGGCCTTAAACCGATCTGAGATTTACATATTTAACTCTCGGTGTATTATCCTACATGTATTTTACAATTGTCATTGAGTTTTAAGGTGAATAGGGGAGTTAGACCCGAGTTTCAAAATTTACAAAGTCACATCTTTGAAGAAAAAAAGTTAAAAATGATTGTTACATAAGTGAACTGGGTTATTGTAAACCCATAAAGGTTGAATTTACAAACATGAACTTTAATGTGGATTGCAATATGTAACTTAAACTACATAAGGCAACAATTGTAACACGCTAAAAATTCAGTTATGGAACATGATATTAATGATGCATGTATAGCTAATATTCTATATGACTATGATCATAAAACCAAGTTTTTACAAGCTTTATATAAAGTAATTCTTTAAGATTAAAGTAACATATGTCACATATCCGTTGAATACTGTGCAATGCATAAGCTTTTAAATATTAGTATTCCATCATAATCAATTACTTATATATAATCATACGTAATTTACTTTAAATCTTATAAATACAGTTGTAATATGGGTTTACATAGTCGGATTATACTTTAAATTGACACCTAATTAACTAATTAATGAGATAATTACACTCTGTTATTAGAAGATTAATATTGCAGGCCTGGCAGACTGGTCATTTGTAAACTAATTACACTTTAACGCTAATAGGCCTCTGTTTGAATACATTCAAATGCAGATATACTTATTGACTGTTTAATGAGTAACATTTGTAATAAATATCTACTTTCATAGGGATTACTTTTGTGTACAAAAGTAATTGCTTTTTGTGAATCCTAAATTTTGATAATTGTTAATTTTAAATTACATTTGTGCAGTTGACAGAATTAACACTTGTAACAATTTCAAAAAATCAGAAAATATCATCCCTTTTTGACCTAAATCGCATAAGCATGAAAGATAGAATCATTCAATTACTCAATAGTGAAGGCCTAAGTGCTTCGAAATTTGCTGATATTATTGGTGTTCAGCGCTCTAGCATGTCTCATATCTTATCCGGCCGTAATAATCCGAGTTTGGACTTTATACAAAAGATCATGCGTTCTTTTCCTCATGTTAGCGGAGATTGGTTAATATCTGGCAGCGGAGAAATGAGTAAAAAATCAGACTCAGGCAGTCTTTTTCAGGAGATAATTAAGGACGATGAGCCTGAACCCTATCAGTCTGCACAGCCGCCCAGATTAAAAAAAGAAGTATCAGAGACAGCAAAACCCCAAAGTGAGCCGCTACCTAACCTGGATATGTCTGCCTTTTTATCGGACAAAAAAATTGAAAAAGTTGTGGTCTTTTACAGCGATAAGACTTTTAAAGAATACAATCCAGCCTAAATGTAGCCGTAATAAGCCGTTTGAACCGCTCTAAAGCCTTAGATTCCCTTCTATGGCTTTTTTTATTTCATTAATTCTGTATTCTTGTTTTGAATGACTTTAAAGTCTCTTGGGAAGTTCATTTCCCTTTGAGCAAGCGAATATTTCGCTTATCTTTGAACTCGATTTACTATTAAACAGCATTTGAAGCCCACAAAGCTCTGATGCTTCCATTTTATACCCATAAAAAAAGTATGAAGAAACTAATCCAGGACTTTGAACTTGTTAAGTACGAAGAGCTTAATTGTGAGCATTTTGTGCTTGATGTCAAAGCCTATGAAGCTTTGCCTGAGATTCTGCCAGGCCAGTTTGTTAATGTGAGAGTTGACAATAACAATGCGGTTTTCTTACGCCGCCCTCTTTCAATACACAATGTGGATTACGACAGAAATGTTATTCAACTCTTTGTTAAACGTATTGGTGAAGGCACCAAGTCTTTAGGAGAGCTTAAGATTGGCGATAAACTGAATATTGTTTATCCTTTAGGCAATTCTTATACCATCCCTAAAAACTCTAAAACTCTGCTTATTGGTGGAGGTTGTGGGGTCGCTCCATTATTATATTTATCTAAATTTCTACATGAAGCCGGCAACGAGGTAACCACTATTTTGGGTGTTCGTTCCTCTTATGATGCCGTTGGTTTAGAGGCCTATAAGCCCTATGGACGTATTTTGATAACCACTGAGGACGGTTCTCAAGGTGAAAAGGGCTATCCCACTCAACACTCTGTATTGGAGAATGAGAGCTTCGATTACAGCTTTACATGTGGTCCGGAACCCATGATGAAGGCCGTAGCAGCTTATGCTGAGTCAAAAGGTATTCCATGTGAGGTTTCTCTTGAAAACACGATGGCATGTGGCTTTGGAGCTTGTTTGTGCTGTGTGACAGACACAAAAAAAGGTAATAAATGTGTATGTACTGAGGGCCCTGTCTTCAATATAAAAGACTTAAAATGGTAAATTTAGAAGTAAAACTTAAGGATCTGGTTTTAAAGAACCCGGTCATGACAGCATCAGGTACCTTCGGCTTTGGTGAAGAGTTCGCTGATTTTATCGATTTAAGCGATTTAGGGGGTATTTTAGTAAAAGGAACCACCAGACATCACCGAGAAGGCAATCCCTATCCCAGAATGGCTGAAACGCCTTCAGGTATGTTAAATGCTGTGGGACTACAGAATAAGGGGGTTGAAAACTTCTGCCAGGACATTTATCCACGCATTAAAGACTACCAGACCAATGTAATGGTTAATGTTTCAGGTTCAATGATTCAGGATTACGTGGAAACAGCTGCTATGATCAATGATTTGGAGCATATTCCAGGTATTGAGCTTAATATTTCCTGTCCCAACGTCAAAGAAGGCGGTATGGCCTTTGGAACCTCCTGTGCATCGGCTGAAGAGGTTGTTCGCGAGGTCCGTAAAGTGTATAAAAAACATTTAATGGTGAAACTATCACCCAATGTAACTGATATTACGGCCATCGCTAAGGCAGTTGAAGGACAAGGGGCTGATTCAGTATCCTTAATCAATACTTTATTGGGTATGGCAATAGACGCTGAAACCCGTAAACCTCTCTTATCAACAGTAACGGGTGGTCTTTCTGGGCCTTGTGTGAAGCCTGTTGCCCTTAGAATGGTGTGGCAGGTTGCTCAGGCGGTTAAGATTCCTGTTGTTGGCTTAGGGGGTATTATGAATGCTAAGGATGCGATTGAGTTCATTCTTGCCGGTGCAACGGCCATTCAAATTGGTACAGCCAACTTTATCGACCCTCAGGTGAGTGTGAAGATTGTGGAAGGGATAAAAGAGTATATGATACGTCATCAGGTGAGTGATATCAATGATTTAATTGGTGCTATCAATCTGAAATAAAGCAATTTGTGTAATTGGAGATTTATTTCTTTAATGAAAAATTAAATTAAAGAAATAATTCTCTAATAGGTTAAAGGTAGGTTTACGGATGTGATTACAGCTGTAAACCTATTGTTTTTATTGGCTTTATTCACTTAATTTGAATCGTCTAATTCATAAGACAATCTAAATTAAATACGACTCATATTCAATATGTTACACGGACATGGCGATGACGCCTATCTCTATACACATCCTATTAAAGCCAATTTCTCGACGAATATCTGGTATGGCGGCAAATCTGAGGAACTAAAAGCCTTTATTCAAGCCAATTGGGATAAGATACATGCTTACCCCGAACCTGCAGCAGAAAGCCTTTGCGATTTAATTGCTCAGGATTTGGCTATTAAGCCCGATCAGGTCTTGGCCAGCAACGGGGCAACTGAAGCCTTTTACTTGATTGCACAGGCCTTTCATTCAAAGAGTTCGACCATTATCATCCCTACTTTTGCTGAGTATGAGGATGCTTGTTTGGTCAATAAACATCAGCTTAAATACCTTAATTGGGCAGAGCTAGAAGCTACCACCCTCTTTGCAGAAGGTTTGGTTTGGCTTTGCAATCCCAATAATCCTGATGGTCGCGTTGTTGAGAAGACTTTCCTAAAATCTCTTCTTACAAACAACCCTAAGAGCACTTTTGTGGTGGATGAAGCCTACATCGACTTTACTGATGCAATTTCATCTGCAATCGATTTGATTGATGAATACCAAAATCTGATTTTGGTGAAGTCATTGACTAAAAATTTCTCGATACCCGGCCTGAGATTGGGCTATTTGATCTCGAACAAGGATATGGTACAGAATATTCGATTTTTCAAGCCTCCCTGGACGGTAAATTCCATAGCAATTGAGGCTGGAAAGTACATTTTGCAAAGGAAACAGTCTTTTCTGCCTCCTGTAAAACAATACAAATCAGATCAAAAGAAATTTTCGGAAAAACTGGCTCAAATTCCAGGTCTTAAAATATGGCCTTCAAAAACGTCCTATTTTTTAATCGAACTAGAGAAATCCAGTGCTTCGGAGCTAAAAAACGACTTAATTACGGAATTTGGCTTGCTGATTCGTGATGCAAGTAACTTTAGAGGACTAAGTGACCGATTTATTCGCGTCGCAACCTTATCCGAAGACAAAAACCAACTTTTAATAGACGCACTGACTCAATGGAGCAAATCGAACTCATAATACTACCTCTTATTATCGGTTATATCCTGGATCTCATATTGGGAGATCCTCGAAACTTACCTCACCCCATCGTGGGTTTTGGCAATATGATCAGTCTGGGGACTGAAAAACTCAATCATGGCAATCATCGTCTTATAAAAGGCGCATTTATGAGCCTGAGTTTAATCCTACTGATCTATTCATCCTTTTATTTCCTATCCATACTACTATTAGGCTGGGAGAAGTGGGCATTTATTGCCTTCACCTCTGTTTTTGTCTTTTACGGACTGGCCAATCGCAGCCTTTTGCAGGAAGGTTACGAGGTTTTCAAAGAGCTTGAAGAGAAAGGTCTGGAGGCTGGACGACAACGCCTGTCATGGATTGTTGGTCGTGATACCAAAGGTCTTAGCGAACAGGAAATCCGTCTGGCTGTATTCGAAACCCTGTCAGAAAACCTCTCGGATGGTGTGGTGGCACCTCTCTTTTATTACGCTGTGGGTGGCTTACCGGCTATGATGGCCTATAAGATGATCAACACACTGGACTCCATGATTGGTTATAAGAATGAAAAATACCTCTACTTTGGTCGGGTTGCGGCTCGTATCGATGATGCTGCTAACTTTATACCTGCCCGTATCACAGCCTTTCTGATGGTGCTTGTGAGTCTGAGTTACAGAGGTTTTGTCTTCATCTTCCGATATGGTCGCTCACACACCAGCCCCAATGCGGGTTATCCTGAATCAGCTCTTGCAGGTATTTTGAATTGCCGTTTTGGTGGTGCCCATGATTATGGCGGAAAGCTGGTTGAGAAACCCTATATTGGTGAAATAGATCGAAAGATTGAGAACAAAGAAATCAAACGCATTGCCTATATCAACCATGCGGTTTGTTTGGTGACAATTGTATTGATCTCCGCTTTTTATCTAGGCATTAATCTGCTAGTCAAATAGATTGATTAGCTTTAAGATTATAAATCATTTGCTTCTCTTTACAGACTAGCAACTCAAGTATAATATCATGATTCATCTTATTACAGGTGGTCAACGTTGTGGAAAAAGCGAGTACGCGGAGCAACTGACCCTCGAACAATCAAATAAGCCCATCTACCTGGCAACATCTCGTGTTTGGGACGATGGTCATCGTGCACGCATTGAGGCACACAAAGCACGTCGTGGTGAGCAGTGGGAAAACATTGAAGAAGAAAAGGCTCTGGATTCTCATGACTTTACAGGAAGAATGGTTCTTCTAGACTGTATCACTCTTTGGTTAACCAATATCTTCTTTGATAATGGTGAGCAGGACGATAAAAGCCTGGAAGAAGCTAAAGCAATTTTAGATCAAATTCTTTCTCAGGATTGCGATTGGATTATTGTCAGTAATGAAGTCGGTCTGGGTGGGCATCCGGGTAATGAAGTGGCCATGAGATTCAATGATTTACAGGGCCGAATCAATCAATATATTGCAAAAAAAGCCGATCGTGTAAGCCTGGTGATATCGGGTATTCCTTTGGAAATAAAATCTCCCAATAAAAAAGAAAGCTTTTAGAAAAATATGCCAATACAACATAAAGATAAACTTTTCGCAAGATCAAGCCATTTATTATCTTTATCAGCTGACAACATAACCAACTAACAAAGCTTAAACAAAAATGACCAAACTAAAAATCAATCTTTTACTGATTGTCTGCATGAGCTTCTGCCTATTAAGTGCTTGCAAACGTGTTGAAAAACAAAATCAATCACAAGAAACCATACGCGTGGGTGTTTTCGATAAAAATGGAGACAGTCCCTGGTGTATTACCGATGCTCTGGAAGCTTTACGCATTGATCCCAATATGAAAGCCGAAGTGGTTCGTGCTTCTCAAATTATGTCGGGTGAACTCGATGCCTTCGATGCTATTGTATTCCCAGGTGGAAGCGGACGTGGCGAGACCCAGAGTTTGGGTGAAACGGGTATGGAAAAACTGGTGAAAATGGTGAAAGAACAAGGCAAAGCTGTTGTGGGTATTTGCGCTGGAGCTTATATCATGACCGAAACACCTGATTATCCTAGCTTAGCATTAAATGGATGCGAAGCGATTGACATTGAACACGATCATCGTGGACATGGTTTATCAAAATTCTCGTTGACCAAAGAAGGGAAAGAGATCTTCCCTGAGCTGAAAGATAGAAAAATCTCTTTTTGTCAGTATTACGAAGGTCCTGTTTTGGTTCCTGCCAAATCGGGTGCTAAATTTATGGAACTGGCGACTATGCTTAGCGATGTGCATACCGTTGAAGGCACGCCTGCTAATATGACCAACAATCGCCCATTTGTTGTGGCTGCTGAAGTTGAAAAAGGTAGAGTGGCTTCATTTGTAGGTCACCCGGAATGCACACCAGGTATGCGTTGGATGTTGCCTCGTATGGTGCGTTGGACCTGCAATAAGGAATTGATTGCTTATCCTGAGAATGTGGTTCGTCCGGATTTCTTTAAGAATGAAATTATCTATACCGATGATATCAACGATTTGCAGACGAAATACCACAATCAATTAAGTGGTAGCAAAGCTGAGAAATTGGAAGGTATCGAGAAAGTAATCGAACTAGCTTGCTGGTCGTCAAAGAAATGGATTCCAGGCATGCTTCGAGATAAGGATGCCATGGTAAGAGTGAAAGCTTCCTGGGCACTGATTCAATTGGAAAGAACGGATGCCATTCCCGATTTGGAAGCAGCTGTAATGACTGAAAAAGATACCAAAATAAAAAGTCAATTGAAAAAGAATTTAAAAGCACTGAAAGGTCTTTTAGGCTCAAAAAGCTAGCGAATAGCATACTATGAAAAATACAAAGCGGTCATCTCTACGGAAATGATCGCTTTTGTATTCTCTGGACCGTCGTACTCTAAATATTAACAAGCTGTATATGTCATGTTCTGATTCGTTTTCAGGATTTATTGATCCCAATTTTTAAAATATAAAAGTGATAATCTTAGCTTTACAATTTAGATATCGAACATTGGCACTTCCATAAGCAAGACCTTCGACTTGGCTCCAAATTTAATATCAACCTGTTGAGTTTCGGATATACCAAGCCCATCTCTCTTTGTCAATTTAAAATCTTTGATAGAAATATCGCCTTCAATCACAAAAACATACAAGCCATTGCCAGCATCCTTAAAGGTATAAGTTTCATCTGTTTGCTGATCAAATACACCTAGGTGAAACCAGGCATTCTGATGAATCCAGACACCTGCACCATCGGCATTAGGTGAAAGGATTTGTTTCAACCCATTTTGTGATTCAATATCTTTTATTGAAATCTGATCGTAACGAGGTTCAACTCCCTTTTTGTTGGGAAAAATCCAAATCTGAAGTAAATTGACTTCTTTATCCTTATTGGGGTTAAATTCAGAATGAAGCACCCCAGTACCAGCACTCATCACCTGAATATCACCCGCTTTAATTACAGCAGAATTCCCCATATTATCCTTGTGTTCCAATGCACCGGTAAGTGGAATGGTGATAATCTCCATATCACTATGAGGATGCATACCAAAACCTTTCCCCGCAGCTATTCGGTCATCATTCAAAACCCTTAACATACCAAAATGCATGCGATCGGTATGGTAATAATCGGCAAAACTAAAGGTATGGTAAGCATTCAACCAGCCATGATTGGCATGTCCCCTGGTGTTGGCTTTGTGTAAAACAGTTTTCATTGTAGTTCCTCCAAATTGAAAGTTGATATATAATAGGTTCTTCTATCTAAGTTACATTTTTTTTGATTTAGAATTAAAAACATATTCTCAAGCATCTAAATTTCAGTGTTAATTTCCTAACGAAACTTAGCTTTTTGTGTAAATTGCAAGCCTTACAAAACACACTAAACCTATGCAAGAATTTAAAATAGAAAGTCTATCTACTGACCTAGATGAAAACATATTAAACAAGACCAATAATAAAACCAAACCTTTAGGTTCTTTGGGGATTTTAGAGCGTATTGCTTGTAAAATAGCAAAAATACAAGGCAGTCTGAGCCCTGAAATAAAAGAGCCAACAGTAGTCGTCTTTGCTGGTGACCACGGAATTGCGGATGATGGGGTGAGTTTTTATCCCAAATCGGTGAGTTATCAAATGCTCTACAATTATATGCAAGGTGGCGCAGCTATCAATGTCTTTTCGCGTCAGCATGGCATCATTTTTAAGGTAGTTGATGCGGGAGTTGATCATGATTTCGAACCCGAATTGAATATCATCAACCGCAAAGTGGCTTACGGAACTAAAAACTATCGCTTTGAGTCCGCCATGATCAAAGAACAATGCCTTGAGGCTATCGAAAAAGGGGCTGGTATTATTGAAGATTGTCATAACGAAGGCTGTAATTTTATTGCTTTTGGTGAGAAAGGGATTGGTAATACCTCTTCGGCAGCTCTTATCCTAAGCCTCTTGGCCAATATTCCCCTTGAGGATTGTGTGGGACGTGGTACTGGACTCGATCAGGCTGGTGTAAAGAGTAAATATGAGCTTTTAAACGAAGGCCTATCAAAATTCACAGGTAATACTACTGATCCTCTGGAGGTGATGACTTACTTTGGGGGCTTTGAAATTGCCATGATTATGGGAGGAATGCTAAAGGCAGCAGAATTAAAAATGACCCTATTGATTGATGGATTTATCATCACATCTGCACTCTTGGCAGCATCTAAAATCAACCCGAAAGTTTTGGAATACTGTCTGTATGCCCACAAATCGAATGAAAAAGCACACATCAGCATGCTCAATCATTTGGGTGCTGAGCCTATTATGGATATCGGCATGCGATTGGGAGAAGGCACGGGCGCGATGGTTTGTTACCCACTTGTGAAATCAGCAGTACAATACTTTAACGAAATGGCCTCTTTTGAAGAAGCTGGTGTTAGCGAAGCTGTAGAAGAGGCGGCTGCCTTATAAGATTAAGGGATAAAGTAAATAAAGGTAAAAAAATGGCCTTGTTGCTAAGTCCACTTTTAAAGCAAAATAACTACCTTAGAGATTGACTTAAGCCAATATTCACTCAAAAAAAATCGAATTATGATTCAATATAATATAGAAGCTCTTAACACAGAGAAAGCTGAAGCTCTTCAGCAAAAAATTGATTTAAAAACAAAACCTCTAGGCTCATTAGGCAAGTTGGAAGAAATGGCCAAACACATTGGTTGCATTCAAAACACATTAAGCCCGGCTCTAAAAAAACCAGTGATTATGGTTTTTGCTGCCGATCACGGTATCGCTCTTGATGGGGTGAGTCCTTATCCACAGGAGGTGACCTGGCAAATGGTTGCCAATTTTATGAATGGTGGTGCAGCCATTAATGTTTTTGCCAAACAACACGACATTGACATTCGTATTATTGATGCAGGTGTAAACTACGATTTTGACAAGAGTTCAGGTGTTTTAAATGCCAAGATCGCTTATGGAACAAAGTCCTACCTTAACGAACCTGCGATGAGTACTGAGGAGTTCGAAAAAGCCATGAAACGAGGTGGCGATTTAGTTGAACGTATTCATTCTGAAGGGTCTAATATTATTGGTTTTGGAGAAATGGGAATAGCGAACACATCCTCTGCAGCTGTTATTCTACATCTTCTTAGTAATATTGAGCTAAGTGCCTGTGTTGGTCGCGGTACCGGATGGGATGATGAAGGGCTTCAACGCAAATATGAAATTCTGGGGCGTGCCCTTTCAAAATATAGAGGAAACAATTCTGCAGAAGAAGTGCTGACTTACTTTGGCGGCTTCGAAATTGTGATGATAGCAGGCGCCATGCTTAAGGCTGCTGAACTTAAAATGTGCATCATGGTGGATGGCTTCATTATTACTTCGGCTCTTTTAGCGGCTTCTAAAATGAACCCTAATGTTTTGGATTATTGTATTTTCACGCATAAGTCACAAGAAAAAGGGCATCAGTTAATGCTCGATCAGCTTAAGGCAAAGCCCTTATTGGATATGGGTATGCGTTTGGGCGAGGGCACTGGTGCTGCCGTTGCTTTTCCTTTAATTCAATCGGCAGTCAATTTCCTAAACGAAATGGCAAGTTTCGACGAAGCTGGTGTTAGTAATGCCGACTAATTAATTTACAATGAGTGATTAACAATTAGTTAGGAGCTATCTTTACCACTAATTGTTAATCGCCAATCTACTTTCTATGTTTAGAGAACTCAATATCTTCTTCACAGCGCTTTCTTTTTTTACCCGAATACCTTTTCCAAGATGGGCTAAATTTGAAAAAGTCTATCAACACGAGGCAGTCAAGTATTTTTCTCTGTCGGGCATTATTATCGGTGGTTTGAGTGCTTTGGTTTTCGTCTTGTCCCATTGGCTTTTACCCTTTCATATTTCTCTTATTTTGAGTATGATATTCACGACTTTATTTACTGGAGCTTTACACGAAGACGGATTTATGGATGTTTGTGATGGTTTTGGCGGAGGTTGGACCAAGGAGCGTATTCTTGAGATCATGAAGGATTCTCTGGTCGGCGCTTTTGGTATTTCTGGAATTCTGTTTGTTGTTCTGGCTCGTTTCTTCGGTATGGAAGCCCTTTCGGCAAGTTCATTACCCGTGGTTTTAATTGTGGCTCATTCCTTTAGTAGAACGTTGGCAGGCAGTTTGGTCAATAGTCACGAATATGCTCGTGTGGATAATTCCAAGGCTAAGGACTATGCTCACAAGCTAAGTCGGGGAAACCAAGCCTTTTTATGGCTAACAGGTCTTTTACCCATTCTGCTTTTACAGGATATTAAATATTTCCTGATTATTATCCCCGCATTCCTGACTAAATATCTCTTAGGACGATTCTACCAGAAATGGATAGGTGGTTACACTGGTGACTGTATTGGAGCCACACAGCAAGTGGTTGAAATTGTAATTTATTTGAGTATTTATATCATTTCAAGCCAGCTGTAATTGTTATTAAAAATAAAATTGTTGACAAAAGCCACTGCAATAGGTGGCTTTTTTGCTGCAATTCATTTCATATTACTATTTTTGTCTATTCATATCAAAAAAATATAAAAACATGATACTTCATTTAATCAGACATACAAAAGTAAATGTTGAACCAGGCGTTTGTTACGGACAAAAAGACGTTGAATTACTTGAAACATACCCGGAAGAACTGGAGACAATAAAAAAGAACATAGATGATTTGAAGTTTGACGCATATTATTCGAGTCCACTAACCCGTGCTAAAACATTGGCTACCGATTTATTTGGCGGAAATGTGACTTTCGATGATCGTTTAATGGAACTAAACTTCGGTGATTGGGAAGGGAAAGCATGGGATGAGATTCAAGACCCCTTTCTGGATAAATGGATGGAAGACTTCGTGAATAAGAAATGTTCAAATGGTGAATCTTTTGTAATGCTTCACGAGCGTGTGATCCAATTTTTAGAAGATTTAAAGAAATTGGAGCATAAACAGGTCGCCATTGTAACCCATGGTGGAGTCATCAGAACGCTTCAAGCTATACATAAGAATATTCAATTGAAAGAAGCTTTTAATGAGGCTCCGGCTGGTTTTGGTGAGTTGGTCCAGCTTGAATTTTAAATTAAATTTTAGCCTTAATGCCTGATTATATGTCTAGATCCATCAGGCTCCAGACTTCTTTTAACAATTTTTTAATCAATTTTATTTGATTATTTAATGAAATCGTTATTTTTAGGCTTGTTTTTGAAAAATCAAGAACAAAATTAATAACATAAGTGACATCGATCGGAATACAAAACACTTTTAATTCCTTGTGAAAATTGGATTAATATTGTATTGTGGCCCAGATCAAAAATTTAAACCAAATTAAAAATATGAAAAAGTTATTTCTTACCCTAGTTGTTTGTATGAGTGTTTTAGGTGCATTTGCACAGGATGCAGTGCAATTGAAAAATGACGGAAACGCTGCACTGAAAGCGAAAGATTACAAAGCAGCTATCGTTCATTTAGAAAACTACCTAAGACTACCTGAAGCAGCAGATGATATTAAAACAGTATATAACGTTGGTTATGCTGCAACAAAAGTTAAAGATTACGCTAAGGCTGTTATCTATTTTGACAAAGCCATTACTGCAAAATATAAACTATCAAGTTCATATTTAAGAAAAGCAACTGCTCTTAAAAAACTGAACAAATATGACGAGATGGTTGCAACCTTAAAAGCGGGTATTGCTGCTGTTCCTGCAAAAAATGCGAAATTGACTAAAACTTTAGCCAAGCATTATTTAATTGAAGGACAGAAAGCTCAGAAAGCTTCTAAATTTGATGATGCTGAAGCAGCATACAAGCAAGCTATTGAATTGAAATCTTCAATGAAAACTGACGCTATCGTTAGTCTCGGTTCTCTATACTTTGGAGAAGGTGCTAAAATTCAAGCTGCTGCTAATCCATTAGCAAATACTGAAAAAGAGAAATTTGCTGTTGAAATTGCAAAAGCAAAGTCTTTCTACAAGAAAGCCGTTGCTCAGTACACAAAAGCTAAAACTCTTGCTCCTGCCAGAGAAGATGTTGATTCTTTATTAAAAGAAGTAAAAGCTGTATTGTAAACTACAATCACTTCAAAATATAAAAGGGATGCTTTGAGCATCCCTTTTTTTGTATTTTTTCAATTTCTATATTCTAGCTTTGTCCTAAATTCTTTAATACAGAGAAGGTTTTGTCAATCGCATCATCATTCACTACAATCGTAAATTCATTAGTCGTAGATATTACTTCCCGTATATTAATTCCAGCCCAGGCAATACTTTTAAGAATATGGTAATAGAAACCAGCTTGCTGTGCATTCACATCTGGTAATTTAAGGGTGACAGCAGAAAGACGCCCACTTTTACTCAACATACTTTCTTCCTCAAAAATCGTTTCTACCTGATCGGCTAAAGATTGACTAACAACCAAATTCGACTCAAAAACCCCCTGGACCATCGTGTAGAAGAATTCCTGATTTGGACCAATAGCTCTCAACAAATCTGTATGTCTCTCGATCAACATACTCGAATTCTTGTAAGTATAATCCACCAATTGTGAACGGACAATGATATCCCGAACAACCACTTCGGCTCCAAGATGTGAGATTTTCCCTTTCATCTTAGGGATCAGTCTATTGATAGACATAACGATGGCACCACTTTTTACCTGGTCACCGAAATGTTGTTCCACCTCAGGCTGAATTTTTCGAGCCAGTGAGGAAACATTTATCAATCCTTCAACCAAGGCTTCAGCAAGAAAAGGTTGATGTGCAATGATTTTTTCTACGATCTGAGAAATACTAAGCATATGTATATATTTTTCTCAAAAATAGACATATTGTTTAAATTTTCACACGAATTTTCCATAAGAATTCAATTTTATTGAAATAATTGAATGTGATAGCATTTTATAGATTTAATCATAAAAAGAATATATTTGTCATACCGTTAGGGGTGCTTGATTCCATCAGGCTGAGATAAAACCCTGGAACCTGACATGCATAATAGCAGCGTAGGAAAACGAATTCATTTTAAGAGCTTTTAACCAGGCTCTTATCTTATATTTCCTATCCCACAACAACATTTATGTCTGAAACGTTCCTAAACCTAAATTGAACTAAGACATGAAATACCATAAAGTCCTCACCATTGCAGGAAGTGATTCTGGCGGAGGAGCTGGAATTCAGGCTGACATCAAGACGATTTCAGCTTGTCAATGCTATGCCAGTTCTGCAATAACCGCTATTACAGCACAAAATACACTTGGCGTAAAAGATATTCACCCAGTACCTTCAATGACAGTTAAGTCTCAAATTGAAGCTGTACTTGATGATATTGGCACAGATGCTATTAAAATTGGAATGTTACATTCCTCTGAAATCATACAAATGGTAGCTGCCTGTCTGGATAAATATCAAATAAAGAATGTTGTGCTTGATCCGGTAATGGTGGCCACTTCAGGAAATCAATTGCTTCAGAATGAAGCTATCGATAATCTCAAAACAATTTTATTCCCTAAAGTGAGGATTATCACGCCTAATCTGCCTGAAGCAGAAATATTGCTGGGAAGAAAAATTGAAAAACAAGCTGAGTTTAGAGGAGTAGCCAAAGAATTAGCTGAAAAATACCAGGTATCTGTTTTATTAAAAGCCGGCCACTTAACCGGGGATGATTTAATCGATGTTTTATACGATTTTGAAACATCACAAAGCCATGATTTGAAATCGAAAAGAATTGAAACACAAAATACGCATGGAACAGGTTGCAGCTTGTCTTCAGCATTAGCTTCTTTTCTGGCAAAAGGGTTCACAATATCAGAATCAGCTCAACGCGCTAAACTTTATATTACAAATTCAATAAAAGAAGGACGTGATTATAACATTGGGAAAGGCCATGGCCCCGTGCATCACTTTTATCAATATTGGAAATAACTGTTTTCGGTTGCCTTAAATGTTTTTCTTATCTTACAGATACAATTTAAAATCTGAAAAATGAAAGCATTACATTTCCTCCTATCTCTATGCATTACAGGCGTTTGCTTGTGTGCTTGTCAGGAAACATCCCATAAAAAAGAATATAATCAGGAACTTGCACTCAAATTGAAGGCGGATCAATATGGCATGAGTCAGTACGTGATGGCGTTTTTAAAGAGAGGCCCCAATAGAAATCAAGATTCGATTACTGCTGCACAATTGCAAAAAGCTCATCTTAAAAATATCATGAAAATGGCAGAGGAGGGCACTCTGGTTCTTGCCGGTCCTTTTATGGATGATGGTGATATTAGAGGCATCTATATTTTTAATGTAGAGAGCATGGAAGCAGCCAGGCGTTTGACTGAAAGCGACCCTGCCGTCAAGGCTGGCCGATTAATCATGGAATTACATCCTTGGTATGGTTCAGCCGCGGTTAAAGAGATAAATACCATTCACGAGCAGTTGACTAAAAAATCAATCGCCGAATAAGCAGCTGTTTATTTAAAATAGAAAAACCTCTTCATCAATACGAAGAGGTTTTTTTGATAGTTTGAATTAATGCTTGTGTTCATCTTTGCTAAAATAGGCATGATCGAAATCATGAACCGTATCGTTCAATTTTTTAATCATGTCCATATTGGTACTTTGCTTGGCTTTCATTGCATAGACACATATTTTATGCAGCAATTCAAGCTGTGTCATATTTTTAGCTTTCATCATCGGATCGTCACTAAGCTTAATACGCTGAAACATAAAATACTGAGTTGCAAGATCCTGTAATTTCTTAGCATGCTCTTCTTTATTATTGACCCAACGTACTAACTGATTGTAATCTGGTTTCTCTGAAGCAGAAAGTTCAATAATCATTTTCATGCTTTTTTCAATGGTTTGAATATGTTCATACATCATTTTCACTCTGGCAGCATCATCATATATACCGCAAGGTATTTCACAGTGGGCATAGCTTTTAACAGTTCCAAATCCCATAAACATAAGGCATACAAGAGCCAATACTTTTATTTTTTTCATAACAACTAATTTTTATTTAAAAGTTTAATTAAAATTAATCTAAATAGGTGAGACCTGAAAATATAACAAAGCCTAAATTAAGACAAAACTGTATTTATTTAATAGGTGGAACAAACCAAAATAGCTAATGAAAACGCAAAGAGGAAAAGCAATTCGCTTATCTTTGCAATATGAATTCAGAACGCCCTTTTTGTTTAATGCCCTTTATTCATTACCATGTGGGTAATGCAGGAAATGTTAAAGCCTGTTGTGTCGCAAATATTCCATACGGCAATTGCAACAAGCAAAGTTTCAATGAAATTTGGCAGGACGAAGCTATTAATAAACTACGGGCAAAATTTAAAAATGGGGAATCTGACCCTCGATGTGCTGTTTGTTTAAAACTCGAAGAAGCAGGAGGAAAGAGTATTAGACAAGAGACTCACGAGCGATTTAGCGCCTTTAAAGCTTACGAAGAGAAACAACAACCCGTATATTTTGACATTCGTTTTTCTAATGCATGCAATTTTGCTTGTCGAACCTGCTGGCATGGTGCTAGTTCATCATGGTTTACTGAGGCCAAACCCCTAAAACGAAGTTTGGGAAATACCGCATTACTGCAGAATATCAACGATTTTGAAAACTTCATTGCAGAAAACGGAGAAGCACTTCTGCAGGCTGAAGAAATCTATTTTGCAGGGGGAGAACCCTTAATGAGTGAAGAACACTATACACTTCTACAATATTTAATTGATAATAAGCACACTAAACTTCGTCTGCGTTATAACACCAACTTTTCTGTTCTGGAGTTCAAAGGGCATCAAATTTTAAATTATTGGAAACAGTTTGATGATGTTGAGATTCTGGCAAGCATAGATGCTCACCAGAAATTGGGAGAATACATTCGAAAGGGGTTTAATTGGGTCAAATTTGTGGAGAACAGAGAGGCTATAAGAGAATTCTCGCATATCAAATTTAAGATTGCACCAACCATTTCCGTTCTATCCATTGCTAACTTGCCTGAATTATACAAAACCTGTCTGGAGCTGGATGTGATTCAAAAAGAGGATTTCTATATCAATATACTCGAACGACCTTATTATTATAACACCAAAGCCATTCCTGCACATATCAAAGATGCAATTGCCAAGTCTTTTGAGAAATTTTATCTGTGGGCTAATGAAAATTCGATTCCTCTTTCAGTTTTGAAACAATTTGAAGAATGTATCACATATATGCAAGCCGAAGATTTAAGCAAGCATTGGAAGGCCTTTTTAAAAGAGACTGAACTTTTCGATAAGCTTCGAGAAGAATCGTCTGAAGATCTAAAAGTCTTGTTTGAAATTAACAATACGAATTCAAATTCCTGATTTCGTTATCAAAATCTAGTCTCAAACACTCATTTTTATCGATTTTGCCTAAATGGACAGAAATTATGTCCTTTTATAATCACAGATAAAAAGCCTATAAACAGGGGCTTGCATCAACACAAACCCCATTTTAACAGCATAATTTGAAGCTATCCTGAGATAAGGGACACATTGCCCATAAATATTCAATTCTCAGAAAGGATTCTCTAAAAAGAATTCTTAAAATTTTAATTTGATTGAAATTTTTAATGCTTAAACCAATTCTTCCTGTTGAATATTTTGTTTGTGGAAATCTAAGGCTTCCTTCACTTCTTTAGCCGACGAGGTTTGCATCAGTTGATGGCACAATTTTGCCGCACCATGAAATTCTTTGCAGTAGATTTTGAAGAAACGTTTGAGAATAGCAAAATTCTTATTTCCCTGCCAGGTTCGTTCGTATAAATCGGTGTGTTCCCAAAGCATATTTAGTTTCCGCTCTTCATCAACTACTGATAAACCGGGACTAAACAACCAGGGATCTTTAAAAATACCACGACCAATCATGACCCCATCTACACCAAACTGATTCACCTTATCCAAACCATCCTGATAAGACATGACATCACCATTACCAATCAACTTTATATTGGGGGCGATTTCATCTCGTAACTGGACTGCTTTAGCAATTTCATCCCAATCTGCCAGTCCATCAGACATTTGTTTTTGGATACGACCATGAAGTATAAGCGCATCAATAGGCATAGTAAGCAAATGAGATACCCATGAATTGGTCACAACCTCTTTAAACCCTATTCGAGTCTTGACGCTCAAAGGTAAATTTGATCCTTCACGAGTAGCCAATATAATTTCTTTAGCAAGCTCAGGCTCTTGTATAAGAGCAGAACAACAACCTGATTTGACAACATTCTTTACGGGGCAGCCCATATTGATATCAATCCCGTCAAAATCGGTTTCCTGAGCAATGTACTGAGCCGTCTTGTAATATTTTTCCGGATCTTTTCCCCAAATCTGAGCAATCAGTTTCACCGATTTCTCTTTCAAAAGTAATTTTTCACTTGAATTGATCTGAAGTCGATGCTTCACCTTATCGTGGCCAATTTCGTGGCACATGCCATCCGTTGAAGTAAACTCCGAAAACAGAAGGTGTAACCTATCTTGTTCAGAATTCTTCAGAATCATCTCCCGAAAGACTGTATCGGTCACATCCTCCATAGGGGCCAGGGAAAAAGAAGGCGCTTTTTGTTCGTGCCAAAAATTAGCTTGCATTGCTTTTATTTAGAATTAATAAGGATTGCAAATCTAAAACTTTTAAATCAATTCTCAAAAGCAAAAAGTCTTATTTCCCTAGTCGTATAGAACTTTGGGAAATAAGACCTTATATTTTAATTAAATTGTAACTTGAATTTCTATATCACCCTAGAAGTAAAGGGTTAGCCCTAAAGAAATATTCCAGATATCATCAAATTTCACGTAATCAGTTCGAATTGCTTCAAGTAGATAATTATCCATAGTTGCCACCTCAGAATAGAAATCAATCCCCTTAATGGTTTTAAATGGCAAGGGATGATAAATCATGCCACCTACGAAGGGAGTAAAGTGAATCTTATTCTGAAAATAATACTTATCGGGAAAATAATCGGGTAATTTACGATATGTGTTATGAGTCGATCCGAAATTAATACTTAAGCCTGCCAGAGGACTCAAGACAAAATCGTTATAATGAAACTTCTTAATCAGAAATGTATTCTTTAAAGCTAAAGTATTAAGCGTTTTGGCCTCTGTATGATCAGTAGCCATCCCATACATGATTGACAATTGATACCAATCGTCAACCAGATAATAAGTGGCTCCAAGTGACATAAAACCAATATTACCTGCATGTTGAATTTTTGCAGCTTGAGGGACATACCATTTTCGCTGTATGGAATCATTTTTAATTTTCAGATTTTCAGCACCTTTAGTAATCGTCGACAAAAGTGTAAAAATAAGAATGCTATACGTGAATTTCTTAATCATTTTGTTTTCATATATTCTAACATCAACTCAATATTACCGAGCTAATTGGATGTAACCACTAAAAAGACACCTGTTCAATACTGTATGAATCTTCTTCTATCGTTATGATAGCATAGGCCTTATCGGCAATATCTCCGATAACCAGATAATCTACCTGATCGTATCGTTTGCCATGATAAAAACTATGGGTATGTCCATGTAATGATAGTTGAATGTTATTTTCTGCCATCATCTCATTAAACACATGTTCATTTCCATGATTATACTGATCTGCCCAGGGTGGGATATGCGACACCGGAATAACAAATCTGTAATCTCCATCATTCTTCAAGTTTGTTTTAAACCACTCGAAATCAGGGTCATTATTTTTATTTTCCCATATGTTATTGTCGAACATCACAAACTTACATCCTCTAAAGGTGAAGGTGTAGTTGTTTGGACCAAACGATTTTTCATATATCGCTTTCCCATTCGAAAGGAGGTCGTGATTTCCAATGACTGTGAGAAACGGTTTGTTTAGAGTTCCCATTATTTCGTTAAACCAAGTGAATTCTTTGTGGAGGGCACTTAAAGTGAGATCACCAGCATGAATGACAAAATCAATATCATCCCTAGTATTGATAGCTTCAACAGCTTCTTTAAATTCGTCGTAAAATGTGTGGGTATCAGAAATAAGAGCTATTTTAAAAGACGATTTCCCAGCCTCTATAGCTTTTAGTTTCGTTAAGTTTTTAGCTGTCAAATTTTGAAATTCCTTTTCAACAATGATATCATAAGGACTGTATTCAAAAGGAATATTACAAGCTGGTAACAAACAAATAAGTGTTAGTATACCAAACAGTACTAACTTCTTCACAAATTCTCTTTGTTGCATCTTTATCAATTGTGTATTTTGATCTTTTATTGTCCGTATTACGAACGGCTGACGAAAATAAGGATTTAATGAGTTCTGTCCGCCTATATAACATTAATTAACGAACAAAAATGAATCGGTAAAGGTTGCATTCGTTTTTAGAGCAAAAAAATAGTCCTGAAGCTGGAATGGCAACAGGACAATTTCAAAATAAAATGGGTTTTATTATAAACCAAGTTTAGCTTTAGCAGCCTCGACTGTCTTTTTAGAATTCCCAATAAAAGCTTCTCCATCTATAAGGATAAACGGGCGTTTCAGGAAAGTATATTCGTCAAGCATCAACTGTTTGTAATCGTCTTCGGATAAGTTCTTTTCTTTTAAACCCATAGACTTATATTTCATAGCACGCTTGCTGAAAAGAGCTTCATAAGATCCAGCCTGCTTGGCAAACATCTCTAAATCGGGTTCACTTATATTTTCAATTTTAATATCCTGCTGTTCAAAATTCTCGTCGATACCCAGCTCTTTCATGATTCTTTGACAGGTGGAGCAGGTAGATAGGTAATAAATTTTATTTGTCATGATTGTGTTTATTTTATGAAATTCAAAACTAAGAAAATTATATTTTAAACACTAGAGCATCAATTCTGTTGACTTGCCAAATAATAAAAAAAACGACTCATAGGAGTCGTTTTTAATATTCGAAACGCAAATAAATGCCTAGTTATTTTTCATATAGTCATTCAAGCTAGGCGTTTGGGGAGCCTCTCTTTTTGTCACAATCTCAATAACACCATGCTTTGCTTTTTTGCCATATTTATCAATTGCTAAATCATCTTTCAAAACGTTTATCGACTCAATATTATTGGGATCAATATCATTAATCGCCTGTTGTTTTGAGAATTCCACACCATCAATAATATAAATTGGGGCATTTTTCGTTTTGCCTTTTATTTTAATCCTCTTGTTATTTTTCGCCATGTTCTTTTGGCTTTTTTTATTCTTGGAATCAATTAAGATAACACCGTTTTTTCCTTTCTCACCATAAATGCTTGTGCTGGTTTCATCTTTTAAAACGTTAATGGATTCTATGGCATCCGGATCAAGCTTATTTAATTCGAGCTGGCTAATTTCAATCCCATCAAGAATACAAAGAGGCATATGAGTTGAATCAATCTTCACTTTACTCTTCTTACCCTTTTTCTTCTCTAGACATTTTTCAATATGTATACGACTCTTTTCAATATTATCCTTCAAGTTTTGCTGAAACTCTGGAGATTCAAACTTTTTGATCATTTCCTTGATCTTTTCTTTCTGTATTTTCAAATCTTTTTTAAACTTACCGGACTTCATTTTCTCTATTTGCCGCTGAATGCTTTTTTTGCTACGTTCCAGATTTTCACGAATTTCCTGACGAAATTCTTTCGAATTGATCTTTTCTAATGACGATTTTATCTTAGCCTTTAATTCATCTTTTTCTTTTTGACTCAGATTTGGATTTTCATCAATATCCTTAAAAGATATTTTTTGATGCTCTTCCTCAAAGTTTTTCAATTCGTTTTCGATTTCTTCCTGAGCTTCTATGAGTTCTCTCTCAATATCAACATCAATTGATTCCAACTCCTCTTGAAGGTCCTTCAAGCTTTCTTCATTTATCTCAATTTCAACCGACTCCAATTCCTCAAGAGCCTCTTCCAAAGCTTCTTTCTGAATTTCCATAACCTCTTCAACTTCCTTAATTGTATCTGACAAAACAGTCGGCAAATCAGGAAGATCGGGTACTTCTGGTGCAACTGGCTTAACGGGTGCAGGCGCCTTAGCCGTTTTAGGAATAGCTTTTTTCCTTTCTTTTTTCTTTTGCGGAACAAAAACAATGGGAGAGGCTTGAAACATCTCTGATCCATCGATATCACCAGCCGTTAAGTTTGTTGAACTTACAGGTTTGGGCACAACTTGATTTTCAGAATTTGCCAGATTCGAAAAAAGAATCATACCAAACAAAGCAAATACCGTTAATGCACTCAATAAACCTCGTTCCAATCCCTGATGTTTTGCCGTTTCAGGCATTACAATTCTTCGAACTCTATTCAATAGGTTCGCTTTTTTACCTGAAAAACTCAATACTAATTCAGGTTTCTTCTTTCTGATACTTTCCATATTATTTAAGGCTTTAATTAGGGTTAAGGATTCACCACAAACCTTTACCGCCAGATCGTCACAAATGTGTTCTCTTTCGGTATTAACCACAGAAGATAGCCACCAAACCATAGGATGATAGAAAAATAATATCTCAATAATGCCTTGTATGAACTGAACCAAATAGTCGTGACGACGAATATGGGCCAATTCATGCGCAATTATAATTTCAAGTTGATTTTCAGGAATCCCACTAATTAAACTAATGGGCAGAAGGATTACGGGTTTAAAATACCCGATTAAAGATGGAGAATCAATGGAGGCCGATTCTCGGAATATAACTTTCTTCTTTATATTAAAACGCTCTAACAGATCAGATGCCAAAGCCATGTGCTTTCCATTTAACTGAAAGGCCTTATGCTTTCTTAATCGAAGAGCAGTTATATAATTCATCACCATTTTTAGAGAAAGGAGAGTGACTCCAACCAGCCAAGTTCTTAAGAGAATTGGGAAAAGGACATCAACAGGCAAGAGGCTTTTAAACCAAGCCCAGGACATAATAAATTTTGGATTATCTGAAACAATCTCTTGATCAAGATCAGAAAGACTTAGCTTGGTCATTAAGGTCTTATCAGGCAATGCTGATATAAATGTCAGAATTGCAAATATAAAAATGGATAACATACCTAAACTAGCCATTGCATAACGTAAGCGGGCATTATTTTTATCCAGAAATCGAAATGCTAAAGCTAAAATTCCTGCAATTATTGCTGCTTGCCAAATAGAGTGGAGAAGAGTCCAGGCCAAAGCTTCTGACAAACTATGAATAGTTATATTACTTAGATTCATGATCTGTTTGTTTTTCAATACTTTCAATCAACTTCTTTATCTCGTCAAGCTCTTCAGTACTACATTTATGATTCCCAAGAGCTTGTAAAACCATACCTGATGCTGATCCACCAAAAAGCGTACTCACAAATTTATCAAGCAACTGATTTTTAGTTTCTTTTTCTTCAACCAGAGCAGAATAGATATGGGTACGTGAATCCTTATAGCGATCCAGCATGCCTTTTTCAGTCATAATCTGCATCACTTTAAGGGTGGTTGTGTATCCAACATTTCGCTCACTTTTAAGCTTATCATTAACAAAACGAACAGTAGAAGGACCATAAGTCCATAATATCTGTAAAATTTCTAACTCAGCTTCAGTTGGCTTAATCTTCTGTGGTCTCATATTGTGGTGAATCTGTAATACGAATTATTTCGTATCAAAGATATACGATACTTGTCGTAATTCAAAATCCTACTACGATTTTTTTCGTAATAGGCTAATTAAACAACTAAAAAAATGACTAGGGGAGTTTGAAATTCTTTGAACTTACAGCATATCCAGCAAAAATACCAGAACCTGAAACGACATTCGAATGCAGGTTTATTTTTTTATAAAAAGGGAAATTTTTGCGGTTTTCGATCATCTTTTTTGAACGTTCGTAAGCATAATAATCCTTGTTGATATGGTAAAGCATGATTTTGAGTTCTGTAAAATCAGACCAATTACTTGTTTTATCAACAAAAAATGAAATCGCGGCATGCTGACCATTAAAAGTAAAATCAGAAAAAGTTTTACTCCCTAATAGATATTGTTGTTCCAGATCAGTCGCATTTTCCAGTAAGTTACCATTGAAAACAACATCATCGCTATAATAGGTGAGATCAGTCGAATACTCATATGTTTCGCCATTATTTTCATATAAAGAAATTCCTTTGAGCAAAATCATATAGTAATCCTGACTTTCTTCTTTGTCATCGAATTTAATGCTGTAATATTGACGATTCGAATGTTCTTTCTCAAAAATGACCTCAACAATAGGAATACTTACAGGGATATTCGTTTTACTATGAATTGCAGTATAATCAGGATGACTGACAACAATCTCATATTCTTTTTCTGATTCAAACTTTGTGTTTAACTGATACCAGCCATTATTAAAAGCTTCTAAATTGCCCAATAGTTTTTCTTCTTCATACAATTTTACTGTAGCTCCATTTAGTATCTGATCTATAGGCTCATCTTTTAAATTATATGTTCGGGAAATATTCACCTTAACCAGACTATCTTTTCCTGCCAAAGCATTAAGAACCATAACTGATGGCTGATTCTTTAGGGCCAAATCGAGATTTTCCTCACAGGAACTGAGTATAAAAAGGGATAAAACAATGCTATATAAATATTTTTTCATTGAACACAAATATTAAAAGTGGTAAGAGTACGAAATGCTCGGTATGAATCCGAAAATACTTAATTGTTTCAAAGAATAAGTACTGTTACCGTCGCCATCATAAGTCTGATTTATATAAAGAAGACTCGGATTTTTTCTATTATAAGCGTTGTAGACGCCAATATTCCAAATTCGAGTGCCATGTTTTTTATTCTTTTTAAAATTAAACGAACAATCTAATCTGTGATAAGAGGGCATACGTATATCATTTCTTTTTGTGAACATTGGCACACTTTCAGTATGATCTGAATAATATGGAGATACAGTAGACACAATTTGTGTGGCAAGCGTAACAGGTAAACCACTTCCATATGTCCAATTCACTGTAAAATCAATTTTAGAATTTAATTTTTGACTGATTTGAAAACTTAAATCATGTCTGCGATCATAGGGGGAAGCATATGCTTTACCTGAATTCAAATATTTGTATTTCACCTCTGATTTAGCCAGTGTATAAACCAAATGTCCTTTCGTTTTTCCAGTATCTTTTTTAAGCATGAGTTCAATACCCGCTGACCAGGATTTTCCAGGTTCAACTTTCTGATCCCAAGCTGATGCACCATCACTAGTGTAATAGTTTTCACTAAATTCTAAAATATTGCGTGTTTTTTTATAATAGATTTCTGATTCGAAGCTGAGTCCTGATTGAATTTCCCATACAGATCCAAGATTATACTGCCTCGAACGTATAGGGCGTATTTTATCGTTTACAGGCAGCCAAATATCAGTGGGTAAACTTAAATCACTGCTCGTAATTAAATGCATGTACTGCGACATCACAGAAAAACCAGAATTAAAACTAATATGCTCATTCAGTTTATATTGTGCAGTTAGCCGAGGTTCTACAGATAAATAGGTCTTATCTTTTAAAGCAAAACGACTCGCTCTAAGTCCAATATTGGTTAGGAGTTTACTTGTCCACTGTATTTGATTTTCAGCATATAATGACACCTCCAAAGCATTTATACTTTTATCCTTGATCTCATTTTCATCGGTATTATACTTACTACTGTAAAAACTACTACCTGGTTTTGTTAAATGGAATGCACCTTCAAATCCAAATTTAAAGTAATATTTGGGGCTTGGGATATAATCAAATTCAGACTTAAGTGTATAATCACGAATTCCCGAATAGAATTCACGGTAATAGTTCTCTTCAAAGTCACCATCATCAATTTTATAAAGACGCCGGTCTTTAATCGAATAAGTATATCGACTTAAAATAAAAGTTGTATTTCCAAACAACTTATCATTATAGACATGATTCCATCGAATTGAATTTGTGAAATTTCCCCAGCCAATTGTATTTCGACTTTTCTCCATTAAATTATCAGTCAGATCCTGGATATATCTCTGTTTTGCCAGATCTTTCCCCATATATGTACTTAAATACACTTTATCTCTGTTTGAAAACTTATGCGTTAGCTTAAAATTGAGATCACCAAAATAATAACTCATATACAGATCTTCAGAATCTGAAAGTGAAAACAACAAATTTGTCAATAAATCAAGATAAGAACGTCGTACCGAAACATTAAAAGTTGTTTTTCCCTTAATAATAGGTCCTCTGACACTTAACTGGGATGTTAAGAATCCGATACTGAATTCACCCTCAATCTTCTTTTGATTACCATCTTTCATTCGAATGTCGAGTACAGAAGATACACGACCTCCATATTGAGCGGGAAAACCACCCTTAATTAATCGTGCTTTATGAATTGCATCCGGATTAAAAATGGAAAATAAACCCAGCAGATGTGATTGGTAATAAACAGGCACATCATCCAGTAAAATTAGATTTTGGTCCGGAGATCCATTTCTAATAATCAAACCTGAAGAAGCCTCGTTGGCTGTCTGAACACCTGGCAAATAAGAGATATTTCGAAAAAGATCGTTCATGCCTAAAACCGACTTTTGTTTCAAATCGGTTTCAGTGATATTATAAGTACTCAAAAAGAGATGGTTGATGTTGTTTGTTTTATCATCAGCAACAACCTTTATCTCTCTCAGTAAATTATTGGGCTGAAGTTTTATATTAATGCTCGTGTCCTTAACATTACTGAATTTAATTTCTTTATCCTCATAACCCACGTATGATATTTTAAAATTGGGGCATTTCTTCTTTTGGTAAAAACTAAAAAAGCCAAAATTGTTGCTCACTGTTCCTTCAAATGTTTGAGGATTATAAATGCTGGCATTTATCAGGTTTTCCCCAGTTTCTGCATCACGTATAAAGCCACTAATTCGAAACATCTGTTCTTCAAAAGGGATCTTTACAATAAAGATTTTGTTATCCAAACAAACAATTTTAAATGATGACAAATCGAAAACTTGCTTCAAACAATTTTCAACACTAAACTGCTGCTTTTTCAAGACTACTTTTTCATCAAAATTCAAATCACTGGTGTAATTAAATTCGATTTTGGTTTGCTTGTTTATCTCTTTAAACAGTTCAGATACAATGTATTCCTGTTTGGGCAGATTAAGCTGTTGTTTCAATAACACATCTTGAGCATAGCTATGTGTATTTATAAACAAAACAGATAAGAATAGGATATATTTTCGGATATGATTCAAAAGACTTGATGTATTTTCTTATAGACTGCAAATTTAATACAGAAGTTTTTTATATTAATCATACACAAGCATTATTTATTTAAATCGAAAGCAACTTCACTTGGAGATATAACAAAAATGGCTTGCACTGTTAAGGCAAGCCATTTGTAATCTAAAATTTAATATTCTGCTTTGAATCAAGTATTTCAATGTTTATTACATTGTTTTTTTGAATATATAACGAGTAATAAAAATACCTTTCCCATCACCTTTACCGCTATCGCTTTCAACAGCAGATGTCACAAATGCCAATTCCCAACCTTCGGCAACCAATGTGTTTATTTTGGATGATATAAGGGCATCATTCGAAGCTATATTCTGGAAATTAATCCCTGCAACACTATAGAAATTCAACAATTTAGTTTCTGCAAACAAATTAACCTTAGCATCTTTTCTTTTAACTGAACCTTGTTTACTTTTCTTGCCATCGGTACGTTCTGTTGTAAAAGCCTGAGCATCGATAGGGGACTTTTCTTCAATAATTCTTGATCGCCCGAGCCCCATTGGGACTATTGACTCAACTGAGGTAACAACTTTGTACTGTACTGTTTGTGCACTAGATTCAAAAACAAACGCGCTTACCACTAAAGCTAGTAATAATAATTTTCTCATGTGATTTTTTAATTTAAACATTATTCTGATTTTGGTATTTGAATTTTACCAATGATTTATTTTATTATAATGACTTGTTCTTTTTTCTCAATATTAGCCTGTATTAAAAGTTCTAACTGTTTTAAAACTTTATCTAAGTCGTAATTATTAAAATCGATAGTAAGCTTCAAGTTTTCAAGCTTTTTGTTTTCGTTCTTAAATTTAACTTTATACAGTCTCTCAATATCTTCAAGCACCTGAATAAAAGGGGTGTTCTTAAAACTCAAAGAACCCGTGCGCCAGGAATCACAGTTTCTATTCGGTTTATTCAGTAAGGTAAGTTGATTGTCCTTAAATAAGCCGACTTGCCCTTTTTTCAAGATTATTTCTTGACCATTATTCTTAACTTTAAAACTAACCACGCCTGTATTAACACTCACAAGAGTTTGATTACCAGTTATGTTCCTAATATTAAAACTGGTTCCCAAAACCTTAATCAGAGTTTTACCTGATTCAATTATAAATGGCTTCGAAGTATCCCGTTTTATATTGAAAAATGCTTCACCCTTTAGTTTAACCAGGCGTTTATTGTCTCCAAAATGGTTGGGATATATCAATTTACTATTCACATTCAACTGAATCTGACTTCCATCAGCTAATTCAACTTTATCCTTAGATTCTGCGGTTTGAACTTTCGATAATTTACCAAATCCGGGTGTGGTGTTGTATAAATAAAGAAAACTAAGGCCAAAACAGATTAAAACAACTGCAGCATATTGCAATCCATATTTCATTATAGGAGTCTTCTTTTTCCGCTTCATTTGAATTCTCTTCCAATCGAGTTCCAAATCAATCTGCTCAAACACTTCTGTATTTGAAGCTGAAGACCAAAGCTCTGTCATTCTTACAAACAGTTCTTTGTTCTCAGAAGATTCAGACATCCAGAACACCAACGCAGCCTTTTCTTTCTCATTAGCACGATCTTGAAGATTTACACGTAACAAATCTTCATCTATATTAATATTTTTCATTTTAAAGGTTTTCTTATACTAAGACAAAATCAAAATCAAAACACGTACTTAGACCTAAAAATATTTCAGTTAGTATTATAAATCAGCCATAAAATCATAAGGTGAAGGAGAGTGGGACTCAATTTTAATCTCAGGCTTTTTAGTGCTTTCGAGATTTGTGTCTCCACAGTTCGTTTCGAAATCTGTAAATAATCTGCAATCTCTTGATTATCTAATCCTTCAATACGATTCATTCTAAATATGCGTTGACATTGTTCAGGAAGCTCACTAATAGCCTTATAAAGCTGATATTCCAATTCGGTTTGTTCAAATACATCATCAATCTCATAACTGGCTGCATTACTTAGATACAGAATATTCTCATGATGCAGAGACCTGTTCTGATTTTGCTTAATAATGTTTAAACACGCATTTTTAACAGATTGATACAGGTGAGATTTAACTGAAGTGTGTATACTAATACGTTCTTTTCTGTCATAAAGCTTGACAAAAACATCCTGAACAACTTCACGAGATTCTTCTAAATTTTTAAGAAATTTATTTGCATATACAGTCAATATCGAATAGTGTTCATTAAATAACTGCTCAATACGTTTGTCACTAATTATTTCTACAGTATTAGAATTTGTCATCATAAACTTTCAATTTGTATCCGGACAAACAACTCGAAGGCTACTATAATAAAGTAAGTTGTTAAAATGTCATTAAATTTAACCAATCTGATTTAGTTAAGGACAACTAAATATTTAAAACACGTATTCTAAATATAGTTTTCTGACTACTATGTCATTTTTTTATAATGTAGCCATAAATAGATCCCCTTTACAAAAGTCTTATAATTCATATTATGATAAATAAGATGCATTCGTTTATTTTACCCTATATTGATATCTATAAAAAAAGCCTCCAAGAGAAAACTCCTGGAGGCTTTAAAAAAAATTAGCAATTATTATTTACAAGCTTTCTGCTTTTGCTTTGTACTCTTCATATTTCTTCATGTACTCAGGCTTTTCATTTCTAAGTTTGAAATAAATCTCCTTAAGATATGTGATTGAATTCTGCTCATCTGGCTTGATTTCAAGCACCTTAGTAAAATACGGAAGTGCTTCTTCGTATAATTTGAATAAGTTCTTGACAGCAGCATCATATTTTTTCTGATCCATAATGTCATTAGCAGCCTTACGTGCTTCCTCACAAACGTTTAGATGAAGAATACCAAGGTTATAATAAGAAATATAATCCTTAGGATCTTTAGCTAAAGCAATATTATACATTTCTTTAGCTTTCTCAATTTCGTTTGTCTTTTCATACAAATTTGCTTTTGCTCTGTAGTACGAACCATTCTCAGGATCTAAAGCAATTGCTTTATCAAGATATTCAGCAGCTTCGCTAGGCTCCCCTCCAAGTAGATAATGGTTGATCAACTCAACAAGCATGTATGAATCGTTTGGAAATAACTCAAAACCTTTATGAAGGTATTTTAATGACTCCTCAGCTTTATCACTATCGGCCAATACTTTAGACAAATAAGCATAAGCTTTTGCGCCACCATAATTATAGCTTATAGTTTGCTTGTAGTATTTAGCAGCAGCTTCAAGATTATTTGCTTTTTGTGCAGCAAGACCCGCATTAAAGATTACAGCAGTATCAACAGCTAACTTGTCTGCTTTAAACAAGTCCATGTTTTCAATCTCTAAAACTTTCTCAAATGCGCCTAAAGCTCCACTATAATCTTCACCGTTATAATATTCAACAGCTTTATTCGTATAATCTGGAATCAAGTTAGTCATCTGAGCTTTAACAGCCTTAGCATATTTATTCTTAACATCCAGCTCCATGCATTTCATGTAAGCATCATAAGCTACCTGTAATGGCGCATCAGATAATTTTTTATAAGCTGGAAGTGGGCTCTCAAAGATAGCTTGATATACTTTACCTTTTATCAGGTATGCTTTTGGCCATGCAACACATTTTTCGTGACCAATACCTGCATCAATAGCTTCTTTTGCCTTGTCCAGTTTCCCAGAAGTTAGGTAGTTACTAGCTCCTGTTACTTTACTCTTCTGAGCGTTTACCATTGAAACACACAAAAGAAGAACCATAATGAATGATAATTTTTTCATCAGTAAATAGTTTTTGTTTTGCTTTCGAAGCTTTCTTAAGATCTGTAGACCAATAAGAAAGCCCCATTTTATAGTTTGTTTGTATAAGAATCTTGCACAAATTTAATCCATAAATCGACAATTGAAACAAGATTATTTTCTTTATAATAAATCTAAGTTCTAAAATAGACTCGTCTGCTCACCATCTAAGGTGTTATTTGACTGCTCTTCGTCCTTTTTTTCAACTTGTTCCTCCACCTGTTCTTCAGTTAGAGTCTCAACTTGATTGTCAGACTGATCAACAATCGGTTCATTTTCATCGCCTTCAGTGATTAATTCTTCAGTTTCTGCGGCATTAACTTTTGCAACGGCAGCAATTGAATCATCTTTTTTACTCAAATTAATCAAACGAACACCTTGTGTAGCTCGTCCCATTACTCTTAATCCAGCAACAGCTAAACGAATGGCAATACCCGATTTGTTAATAATCATCAAATCATCATTATCACTCACAGATTTCAATGCAATTAACTCACCTGTTTTTTCAGTGATATTAATGGTCTTAACACCTTTACCTCCACGATTGGTAATTCGGTAGTCATCAATATTGGAACGTTTACCGTAACCATTTTCAGAAACCACCATGATATCTTCGTCAGAATTCTCAACACAAACCATGCCAACAACCTCGTCAGCTTCGTCGCGTAGAGTAATTCCACGTACTCCAGAGGCAGTTCGTCCCATTGCTCTTACCTGATCTTCAGCAAAACGGATGGCCTTTCCTGATCGTGCAGCGATTAAGATTTCTTTATTACCATTGGTCAATCTTGCCTCAAGCAATTGATCACCTTCACGAACGGTTATCGCATTTACACCATTAACACGAGGACGAGAATAAGCTTCAAGAGACGTTTTCTTCACAACCCCTTTCTTTGTACATAAAATGATGTTGTTATTATTAATGTATTCGTCTTCATTCAGAGTCAATACATTAATGTATGCTTTCACTTTATCATCTGGCTCAATATTAAGTAGGTTTTGAATCGCTCTACCTTTTGATTGTTTAGATCCTTCAGGTATCTCATAGACCTTCAACCAGAAACATTTCCCTTTTTCAGTAAAGAACAACATGGTATTATGCATGGTCGCCATAATCATATGCTCAAGGAAATCTTCATCTCTGGTATGAGACCCCTTCGCTCCCACACCTCCTCTATTTTGAGTTTTAAACTCAGTGAGTGGTGTACGCTTAATATAGCCCATATGCGAAATCGTAATCACCATTTCTTCATCGGCATAGAAATCCTCAGGATTAAAATCTTCTGAAGCATATACAATTTCAGTTCTTCTTTCATCGCCATACTTAGCTTTTACCTGAAGAAGTTCTTCTTTGATAATACCCATACGAACATCATGGTCATTTAAAATTGCTTTTAAATGATCAATCAATTTCATGATTTCTTCGTATTCCGCTCTTAGTTTATCTTGTTCAAGCCCTGTCAACTGACGAAGACGCATTTCAACGATTGCACGAGCCTGAATCTCTGACAATTCAAATCGCTCTATCAAAGACGCACGTGCAATATCAGGACTTTTAGAGCCTCTGATAATTTTAATTACTTCATCAATATTATCCGAAGCAATAATTAAACCTTCGAGAATATGAGCCCTGGCTTCAGCTTGTCTTAATTCAAATTGTGTACGACGAACAACGACATCATGGCGATGCTCAACAAAATAAAAAATCAAATCTTTAAGATTCAACAATTTTGGTCGTCCTTTCACAAGTGCAATATTATTCACCGAGAACGATGATTGCATTTGTGTATACTTGAATAATTTGTTTAAAACAACATTCGCAATGGCATCACGTTTCAAATCAAAAACGATACGCATACCGTTTCTATCCGACTCATCGTTTACATTCGAAATACCTTCAATTTTCTTATCATTGATTAAGTCAGCCGCTTTCATAATCAATTCGGCCTTATTAACCATATATGGGATTTCTGAAACAATAATCTTTTCACGACCAGAATCCGTAACTTCAATATTTGTTTGAGCTCGTACAACAACGCGTCCCTTACCTGTTTCGTAAGCCTCTTTTACACCCTGATAGCCATAGATAATTCCTCCTGTTGGGAAATCCGGAGCTTTAATGATATCAACCAACTCTTCAACCGAAACATCATTGTTATCGATATAAGCGATGGTAGCATCAATCGTATCAGTTAAATTGTGTGGTGGCATATTGGTTGCCATACCTACAGCAATACCCGAGGCTCCGTTGACTAATAGATTAGGTATACGTGTTGGAAGAACGGTTGGTTCTTGCAGTGTTTCATCAAAGTTTGGAGACATGTCCACAGTGTCTTTCTCCAAGTCACCCAACATTTCTTCTGCAATTTTCTTCATTCTGGCTTCGGTATAACGCATAGCCGCAGGGCTATCACCATCAACCGATCCAAAGTTCCCCTGTCCATCTACCAAAGGATAACGCAAAGACCATTGTTGAGCCATTCTAACCATGGCCATATAAACTGAACTGTCACCGTGAGGGTGATACTTACCTAAAACCTCACCAACGATTCTCGCTGATTTTTTATGAGGTTTATTGGCTGCTATACCCAATTCATTCATTCCGAATAACACTCGGCGGTGAACAGGCTTAAGTCCATCTCTAACATCTGGTAAAGCTCGGGAAACAATTACTGACATCGAATAATCGATGTAAGCCGATTTCATTTCCTCTTCAATATTAATGCGTATGATTCTTTCTCCCGTGGTCATATATTTTGTCTTTTAGATTCTATTCTTTTAATGGGAAATATAATTCCTGAGTTTTGATCAGATGAAACATTCATTTCACAGTTCAAATCACAGAAAGACAAAAGTAAAAAAATATGCGAAATTTTGATAATAAATAGGCCGGTATTTAAGGGTCAATTAAGATAAATATTTCACCTGCATCAAGATCGATCAGGTTAAGTCCTTTAATCTTCGTCTTTTAGTCACAATGACCATTAAATTACCCATATTTTTGACTTAAGTTTAGTTCGAATAAAAATATTCTTATTAAATTCACCAAAGACGAATAGCATAAGCACACAATTAAAACATTATTATATATGGATTCAAAGTTTTCACCCCGTGTAAAAGATGTCCTGTCTTTTAGCAAAGATGAAGCTGAAAGATTAGGCAATAGTGCCATTGGTACGGAGCATCTTTTTTTAGGGATTCTACGTGAAGGTGAAGGTGTAGCAATCAGCATTCTTAGTTCACTAGGAATCAATCTGCTTGACCTCAAGCAAGACCTGGAATTTAAGCTACAAAACACGTCCCTAGACCGATTGGGTCAGGAAGATATTCCATTACAAAAATCAGCCGAACGTGTTTTAAAACTCATTTACCTTGAAGCAAAGGCTTTGAAAAACCAAACCATAGATACCAGTCACCTGTTATTGGCGATTTTAAAGGATGAAAAATGTTTGGTAACACGCTACTTAGATGCTAAAAACATAGATTATAATACTGTGAAGAATAATATCAATATTACTTTACCAAAAGCTCAAGCCGATTTTCCTTCTGAAGAAAGAGAAGGATCTGGTGGTGGCATGCATGGCAGTAACCCCAAATCTGGTACTACAGGAAAATCAAACACGCCTGTTCTTGACAATTTTGGCATAGATATCACTCAGGCCGCTGAAGAAGGGACTCTTGATCCGATTGTTGGACGTGAAATTGAAATTGAGCGTTTAGCCCAAATTCTTAGCCGGCGCAAGAAAAACAACCCAATTCTTATTGGGGAACCTGGTGTTGGTAAATCGGCTATAGTCGAAGGACTGGCTTTACGTATCATTCAGAGAAAGGTCTCTCGTGTCCTTTTTGACAAACGTGTGGTTACGCTTGATTTGGCTTCTATTGTCGCCGGAACAAAATACCGCGGACAGTTTGAAGAGAGAATGAAAGCGATTCTTAATGAACTGGCCAAAACCACCAATATCATCCTCTTTATAGATGAGATTCACACCATCGTGGGGGCTGGTGGAGCAACAGGTTCTCTTGATGCTGCAAACATGCTCAAACCGGCTTTAGCTCGTGGTGAAATTCAATGTATCGGTGCCACAACCTTAGACGAATATCGTCAGAATATAGAAAAAGACGGCGCTCTGGAAAGACGATTTCAGAAAATTTTGGTTGAACCCACTTCAATGGAAGAGACCATTTCAATACTTAATAACATTAAAGAAAAATACGAAGATCATCACAATGTATTCTATACTCCGGATGCTATTGAAGCCTGTGTCAAGCTGACGACACGTTACATCAGTGATCGTCACCTGCCCGATAAAGCAATTGATGCGCTTGATGAAGCTGGATCACGTGTACACATTTCCAACATTCTGGTCCCCAAAATTATTGAAGAACTAGAAACTAATATTGAGGAAACCCGCCAACAGAAAATTAAATCTGTCAAAGCTCAGAAATTTGAACTCGCCGCCAGTTTCCGCGACAAGGAAAAACAGTTGATGGACGAGCTGGAAAACGAAAAAGCTAAATGGGAAAAAGATCTAAGTCAACAAAAAGAACGAGTTGCTGAAGAAAACATTGCTGAGGTTGTTGCTATGATGACTGGCGTACCCGTCAAGCGTATTGCTCAGGCCGAAGGTTCTCGCCTGCTTCAAATGAATAATGAGCTCCAAAAAAGAGTCATTGGTCAGGACGATGCAATTGCGAAAATTGTAAAAGCCATTCAACGAAATCGAGCGGGTTTAAAAGATCCCAACAAGCCTATAGGTTCTTTCATCTTTTTAGGCCCTACCGGCGTTGGTAAGACACAACTGGCAAAAGTCCTTTCGGAATATCTATTTGATAGCTCTGAGGCTCTTATTCGCATTGATATGAGTGAATACATGGAGAAATTTGCTGTATCCCGATTGATTGGTGCACCTCCGGGATATATTGGTTACGAGGAAGGTGGACAGTTGACTGAGAAGGTCAGACGTAAGCCCTACTCTGTTATTTTATTGGACGAAATCGAAAAGGCCCACCCTGATGTTTTTAATATCCTGCTTCAGTTACTTGACGATGGTCAGTTAACGGATTCATTAGGGCGAAAAGTGGATTTCAAGAATTGTATTGTTATCATGACCTCTAATATCGGATCAAGAGAACTTAAAGACTTTGGTAAAGGAATTGGATTCCAATCGAAGAACAGTGGAGACACCGACTATGCCAATAATATTATTCAGAAAGCACTTCGCAAGGCTTTTGCTCCCGAATTTATAAACCGTGTGGATGATCTAATCATGTTTAACAGCCTGAGTGAAAAACACATTCACCAAATTATAGATATCGAACTGAGAGGTCTGTACAGCCGTATTGAAAGCTTAGGATATAATATTAAAATTTCTGGCGCAGCCAAAGACTTTATTGCCGAAAAAGGCTATGACATTCAATACGGAGCCCGTCCTCTGAAACGTGCCATTCAAAAATATCTGGAAGATGAAATGGCCGAAGTTATTATCCGAGCCTCTTTAACTGAGGGAGACACCATATCAGTTGGCTTGGACAAAAACAAAGGGAAAATCACAACTAAGATTTTAAAACAAAATAAAGAAGTTGAATAAACTATTATAATGCCAGCATTGCTGGCATTATTTATTTCATATCATTCAACAAAAATCTCTATTGCTATTTAGTTTAAATAATCAATATTACATATCTTTGATACTCGAAAGATTAAAAAAGGAATTTACAATCCTGATTTCTTATTTAAACAATTGTTATAACATTAAAATACAAATCAAATGAAGAAAGACAATACAAAAGTGACATTCGCCGGTGGTGCGATTACCTTAGTTGGAAACCCAGTGAAAAAAGGCGATAAAGCAGAAAATTTCACAGCCTTAAATCAGGGTTTAGCACCAGTATCATTATCAGATTTCGATGGAAAAGTAAAGATTTTATCTATCTTCCCATCTGTTGACACTGGTGTTTGTTCTGCTCAGGCTCACCGTTTCAACAAAGAAGCTTCTAATCTAGGAGACAATGTTCAAATCATTACTTTGTCAAACGACTTACCATTTGCATTAGGCCGTTTTTGTGGTGCAGAAGGTATCGATAATCTAATCACATTATCTGATCACAAAGAAATGGATTTTGGATACAAGTATGGTTTCTCAATCGAGGAATTACGTTTGTTGACTCGTGGTGTAGTTGTTATTGACAAAGAAAACACCATTCAGTATGTTGAGTATGTTCCTGAAGTAACTGATGCTCCAAATTTTGATGCAGCAATTGAAGTCGCTAAAACACTTGTTTAAGCTCAAAGTTGATCTAATTAAAGAGGGCTAATTCTGATGAATTAGCCCTCTTTGCTTTATATGATCTATAATTGCTTTTATTTCGAAGCCACAAGAGCTGCCATCGCAATAGAATACAATTTTGTTTTTACGCTATCACCACGAGAAGAAAGAATAGCCGGAACCTTCGCTCCCATAACCATTGCTCCCAGTTCGGCATTCGCTAACTTGGTGTTTACCTTATAGAATACATTACCACTTTCGATATTTGGGAATACCATACAGTCTGCATCACCAGCAACCATTGAATCCAGCTTCTTAATCTCAGCAGATTCTTTATCGATAGCCACATCAATAGCCAAAGGACCATCTACATAAGCGCCTTTAATCTGACCACGATCAGCCATCTTAGAAATAATAGCTGCATCAACGCAGGCATCCATCTTAGGCAATACTTGCTCTGAAGCAGCAATCATAGCTACTTTTGGCTTTTCAATTCCTAACGATTGAGCAACTTTAATTACATAGTTTGTGATTGCAATTTTCTGATTCAAATCTGGCTGTGGGATTACAGCAACATCACTTACAACTAATAACTTATGGTAATTCGGGTTTTCCATCACAGTTACGTGACTTAAAACAGCCTTTGGAGGCATCAACCCCTTTTCTTTATTCAGAATGGCTTTCATGTACTTATCCGTACTTACAAGGCCTTTCATAATCATATCGCCTTCACCATTGTTGATCAACTCAACAGCTTTTTGCGCAGCCTTAAGTTCATTAGGCTCATGAACAATTGTAAAGCGGGACATATCAAAGTTATGTGCCTTACAAGTTTTTTCAATTTCAGCTTCGTCACCAACTAAAGTTGCGTCAACGATACCTAATTCAACAGCATCATTTACAGCTCCAATTGTATGAGAATCATTAGCATAAGCAGCTACCAATCTTTTCTTTTCGTTGTTCTTAAGAACGTCAATGATTTGATCTAAACGTGTAATCATTTTGATTTATTTTGGTGTTTGTATTTGTTCTTTCTAGATGAATATCTTAAAACTGTACGCTTAAATTGTTCATCTGTATTGTAAGGCAAAAATATAAAATAAAGCCTGATTTGTATTTAAATTCAGGATAAATATTATCATCTATCATTAATATGAAGTTTTCCCTTATAAATTGAAAGAATTGAGTCCGTTCTGTCTATCGTATCTGTATTCACACTAAATCAAAAGATAAAAAAAAGCAGCAACCCTAAGATTACTGCTTCATGTACAATTTATAATTGTTTTTATTTTTTATCGTAAGCATACCAGTAGGCTGTTCCGACGAATAAGGCCCCTCCTACAATATTACCTAAAGTCGCCGGGATTAAGTTTTTCACAATAAAATCCATCCAGGTTATGTCTGCACCATGAAAAATGGCAACCGGAATAAAAAACATATTGGCAACACAGTGTTCAAAACCCATCGCAACAAAAGCCATAACAGGAAACCAAATACCCAGAATCTTACCAGTTGTATCTTTCGCTGCATAAGCCAGCCACATAGCCAAAGCAACCATCCAGTTACATGCAATTCCTTTCAAAAAAGTCTTATAAAAGGGATTTGAAGTTTTTGCAATGGCAATATTTATTGCCGAATCCATTGAAGGAGAATGCATGATAACTCCAGTCAGATATACCAGAAAATAAGCCACTATAATTGACCCAATAAAATTCCCTATATAAACAATAGTCCAGTTTTTTAAAGGAACCTTTACAGACATGCGTTTAGATAAGACTGAAGGAATAAAATAAGCTGTATTCCCCGTAAAAAGTTCAGCCCCGGCTATAGCACATAAAATAAGTCCCAACGGAAACACCGCCCCAAAAAAGAACTTTTGTAAACCCGGATTGCTTTGTGCCAATCCTGGCATTGCACCACCAACGACCAAAGCTAAAAGACTCCCCATGGCAATATATCCACCAGCTAAAATAGCCAAAACAAAAACTTTCTTTGAAGCCGTATCTCTTTTAGCCTCAGCTGTATGATTAACAACTTCAACCGTTTCTTTGGGTGAATTAAACCCGAGATATTCTACAGATGGATTTGACTCTTTAGGTGTCACATATGCTTTATGCTCAACTGTTTCAACAGTTTCCTCAAATGTATTAAATGACATTACTTAAGTATTTAACTAAGAGTTGAACTCTATTTTTAATTAATAATAACCTCCTTAAAATACAAACTCAAAATCTCTTCAGCTCGGGTTAATTGCTCAGATGTATTCTCCGGCACCCCATCAAGTTTGTATTCCATACCTAAATGCTCATATTTATGAACACCAAGTTTATGGTAAGGCTGAATCTCTAATTTTTTAATATTCGAATATTCTTTAAAATATTTTCCCATTTCATGTAAATAGTCTTCCTGATCGGAATAACCCGGTACTAAAACATAACGAAGCCATACTGATGTATTGGTCTCCTTTAAGTACTTTGCAAATTTTAAAGTTGTTTCATTGGTTTTACCCGTGATGGTTTTGTGCCAATCCGGGTTTATATGTTTGATATCCAATAAGACCAGATCTGTATTCTTCAACAGATTTTTCACATCATCATTAAATACATTCCCATTGGTATCGATGCAGGTATTGAAACCATCATCTTTTAACTCCTGAAAAAGGACAGAAAGATCTTTTGCTTGCCACAAAGGTTCTCCTCCTGAAATTGTAACCCCTCCTGTTTTACCGAAAAAAGGTCTTTGATTGCGAGCCTTTCGCATAATTTCAGCATTGGGGGTTGGAGTTCCTCCTTTGAAAGTTATGGTATCGGGGTTCGCACAGTATAAACATTTAAATGCACAGCCCTGCAAAAAAACGACGAGTCGAATACCTGGTCCGTCATAGGTTCCAAGCGATTCGAATGAATGAACGTTTAGCATTTGTATGTTTGTTTTTAAGTAAAAATGAATCTTTCTATAAAAAGATTCCGGAACCCCATAGGAGCCCCGGAATTATATCATTCCAAATGGAAATCATTACATTTTCTCGAAGAAAGAACGAGAAATAACTTCCAATTGCTGTTCGCGAGTCAATCTTACGAAGTTAACTGCATAACCTGAAACACGGATTGTCAACTGTGGGTATTCTTCAGGATGCTCCATAGCGTCCATAAGAAGATCACGATTCAATACATTTACATTAAGGTGATGAGCACCTTTAACAAAATATGCATCCATCATAGTCACCAAATTCTCAGTACGAGCCTCTTCGGTAGCACCCAATGACTTAGGAACAATTGAGAAGGTATTTGAGATACCGTCCAATGAATCTTCGTAGTTAATCTTAGCTACAGAGTTCAAAGAAGCAATCGCACCGTTTGAATCACGTCCGTGCATTGGATTAGCACCAGGAGCAAAAGGTACACCTGCAGCTCTACCATCAGGAGTCGCACCAGTCTTCAAACCATAAACCACGTTTGAAGTAATGGTCAGGATAGACATCGTAGACTCAGCATTCTTGTATGTATGCAATTCTTTCAACATACCATTGAAGATGTTTGGAATCTCAACTGCAAAACAGTCTACTGCATCATCATCATTACCGTAGTATGGGAAATCACCTTCGATTTTGAAATCACAAGTTAAACCTTCTTCATTACGAACGGCAGTTACTTTAGCGTTCTTAATAGCAGAAAGTGAGTCAGCTACGATAGAAAGACCAGCAATACCGTAAGCAAGGTTAATGGCAGGATTGGTATCAACTAGAGACATCTGTGCTTTCTCGTAGTAGTACTTATCGTGCATGTAGTGGATGATGTTCATTGAGTCGTTATAAACACGAGCCATTTCTCTCATCGCAATTTTGTAATTAGCCATTACTTCGTCGAAGTTCAACTCCTCGCTTGACAAAGCAGGAATCCCTTCGATAAGTAGTGTACCTGTTTTTTCACAACGTCCACCATTAAGAGCCAAAAGAAGTGTTTTAGCCAAATTACAACGTGCTCCAAAGAACTGAATTTGCTTTCCAATTTCCTGATAAGATACACAACAAGCGATACCATAATCATCCGATTTACGAGTATCACGCATCAATTGGTCATTCTCGTACTGAATAGATGACGTATCAATTGAAACCTTAGCACAGAATTTTTTGAATCCTTCAGGTAAACAATCAGACCAAAGCACAGTCATGTTTGGCTCTGGAGAAGCTCCTAAAGTGTATAATGTATTTAAGAAACGGAAAGAAGTCTTAGTTACCTTTGTTCTACCGTCCATTGTTCTACCACCGATTGACTCAGTTACCCAAGTTGGATCACCAGCGAAAATCTCATCGTAAGCATTCATACGAAGGTGACGAACCATACGTAACTTCATTACAAATTGGTCAAGCATTTCCTGAGCCAATTCTTCAGTAATGGTTCCATCCTGAAGATCTCTTTCGATATAAATATCAAGGAAAGTAGAAACGTTACCCAATGACATAGCTGCACCATCCTGCTCCTTAACGGCAGCAAGGTAACCCATGTATACCCACTGAATTGCTTCCTGTGCAGTCTCAGCCGGACGACCTAACTCCAAGTCGTACTTAGCACCCAACTCTTTGATCTGACCTAAAGCTTTGATTTGCTCAGCAACCTCTTCACGAAGACGAATCAAATCATCAGTCATGGTTCCTGTTAAACCTTGTAAGTCTTCTTTTTTAGCTTCAATCAAACGATCGATACCGTAAAGTGCTACACGACGATAATCACCAATAATACGACCACGAGCATAGTTATCTGGTAGACCAGTTAAGAATCCCAATGAACGGAATTTACGAATTTCGTCAGTATAAGCATCAAAAACACCATCGTTGTGAGTCTTTGCAAAGTTGCGAAAGATATCCTTAACTCGGTCCGAAACCTCAAGACCTTGCTCAGTACATGCTTTTTCAACAACAGCAATACCACCATAAGGCTTCATTGCTCTACGAAGCAACTCGTCAGCCTGAAGACCTACGATTAACTCCAATGATTTGTCGATATATCCTGCTCCATGAGAAGCAATAGTTGATACCGTTTCAGTATCTATTGAACGAACGCCATTGTTTGCACGTTCCTCTTTAACGGCATCCTTACAGATGTCCCATAATTTCTTTGTACGCTCTGTTGCTTCAGTCAGGAACGAAGCATCTCCTTCGTAAGAAGTCAAGTTATTGCTAACGAAATCTCTAACGTTAATCTTTTTTTGCCACTCTCCGGCCTTGAATTGCATTTTAGTCATGCTAACTAGTTTTTGTTCTTTTGGTTGTGTAGATCGGTTATCCATTAAAGATAATCCGGTAAAAATTACTAGGAAATATCAGGCTTCCCCTTCATTTTTACGGCCGCAAAGTAAAGACTTTAAATATTGCTATGCAAGCATTATTTAATTATTTTGCAATCTCTGGATTACAAAAATACAAAACACTGAATTACAATCAAATAAACTACAACACAAGGTTATTAAAGGACAATAATGATCTTAAAAGACCCATTTGTAAACTGTTAGACAGATACATGTTTCCTAAAGATTCTTCCTAAAACATAATAAAAGACAAATACGTATTTTACTTCCCGGATGATAATTATGAAAATAAAACAAAGCAGGAATGACTAAAGAACAGATCGCTCTGTTGAGACTGATTGATGTAAGTTATTTATCTAGGGGGATATATACCGAAAAGACCGTTCCCTTATCCTTTTCAGAACGAACTTCTATTCTGCCTCCGTTTAGCTCTACAAATTCCTTAGACAGCATCAAGCCAAAGCCCGAGCCCGTTTCATCCGAAGTCCCATTCGTTGAACTAATGGCATCAATACGGAAAAGCTGATCAATTTTTTCCGGACTCATTCCTACTCCATGATCTTTAATTCGAATCAGAGCCATATCATCCAGCTCTTCTATTTCAAGCTTGATAACATCCTCAGGATAGGAAAATTTAATTGCATTCGACAGAAGGTTTCGGATCACAGTATCTATCATGCAGTGGTCTGCAAAAACAATAACATTAGGAAAATGACCTTCAATATTTATCTTTTTAATTGCGGATAGTTTCTTATGAACATCAAGGTTTCTTTGCATCAAGTCCCTGAGGTTAAAAGACTCAGGTGTCGCTTTCAGATTTCCTTTTTGAAGATTAGCCCAGTCCAGGAGATTCTCCAAGAGTTTAAAAGTATCATCCGAACTTTTATAAATCATCTCAATTATTTCGTCCTTCTCTTCTGCATCTAATACCGACGTGTGATCCAACAACATTTGAGAAAAACCTCGTATGGCATTAAAAGGGTTACGTAAATCATGGGCAATAATCGAAATAAACTTATCCTTAGCTAAATTGGCCGATTCCAATTCCTGATTAACGTCTTTCAGGTCCTTCGTTTTCTCATCAATCATTCGCTTCAAATTTAACATCCTTTTGTAAGCCCTATTCTTACTAGTCAGGTAGGTCAGATAGACTATAGCAAGCAGAAATAAGATGAAAAGCACAACACTGTACCATCTCAGATACCAAACTTGATTCACTTGAATTGATAAATGTGCCACTTCACTCCAATAATAATTACCTGAATGTTTTGTCCGTATTTTAAGTTGATAATCACCGACCTTTAAATCGGATATAATAATTTGATTCTCGGTAATCAGAGGTAGCCACTGGGTTTCATTGCTTATTTCGGGGCAAATACAATATTCAAACTGATTCTTTTTTTGTGGGTAAAACAAACTACTCACATTAATAATGATCGTTGTATTTTTTATTACATCATAAACGCGATCTGAAAGCAAGACGTGTTTCTCATCTAAAACACCATAAAGGAGTGGTTTGGGTATTTGCCTCGGTTTTTGTTTTACATCAGCATAAGCTAAACCATTACTAGTTCCAACCCATAATACCCCTCTGGTATCAACCCTCATATTACCAATATGAACTGTTTTTGACGGCAACCCATCTTTATTTGTGAATAAAGTGATATCATCAGCTGACTTTCTGATCACCCCATTACTTTGACTCAACCACAAATTATTTTGTTTGTCTTTAGTTATCGAGTTGACTTCCTTTTCGGTAAAATCACCCAAATCAATTCGCTCAACAGCCCCATTAAAATACTTAATTAAACCAAGAGATGTTCCTGTGAATATTGAATCTCCATCCAGTTCAATATCTCTGGTCCAAAAATCCTTGCCCTTCAAAAAATCAGTTTCAACACTGGCATTTATAATGCTATCTTGAAACCTATCGTAGAAATACAGGTAAGAATTCTGATTAGCCCCACTGATAACCAGATCATTTTTATTGAGATATTCCACATCACGAACAAGCCGTTCTCCCCCGAACTGCTTTAAATAAGACCTCTGACTACCATCTGAGAGATCAAGTCTAAAAAGCTCAGAATTACTTATTACCCAGGCCTCGCTCGACGAATTAATGGCAATATCCGTCACATCGTCATCCGAGACCTTAAAACGATACAACAACTTATTCTTCTTATAACAACGAACTTCCCCCTCTGAATTGCCTACAAGAACAAGATTATTCCAAATGCCCAGTTTCGTTGAATTTCTTGCATCAAATTCCAAGTAAGTATCAACATTATAATCCGAATGTATCCGACACACAGATTGGGGATTAAGAAAATAAACACCATCATCACCGGTGACAAAATCCTTTACCCAACCCGCATTCTGATTAAGAAGCTGAGTCGAAAAGAATTCTTTCTCAAGATGTACAATACCTGAATTGGTCGCCGCCCACACACATCCAAAACGATCCCGATGCATATTATTTACTGAAAAAGAAGGGAAACCACCAACAGGGTAAGCCTTAAGTTTTGAACCTAAAGATATCTCTACAAGTCCCTGAAACCAGGTCCCCACAAGGAAACAATCTTCTTTTATAGGAATAATACAGGAACCAATAATATAGGAGTCCAGCACTTTTTTCTCGACAAGATCACCTTCCGAATCATACTTATAATTCATTAATCCTTTTGAGGTTCCCAAAATAAACTCATTACTCTTATACAGGAAGAGTGAATGCACCAAAAATTCTGCTTCATCATTCATCTCCTCAAAAGCATTCAAATCTTCATTGAATCGATAAAACCAACCCTTCTGAGAAACCGCCATCATTTGCCCCTGATCCAACTCCATAAACTGATAAGACCGTAAGTAAGAGCTTGACTTATTCTTCTCATCCATCACAAACTTCTTTAGCCCACCATCTGTATACAAAAAGATATTGCTGTGGTCGGCTATCCAAATTCGATTTCTGGAGTCCTGGTAAATATTTTTAGGGTATTGTGGCGTTTCAGCCCCCTGATTACATTCTATAAATAACTCTAATCGACTATCCTCAATATCTGGAATCAATTTATAGATGGCATCATCAGAAACGACCAAAATCGACTGATCGTTTAAAGAAAAGAAGGCTTTAAAATAGGACGACTTTCCTTCTGGTATTGTTATTTTGTGGAATTCATTGTGTGTTAATGCATATAAGCCATTATCTGTAGCAAAATGCGGTATCCCCTGTCTATCAGTTATGATATCTTTCACCAACTCTTCGGGCAGGCCATTTTCTTTGTTATATTCACTCATACTGAATACCGTACGCTGAGCAACTAAACTTTCTTTCGCAGAAAAAAGGAGAAGCAGACTAACAACTAATATCCATCGTGTAACTATTTTCATTTTAACCATATGTTAATGAAGCCTATAGCTAAAATAAGAATAAAACTTTCTATAAAAAAATTTTTCAGTTAAATACAGAACTTTAAGTCTTTTATTCCGACAGAATCTGTCCAATGTCTATAGCACTCGCAACAAGGCGAAAGTCTTTATGAGCAATCAACGGTCATATAAGAAAACGGCGTACCAATTTTTATGCATGCATCTTTATTGCTTCTATTTTTTGTGCATAAAACTTGAGGCATACATTTTACAATTGCATCAAAATAGAAAACCTTTTACCCTAAGTTTTAACTTAGGATAAAAGGCTAATCAAGTAGAAAGAACGTGCAGAATAGATGCGAATAGTAGTTTTAATACCCAATCTGTGTGCAGTCGCTAATCTTCACATGCATATAGGTAATCGTATACAATTTATAACTTGAGTAAAATCTTATAACAAAAGCAATCTAAAACAATTCGATCAACCGATTTGCTCCTCTAGAACTTTTGACTGATCATGGCTTAAATCGTATTCCTTTTGCATAGGCAATTCATCATTCGGAAGTCCAACCGTCTTCTGATTAACACCCTCAAACTTCTCTTCAGAATGCAATTTGCTTAGCCCCCTAAACCAAAAGACAACCGAATACATCATCTTAAAAAACAGACCCGCTATCCAACCCGCAGTATTCAAAAGCAGTAAGTATACTAATTTACCTAAAGACTGATTTTGTAATTCCAGTGCCTCATGACTTCTTCCTCCAACACAAGCTTCCGTTTGCTCACCTTCCCTGATGTAAGCCAGAAAATCTTTATAATTCGCTTCTTGCATGACTTCGATATTTAAATTAAAATCCTTCAATCGAAACAGTTCATTAAAACCTGCCTCTTTATATAACCTGATGACCTCTTGATTTTCCACTTTAGTAAAAAAGCCCAATCTATCACTATTCCAGTTCTTTATGTCTAACTTAGAACGTCCCAAAACGTCTGATAAACGATCTCCCTGGGGGGTATTGTTATGGGTGATTAAGCGAAATGTGCGAGCCACCAACTTGTCCTCTACAACATTACAAACCCAATACCCCACATGAATCTGACAAATCTGAAGCGGCAACAACAGATTATCCTCATAGTATTCAATATCATTCCAGAGCGCTAAGTTCAGGTTCAGAATGGTATTCACCGACCTCTGATCGAATATATCCAAACTTGTCGCCAATCCTTTTATGGCATCATCTTGAATATACAGATGCAAGGCATCTTTTGCCCCCTGATAATGCTGTCCCAACTTGGACTTGGGGATCATCAGCCCTTGAATTCCTGAAGCATATCCCGGCCTGAACAGCTTATAGACCAAACGCCTTGAGCGATGTATCACCAGCGATTCTTGTCTGACCCAATAAACCGAAAGAACAGGACTCAGCGTCATATTTAAATGAACCGGATCTTCTGATCGTTTCATTTCAAAGACATAATACTTTTTCCTAACATCATTCAGTCGACTTAATAATATAGCCATACAGCCTGAATAATACCCGGGTACTTTTTTCAATAAGGAAATCCCCTCTAAACTTGGAACCGCAAAGGCTTGTTTCAATTTTCGTGCACGACCTTTCGATTCAATTCTATGATACAGCACATGATAAAATGCCGCTAATATATTAAAATCCAACAAACTAATCGGCTTTCCTTCATACATAAGCCGAAATTCATGAATGATTTCCTGATACCCCTCTTCTATCATGTTTAATTCGGAGTCACTTATCGCATTTTCAGGCTGTCTTTTTGGGGGAAGAACCGACCACAACAAATCAAAGATCATTTGTTTTTCAGCCTGACTTAGCAAATCTACAGAGGGGGATTCATAAAGATATTCCGTAAGAACAAAAGATAAGCGCTTTTCAAAATAAACAAAGGCATCGGAAGACTCAGACTGCCGAGTCTCAAGCATCTCTTTCGGGAACAGTTGCTTGCTTGTCATACGAGTGTGTATTTGGTATAGTCAGCTTGTTTTCAGACTTAATTTTACTTAAGTCTGTATAAGTAAACAACTTGTAAATTATAATATTAATTTATAAAGAACAAATTTTAGGAGCCTAAACTTTGAAAAAAAGAGTGTTTCATCCTAATTTATCGTACGTCTAAATATAAATAAGCCACTTTTATCACAAGTCATATCAAATCAGTCTCAAGCATTTTTGGACTCCCACATTAGAGATAATAAAAGTTAATTGACACTAAGAGCATCTTCGATCTGTACATCTTAAATCAATTTAAAGAAAGGAGAATTAAGTATAAACCAAGATTATATCTTATTTTTGATTGTGCTCTCTGCAGCTACTGTCTAATACAAAAGGAAAATCATGAAATTCAAATTACTCTTAATTCTGCTATTGCCTGTCAGTCTCTTGCAGGCTCAACTGCTAAAGCCTCTACCCGACCATCTGAACAAACGCATACTGATTGCTCATCCTACTGCTGGCAATATCAATATTTTAAGCACCCTTTCAAATAAAGGTTTACTCGATCTGGATTCTATTCAGCTGGTGGGACTTTACCATAGCAAAGAAGAATACGATTATGCTGAATCGCAGGCCGTATTGGATACCCTAAAGGCTTTTAATATGTATTTGGTGGAGTTGAACGACAGTTTATATGCCGACAGCCTGTTTCAGAAAAACGAGCTGACCGATAAATTTTACGAGCTGTTTACTCACAGTGTTGCCAGTTTCTTTTTTGGAGGCCCCGATATACCGGCAGCCTTATATCATGAGGAACAAAACCCGCTAACCAAAGTTTACGATCCTTATCGTCATTATTTCGAGCTCTCCTTTATCTATCACCTGTTGGGAGGCAGACAAAATCATCAACCTAAAGCTTTCCTGAAACAAAAGCCCGATTATTTGGTTCATGGGATCTGCCTGGGCATGCAAAGCATGAATGTGGCTACAGGTGGCAGCCTGATACAGGATATCCCCTCCGAAGTCTATCATGGCAACGAAAGTGAAGGCCTGGATCAGCTCGGGGAGAATGAAATACACAGAAACTATTACAACCATATGCCCGAAAATGAAAAACGGGGACTATCCGGTTTTCACTTTCACCATATCAGGTTCAAAGGAAACACCTTCACTAAACTAACGGGAATACAGAAAAAGGCATGCCCTATGGTTAATTCCTATCATCATCAGGCCATTAAAAAATTAGGCAAAGGCTTTAGAATATCGGCACGCTCTATGGATGGAAAAATTATTGAGGCCATCAGCCACAAAACTTACCCCAATGTGTGGGGCATCCAGTTTCATCCCGAAAGAACAGACTTTTACAATCCGAAAAACAAGGTGCGTTTTACCCCAAAGGGTGAAGCCAAAACATTTGCCGACTGGTTGGATCACGAAAGCATGAGCTTTCATAAGGCCTATTGGAAGGCCATCAATGAGAGACTGCGAAAACTTTAATCAAACCTCATACATCAAGCCAACAGCCCTGACAGATTTCTAATATTTGTTAGGGCTGTAGTGTTTAAATAAAATCATAGAGGGTCATAGAGGCTTGCGTTTTCACATATAATCATCTAATTTTATTAATCTTATATCTAATTTAAATGATTGGAATCTGGATATGCAAACTATAGACACGCTCGAAGCTGGCAGATATTATCATATCTACAATCGTGGAATAAACGGCTGCAATTTATTTACTGAAGAAGACAATTACACTTACTTCCTTAATTTATACGAAAAGTATATCAATCTGATTGCAGATACATTTGCCTGGGTACTGATGCCAAATCATTTTCATTTATTGGTCAGAATAAAAGACGTTGATGAAATAGACCTGTCGGGCCTGAAACCACCACACCAATATTTTTCAAACCTATTTAATGCTTACACCAAGGCTTTTAACAAACGAAACAAGCGCCACGGTGCCCTCTTCGAACGCCCCTTCAAAAGGAAGATAATTGAAGATGAATCCTATTTAATGCAATTAGTGTTGTATATCCATAACAATCCCGTTCACCATGATTTTTGCAGTAATCCTGCTGAATACGGATGGAGTTCATATTTGACTTGCCTTAGCCTAAAACCCACAAGACTAAATCGTAATGAAACCTTAGAATGGTTCGACGATGAAGTGAACTTTAAATACATGCATAACAAAGCAGTTGAAACGATGCAATTGGAGGAATGGTTGGGGATTTAAAAATAGACCTGACTGGTTTTGGAAACCTGTCAGAATACAGGTACCTAAAAGCGTTAAATTCCTTACCCCCAACCTTATTCAACGCTAACAGATCCTGTTCCAATTAATTCGGGACAGTCAATTCTTCTTATCAAAAAAAAACTGACAGGTTTATTCACATGATATTAGTAAATCTGTCAGGTCTGAATATTTTGCCAACCTTTCAGAATACAGGTACCTAACAGCGTTAAATTCCTTACCCCCAACCTTATTCTCTTCTTATCCTAAAAAAACCTGACAGGTTTATTCACATGATATTAGTAAATCTGTCAGGTCTGAATATTTTGCCAACCTTTCAGAATACAGGTACCTAACAGCGTTAAATTCCTTATCCCCAACCTTATTCAACGCTAACAGATCCTGTCCCAATTAATTCGGGACAGTCAATTCTTCTTATCCAAAAAAAAACCTGACAGGTTTATTTACAAGATGTTAGTAAACCTGTCAGGTTTAGGATTAAGTTGACATTAGCTTATCATATGCCTGTATTCATTCAAGAGCTTTTCTCCCTCAGCAAAGTGCGTATCCAAAAGAGAATACAAATCAGACATGTGGTTGTTTCTGCGACGAACCAACTTTATGAGCCACAAACTAAATAATGACACAGCCATAAGGATACCCAAAGTAATACTTAGAAAACTCAATTTCCCTTCTTCATAAAGGGGCACATCAGTCAGATTAAAAACATTAGCAATGCTCTGCCCAATATTCATTAATAAGGAAAACAAAAGCAGGATGCCCAAGGCAATGGCAACAAAACCAAAGAACAGCCTTAAAAAGAATAACAACAAGCGCATACGGTAAACCGAAGGACTGCCCTTAGATAAATCGGAACACCTCTCTTTTGAGGCTTATAACCAGTTTTTTATTTCGCTGTAATTCATGATAATGTTGTTTTATAAATTATATCAGCAACCAATTTGAAGTAAGTGTATTAAAGGTAAAACATTTAAGCAGCTGTCATGATTTTGTTGTGAGGCAAGCGGAAGTAACTAGTTAGATTAAATAGTGCTTGACTTTATGCAGATTACAAAAGAGTTTCCCCTTAGTTTATGTTATTGAGTTACCCTCAACACTTCAATTTTATTATACACTGGGACCCTAATATTTTTCAAATTAGTATATCTATAAGGTATTTGACCAATTGAGTTATCTGATACCTGTTAATATTTTCTCACATAAGTTTTACGGTCAATAACGTCTTTAATAATCTCCATATCAGCCTCCATTTTACTTACCAACTTATATGCATTTGGCTTGGTCATATTATGCTTTAACTCACAGAATTTAATTATATCAGACAATGGTTTTTTATCATTTCTATCTAATTTTTCCAAAATAGAAAACTTTATTTTATTGACTGGTTTAGCTTGTTCTTCAGCCTCCAATATTTCAACATAATTAGAAACAACAGAGTATTTTCTCAAACCATCATAGCTTATCTTCACCCAATCTTTATTAGATAAATATTTTGATAACATATTCATACTAACGTCTATATTAGCACGCTGACAATGTGCAAGTAGATTACTTAAACTTAAAGCTGGATATTTATTTAAAATATCTAAAACTAATCGCCAATTAAGCTTATTGCTATTTCTCCTAACTGAAAAGTCAGAATAAACATGAGCATATTCTTTAGAAATATACTTCCTTTCACCATCATTAGTAATTGAAAAAAAATGAGGTCGATGCATGTACTGACGCACAGTTTCAATACTAATATTGTCTCTTTTAAAGACATGTAATAGAATATCATGAATTTCAATAATACTTAATGGCTTTTTTTCTATTCGGAAACACTTAGCCAACACATCTTTAATTTTATCAATATTCACATCCCACTCTTTAAGCACCCAAGACACTCTTACCTGACACTTAAATCGCTCATGAACAACCAATTGAGCAACTAAATTATCTGCTGTTACATGTCTATCTGTCTCAATTAGTCTTTCATTAATCTTTCTTGCAAGCTCATATCTAGAAATAGGCTTCTCTTCACCTTCTTTTAATACCCGATATGCCATTTTTTCGAAAGAGGATAAACGTGAGAACTTCATTTGAAAAAAGTAAGCATCATTAACAGACAAATTATCAACAAAAGAACTGTTCTCACAAACCAACAAAATCTCATCTAAAGAACAATCAACTGTCTTGCTTATCTCTATAAAAAGAGAATTAATATCAATAGATAAAACATAGTTATTTAAAAATCGACAAACTTGTGCAGATAGATTAAAATATCTTTTTTTAAATGGATCTCTAAGTTCTGATAATTTTAGGAAAACAGATTCATGGCTTAAGAGATCATGACTACTTCTTTCTAGATAAAAACCTAAAATTCGCAGCATAAATATCAAATAACCATGCTGTTTTGAATCCGAATTAAGATTAAAAAATTTATCTCTCACTATTTTATACAACAGATCCTCTGCATAAACCTTTGAGAATAAGCAGGCCTTTAAATCTGTGTAAAATGATAATAAAGCTTCTGAGATAATTATACCACTGCCTGAATCTGTTCCTTCAGCAAATAGTTTTTTGAAATAATCTATTTCAATATATAGAAGCTGTCTTACCCTCTCTACAGATATATCATTCAATAGCTTAGAAATTTCTAAACAAGACTGAGCCTTACCATTATTATCTGCGACAGCAAAGTGATTTTGAACGATACGTTTACTTTTTTCTATAATACGCTTTTTTTTAGATGAACCAGCATGACGAATTCTTAATTTGTAGCACTCATTAATAAACAATGAAAATCCATTATAAAAATCGTCGACCTGAAACTCAGATGGAATAATCACAGGTAAACTCACCTGATAAGCCTGAATTATCAAGTCTGGTTTTTTAAGAGCAACAACAAGAAAATCAGCATATTTTTCAGCCTTGATCTTACCTGAAGTCTTAAACTGCATAAACTTTTCAACAGACAGATCAGTAAGATCTCCCAGCTTTTTATATTCATTGCTAATAAGCAATTTAAAAACAGACTTGTGCATTAAATGTTCTACGCATTCAATATCAATAGCACAAAGATTCTCAGGTATTACCCGAGGCAATGTTTCTTTATATCTTTTAATTACTTTGGCAGGCTTTTTCTTTAACAACTGTTTAAACAGCTCATAATCGTGTCCCTTATGTGGTCCAACACCACGAATTGATTCAAAGGAGGAAATAGAAAAATTCAGAACATCACCAACAGTTGAGATATTATTATCAATCAAAATATTATATACACTATTCGAAAGCAGATCTCTTATGTCAACTAATTGAATTTTCTCAAAGTCCATAATCTCTTTTTTAAAAATGTATGAATACCCATATCAATTTAGCAAAAAAAACAGATCTATTTCAAATGATAACGACAAAAAAAGCTTGCCATTGTGATCTTATCAACTTAAAAAAACAACTATACACCTATCTGTTATACACTTATAATCTCACCACTCTATTAAACCAAATAATTCCTTACTCGCTTTATTAAACCGATTAAAATTGTCGAAGCTACCATTCCCTTCATCAAAACTTGCAAAAAACTCACTCCTTTTATTCTAGAATCGTCACAACTATTGTACAAGCTAGATGGTATTTTTATTAACAGTAGACCTACTCTATAAGTCATAAGTCTTTCTTCTCTCTTTATTTTTAGTCTCCTTGTGAACCTGTTAGAACGTCCTAATTAGCTGATCGTATGCCTGTATTCATCCAAGAGCTTTTCTCCTTCAGCAAAGTGCGTATCCAAAAGAGAATACAAATCAGACATGTGATTGTTTCTGCGACGAACCAGCTTAATCAGCCACAAACTAAATAATGACACGGCCATAAGGATACCCAAAGTAATACTTAGAAAACTCAATTTCCCTTCTTCATAAAGGGGCACATCAGTCAGATTAAAAACATTAGCAATGCTCTGACCAATATTCATAAATAAAGAAAACAAAAGCAGAATGCCCGAAACAATGGCAACCAAACCAAAGAACATTCTCAAAAAGAATAGCAACAGGCGCATGCGATACACCGAAGGACTCCCCTTATACAGTTCGGTATACCTGCCTTTTGAGGCTTTTAACCAATTTTCTATTTCGCTATAGTTCATTTCATTCTTGTTTTATTAATCTTATCAAACCTTATGAATCTAAGGAATCGTTAGTAAACCAAAAGTAGCAGAATAATATCTCCTTTAAAAATTATGTTTTTCAATAAACTTATTTTATTGGACAAAGTATATAAATTTAAATATTTCATCCACCGCAATGCTAGCAGCTATTCCAACTCAAATATAAATCGCGTGTAATATAACAAAGCCCCCTAACATACAAATAAAACCAATTAGAATAAAAGGCTGACAAACAGCGAATTATTTAAAAGATCTTATGGGACAGCAATAAATAAATTAACATTTTTTCATATCATTAAGTTTGCTTAAACAGAATAATAAACTAGTTTTGAAACTTAATTCAGTTTTTGTGAGGAAAATAAATAATAACATATTGAGCCTTATTTTGGTCGTGCCCATGCTGGTCATGCTGGCTCATGATATTATCCCTCACCATCATCACAATACGCATACCTCGGCAAATTTTGTAAACCGGACTCATGATCAGATTGAAGCCACCCCTTTACATTGTCAGGGACATGGAACCACACAGCAACTGGCTCATTCTCATCAGGAAAATGAGGATTCTTGCTGTACCTTCGTTAATTTGCGTTTCTTCAAAGACTTTAAATTTCAGGTTATACTGACACATATCATCCTTGATATGATGCAAATGGGTGAGGATACGCCCATCAAACATTACGTATCCAATTGTTCGCTAATCCCCGAACCCAATAGGGAATCCTCAGGCCTGCGTGGGCCTCCGCAGGTCTAAACTGTTTTACAAAATCGCCTTTTTTTTTAGCGGGTGCCATACTCTTGTTGGCCTCCACGAACGTTGTGCCGGCTTTTAAGCTGAGTCAGTCAAACTATGATTTTGTATCACTCCAAAACAAGAATCCCCGTTGTATAAGCATACAACATTTATTGATAATTATTTACACGTTAATCCAGGAGGTTTCTGTGTCGTTTTTTACGAAGCATTGTATAAAAACGGCATTGTTCCTCGCAACACGAATCTCACAAGCAAGCCTTATGTTTAAGCAGTTCTCATTCCAGAGAAAAAAGCATAGAGGGTTAAGGCTGTGAAGCATTCAAAAATCGAAACACATGAGAAAATTATTATTTGTTTTAGCCATTAGTGGTTTGGTATTCACCTCTTGCAACAGCACGGGTGCAAAAAGCAAGAAAGAGGAAGCTCATACGCATGAAGCAGGCTGCACGCACGATCATGGTACAGAGGCACACGAGCACAATCAGGAGGAATTCAAAGTGGATTCAACCGCTGCCGGCTGCACTGAGAGTACAACAACATGTACAGCAGATGAGAAGAAATCGTGCTGCGGTTCCGAAAAAGAAGATACTGCACACGAGGGGCATGATCATCAGCATTAAAAGATGGTATAGGGAGGCTTTGGCCTCCCCTATACACCTCTTTTTGGGCAATAATTATCAATAAAAAACACCCTCATAAAAATGAATGACCCGACTTATTGCAAAGGCCAATAAGTTTATACAATACATCGTTTTAATACACACACAATGAATAAAATATATTTAATCGCTCTGGGGCTATCCCTGTCCATTATCAGCTGCAAGCCATCGGCTTCTTCAGGTCACGAAGGCCATGATCATGACGGACACGACCATGGTGAAGTGACAGCCGAAACACATGACGAACATGAAAGCCAAACGCTTAGCCTTTATAATCCGGAGACTGAACTTTTTGCCGAGTTTCACCCCCTGGTTGCGGGACAGGTTTCTGAATTTTTAACTCACCTGACTCGTCTGGACAGCTACAAACCCTATGCTGAAGGCAAATTGACTGTATCCCTGATAAAGGACGGCAAGGGTATTCGCAATACGGTTGAAGCGCCGGCTTCTTTGGGCATTTTCACACCGAGTCTGAAACCAAAGGCTGCCGGTTTATACACCCTTGTGTTTGAAATTGAATCTCAATTCGGGAAAGAACGTTTCGTTGCTAAGAATATTGAGGTCTACGCCAACGAAGAACAAGCCGAAGAGGCCCTGGAAACTCAACACAAAGAAAATCAAATCAAATTTCTGAAAGAGCAAGCCTGGAAAATTGACTTTGGCACAGAGAAAGTGGCTTATGGTATTTTCAATAAAGTGATCAAAACAACCGGCGAACTGATTGCATCGAGCAATAGCGAGATTCGCATCTCTGCACAGTCTTCGGGTATTATTCGTATGCCATCATCAGACATCGTTAACGGGAAGACCGTAAAGAAAGGCGAAGCCATCTTCTTTATTTCAGGACAAGGCCTTTCGGATAATTCGCTGACCAGCCGTTTTATCAATGCCCGTTCGGACTATGAGAAAACATCAGCTGACTTTAAAAGAGCGCAAGCCTTACGAGCTGATCAAATCATCTCCGAAAAGGAATTTAATGAAGCGAAATCGAATTTTGAGAAAGCTGAAGTGAACTACCAACTGATTTCCAGAGATTACAGCACAAAGGGAATTAAAGTGAGCTCACCAGCAACGGGCTATATCTGTAAAGTTTTTGTAAACGAAGGCGAATACGTAGAAAAAGGTCAGATCATTGGCATAGTTGACAGGGATTCAAAATTGATCCTTAAGGCTGACTTGTATCAGAAACATTTAACACAGTTATCAAAAATACATTCGGCAAACTTCAAGTTGCCATATCGTGATGAAATTTACAACACAACAGAACTTAAGGGTAAGCTAATTGCCTATGGTCGTGATATCCACGAAGAAGACTACACCACACCGGTATATTTCGAAATCAATAAGATTCCGGAGCTTTTCATGGGTTCTTACGTCGATGTTTACCTGCAGTCGGAAAGTACCCGAAAGGTTTTAAGCATTAGCAAATCAGCCGTTTTGGAAGATCAGTCCGTCTTTTTTGTATTTGTACAAACCGACGGAGAAAGCTACGAAAAACGTTTTGTGACCATAGGAGCTGATAATGGTAAGGAAATTGAAATCACAAGCGGATTAAAAGCCGGTGAACGTGTGGTCAGCAAAGGGGTTTACTTTGTGAAACTGGCTTCCTTGGCCGGAACACTACCTGCCCACAACCACAACCATTAGAATGGGGGGTTTCTGCTTAAGAAATAAACAATTTTTTAAAAGATTTCGGTGAGAATCAAGCATCGAAAATCTTCAATCATTAAATTAAAAAGACTGTGTTAAATAAAATCATACAATACGCACTACACAACCGTATGTTGGTGATGTTTGCAACTCTTCTTCTGATTTTAGGAGGAAGCTACACAACAGCCAATATGGATGTGGATGTGTTTCCTGATCTGACCGCCCCCACGGTGGTTGTGATGACCGAAGCACACGGCATGGCACCCGAAGAGGTGGAAAAGCTGGTTACATTTCAAATTGAAACAGCCGTAAACGGCGCAACCAATATCCGACGCCTACGCTCCTCTTCCTCAGCCGGATTCTCCATTGTTTGGGTGGAGTTTGAATGGGGAACGGAAATCTATCGTGCCCGTCAGATTGTAAGCGAGAAGTTGATGGCGATTTCGGACCAACTTCCAAAAGGTGCAGGCAAACCAACTCTGGCCCCGCAATCCTCCATTATGGGTGAGGTCATGATGATCAGTTTGCAATCGGACAAAAGCTCGGCCATGGACTTAAGAACCCTTGCTGACTGGAGTGTTCGCCCCCAACTGCTGGCTCTTAACGGGGTGGCTCAGGTGGTGGTCATCGGTGGAGACTACAAGCAGTACCAGATTTTGGCCAATCCTCAGAAAATGCGATACTATCAGGTCAGTATGGACGAACTGATGAAGGCTGCGAATGCCACCAACGAAAATTCGGCAGGTGGTTTCATCAACGAATTTGGCAATCAGTACAACATCCGTGGGATTGCCCGGACATCTGATCTTGATCAATTGGGCAATTCGGTTGTAAAGGTTTATCAAAAATCACCCGTTCGCATCAGCGATATTGCCAAGCTGGTTGAAGCGCCGGCTCCAAAAATTGGTTTGGGTAGCGTCAATGCTGAACCGGCTGTTTTAATGACTGTAAAAAAGCAACCTGGTGTTAATACGCTGAAGTTAACAGACAAGCTGGACGAGGCTCTTGCCAACATTCAAAAGTCATTGCCGGCTGATGTCAAAGTCAACTCCCACATTTTCCGTCAGGCAGATTTCATCACCAATTCCATTGGTAACGTAAAGGGAGCCTTATACGAGGGGTCTGTTTTTGTTATTGTCATCTTATTGGTCTTCCTGATGAATTACCGAACCACGGTGATTTCTCTTTTAGCGATTCCACTCTCACTCCTATTCACCATTATCACCCTTAAGTTTTTGGGTATTACCATTAACACCATGACCTTGGGAGGTATGGCTATTGCAATTGGCGATCTGGTGGATGATGCGATTATCGATGTGGAGAATGTTTACAAACGGCTTCGCCAAAATTATCTTTTGCCTAAAAAAGAAAGAGAGAGCTCTCTTGCTGTTGTTTATAAGGCTTCCTGTGAGATTCGTTCGTCCATTATCAATGCCACCTTTATTATTATTGCAGCTTTTGTTCCCCTTTTCTTTTTAACAGGCATGGAAGGACGTATGCTTCAACCTCTGGGGATTGCTTTTATTGTATCGCTTTTCGCCTCTCTCATCACTGCACTAACGGTGACACCTGTCATGTGCAGCTTTATGCTGACGGGAGACAAAATGTTGAATCGCAAAAATAAAGAAAGCTGGCTGGTTAGAAATTTGAATCAGGCCTACGAGAATTCACTGAAAAAGGCTTTGGCATACAAATACCTTATTCTAGGCTCAGCAAGTGTTCTCTTTATCGGCTCACTTATTATCCTGAGTGGTCTGGGACGTAATTTCCTACCTGATTTTAATGAGGGTTCCTTAACCATTACAGCCATTACAAAACCGGGAATCTCTCTTGAGGAGTCGAATAAGATTAAAGTGATCGCTGAAAAAGCCATATTAACAATACCCGAAGTTCGATTAACAGCCCGACGTACAGGGCGTTCTGAACTGGATGAGCACTCATTTGGAGGAAACACCTCGGAAATTGAGGTGCCTTTTACATTGACTGAACGCACCAAGGCTGAATTCCTTGCCGAAGTCAGAAGTAAACTGAGTAAAATTGCCGGGGTTAACTTTGCCATTGGCCAGCCCTTGAGTCACCGTATCGACCATATTCTTTCGGGAACCAAGGCGAATATTGCCATTAAAATATTTGGTCCCGACTTGTCGAAGATGTTCCAGATGGCTAATCAAATTAAGGGATCCATTTCTCCAATCGAAGGGGTTGTGGATGTGAATGTGGAACAGCAGGTAGAAATCCCTCAAATCCAGATTCGCCCTAAACGGGATATGCTGGCCAAGTATGGCATCTCGATAGCGAGTTTCACGAGCTTTATCGATATCGCCTTTGCGGGTGAAAAGGTATCTGATGTGTTCGAGGGCATCAAGGCTTTCGATCTGGTTGTAAAATACGATGAAGAGAATCGTGGCAGTATTGATGCCATCCGCAATGCCCTGATTGACACCTGGGACGGCAAAAAGATTCCCTTAAGTTACGTGGCCGATATTCAATCTCAATCGGGACCCAATACCGTAAGCCGTGAGAACGTGCAACGTAAATTGGTTGTATCAGCCAATGTTGCAGAAAGAGACTTGCGTTCCGTTGTCAATGATATTAAGGCAGCGATTGATCAGGATATCGAACTTCCAGAGGAATATCGAGTTGAATATGGCGGGCAATTTGAGAGTGAAGCAAATGCCTCTAGAACTCTGGCTTTAACCTCTATCATCTCCTTTTTGATCATTTTCTTGCTTCTGTTTCAGGAGTTCCGTTCAGCCCAATTGGCGGGTATCATTCTATTAAACCTGCCTTTGGCACTGATTGGTGGTGTTTTCACCATCTATTTCACCTCGGGCATGTTGAGTATCCCGGCCATTATCGGTTTCATTACCCTCTTTGGTATTGCCACCCGTAATGGGATTCTGCTCATCTCAAATTATCAGAATATGCTGGATAAGGGCATAGAACTCAAGGAGATTATTATTCAGGGGTCTATTCATCGCTTGAGTCCCATTCTGATGACCGCTCTGACTGCTGCCCTAGCCCTGATTCCTATGGCTTTGGGAGGTGATCAGCCCGGAAACGAGATTCAAAGCCCGATGGCAGTTGTTATTTTGGGTGGTCTGTTGACCTCTACCCTTCTGAACATCTACCTTATTCCTATTGTTTACCTGTTATTAAACTCTAAAAAGAAATCAATATGAGAGCATTAATAATCGGTCTGTTGGCACTGGTATTGAGTCTGAATGTTCAGGCTCAATCAGACCTAAAAGACGTGTTGCAGGCCATTGAGATGAATAATCTGAGTTTAAAAGCTCAAAATCAATACATCGAATCACAGAAAGTAGGCTACAAAACAGACTTGAATCTGGCCAATCCTGAGATCGCCTACGAAAAGAACTTTTCAGATCAGGAAGGAAATCCTTATGAGATTCTGATCAGTCAGGCCTTTGATTTTCCAACGGTTTATCTTCATAAGAATAAACTGAAGAAAGCCAAGACGGCTAATCTGGATAACCTCTTACAGCAAAGCCGTCAGGATATTCTTCTGGCAGCTCAAAAGGCCTGTTTCAATCTGATTTACCAGAACAAACTGAAGGCACAATTGAGCATTCGCTATGAGAATGCTCAAAAGTTAGTCGAGTTTTTTCAGAAGAAACTGGAAAAAGGTGATGCCAATATCTTGGAAATGAATAAGGTCAGGATTGTTCTGTTAAACATCAAGAATCAGGTTCAGCTTTGTGAGACTCAAATCAGCAATCTGAATGAGGAACTCAAACAGCTCAACGGTGGACAAGCCATTGTTTTCAAGACCACCCTCTACCCGGAGCTTGCTTTGGAAGAGGATTATTCAAAACTTGAACTGGACATTTTAAATGGCAGTCCAAAACTGGATTTGATGCGAGCCAATATGGATATTGCTTCAAAACAAACAGCCTTGGTTAAGAATCAGGTTTTACCCAAATTCAATTTGGGTTACCGATATCTCAATTCGGATATCAACAAAGCATTCAATGGCATCAATATTGGCATCAGCATTCCACTTTGGGAAAGCCGAAACAAGCTTAAGTTTGCTAAATTGAATCAATTGAGCCAGGAGAGTGAGTTTTTGGCGCAGGAGAAAATTCTTTTGTCAGATGTGCACAAAACCTATCAGAAGGTTCAAAACCTAAAAGCTTCGCTATCTGAATACCAAATGATTCTGGAAGGCAATCATATGGATGAGCTCTTAAAGAAAGCTCTGGACTATGGGCAGATATCAAGTATCGAATACTTTATGGAAAGCCTCTATTTTTATGACAGCTTCGACACCTACCTGCAGGTTGAGAAAGAATATCAGCTTGCACTGGCTGATTTGCTGAAATATCAGCTGTAAGTCAATCGACTAAAAACGAAAGCCCTCTATAGTGATAAACGAACTATAGAGGGCTTTTTATTTAATTGAGTATCGCCACAAAATCTTCTGACCTTAAGCTGACGATACACTGCTTTTTTCTTTTTACGACTAGACAACCATATCGTAACGTGATACCTTATTGACACCTTTAATTTGTTTCAGTTTGGCTATCAGGTTATTCAAATGGTCGATATTTGAAATCACAACCGTTAATTTACCCTCAAAACCACCGGCATTGGTCTCAACCTGAATGGAACGCATCTTAACCCGCAGGTCTTTGGTGATCACCTCTGAGATGTTATTCACCATACCCAACTCATCCTCTCCTGTAATATGCAAAACGGCCTGATAGGAAGCACTTCCTTTAGATGTCCAGCTTGATTTAACCACACGGTAAGGATAACGCGTCAGCATCTCATTGGCATTGGGACAGGATACACGGTGGATACGAATACCTTTCCCAATAGAAATGAAACCAAAGATTTCATCCCCAAAAATCGGATTACAACACTTCGACAGGGTGTAGTCCACATTGGCAATATTCTCATCCACAATCAAAACATCCTCACCCCCTTTTTCCTGAGCTTTAGGGGCTGCGATTTTGTGCTCAACAGTGGCTTTTTCTTCCTCCTTTTTCACCATGATCTCTTTAATCTCTGAAAGATCATGCGTTTCTATAGCAATATTGTAATACAAATCAGAAGCCAACTTGTATTTGTAACGATTCAGTAATTTTCGGATATTCTCATCACAGAACTCAATTTTCCAGTTCTTCATTCGGCGCATCAGCATCTCTTTTCCAAGATCAGCTTCCTTAACCCGCTCTTCGTTGATGGTTTGACGAATTTTATTCTTTGCCTTTGTGGTGACCACAAAACTCAACCAGTCCGATTTAGGCTTCTGATTATTGGAGGTGGTTATGGATACCCGATCGCCATTCTGCAAAACCTGACGAATGGAAACATTACGCTGATTGACTGTTCCGCCAATACACTTATCACCCAAATCAGAATGAATGGAATAGGCAAAATCCAGCAAGGTAGAGCCTGATTTTAATTGCTTTAAATCCCCCTTAGGCGTAAAAACATAAATTTCCTTGCTGTATAAATCCGCTTTAAAATCATCGATTAAGTCGACACTACTGTCCTCTCTACTTTCAAGAACTTCCCGAATATCCTGAAGCCAATTATCCAGACCACCATCGCCCTTATCGCCTTTGTATCTCCAATGAGCCGCAAAACCTTTCTCGGCAATATTGTTCATTCGCTTACTTCGAATCTGAACTTCGACCCATCGGTCCTGCAAGCCCATCACCGTAGTGTGCAAAGACTCATACCCATTCGATTTGGGGATGGTAATCCAGTCGCGCATACGTTGTGGATTGGGACGATACAAATCAGAAACAGCCGAATAAACCTGCCAGCATTCTGACTTTTCTTTCTTCTCCGAAGCTTTAATAATAATTCGGATGGCAAAAATATCGTAAACTTCCTCGAACTCAACCTGCTGCTTTTTCATCTTATGCAGAATAGAAGCAATCGACTTGGTACGGGCTTTTATCTTATACTTGATTCCCAAATTATCCAGCTCTGTGCGAATAGGCGCCACAAAGTCTTTAATATAGGCCTCACGTTCCTCTTCAGTATCCTTAAGTTTCTGCTCCAGCTCAAAATATATTTCAGGCTCAAGATATCGTAAAGCTAAATCTTCCATTGATGATTTAACCTGATACATGCCCAAACGATGCGCCAATGGGATATAAAGAAAGTTGATTTCCTTGGCCAGAGAGATTTGTATGTCCCGGCTCTTATTTCCCGCATTACGCAACTGAAACAATCGATCGGCCAGAATAATCAGCACAACGCGAACATCATCAGCAAAACTCAAAAGCAGCTTTCTGAAATTCTCCGTATGCAAAGTCGGATTTTGTGCATAAATCTCAGTAACCTTGACCAAGCCCTCAATAATTTGAGTCACCTTAGGACCAAACATCGATTTAACCTCTGAAATACTAATATGCTTTTTCTGAACAATATCGTAAAGCATGGAACAAATAACCGATGTACGTCCCAAGCCCAGTTCAGACACCACAATCTCTGCAATTTCAAGTGTCCTGAAAATGGCTGGGTCCCCATTGGTTCTTCGCTTTCCTTCATGATCTTCCAGGCTTAAATTAAAAGCCTTTCGAACCAGTTTGATATCATCCTGAGAAATAATATTCTTACATGATTTCAGGAGATTTTTATATCGATAGAGTATTTGTCTTCTTTCCTCTTCTTCTTGTGTTATAGCCACCATAAGTTTCTTTTTACAATTTAGAACTCAAATCCGGAGCTTTTATTATATCTGTTATATAACAAACGCCTTTCTAAATTCAACGATCAGCTGATAAAAGAACAATGAAAATGCCCTTTTATAATTCGACTAAAAGTATAAAAGCTTCATCTCAATGGCAAATAGATTATCGTTTTTTAACGCTTGACAGGCTGTAATTAATTTTACCTAAGATAGAGGCAATCTCATGTTGAAATAATGCGATGATTTATTAAATTTGTTTGCTTCGACAGCTCGAATCATTAAAATTACACATGACAAAGACACCTAAACGCATCCTTTTTACCCGAAACCTGAATTCAGAACAAGTTGAATTTGGGACGAAGCTAAACTGTTTGATTGATCATCACACTTTTATCCGTATCGATTTGTGTCAGCTTGATCAAAAGACCATCGATATCATCAATTCCGGAGATTACCCCAATTGGATATTCACCAGCCAAAATGCGGTTCGGAGTCTGATGCAATTTCAAGCAAAGATTCAGTTTGACAAGGTGAATAAATGCTATGCTGTGGGAGAAAAAACAGCAGAACTGCTCAAAAACATCGATCTCACAGCCGAGATTCCCCAACGTCAGAATGCCGAAGCCTTATCACACCTACTCGAAGAGCAAAGTTCTGAATCGTTCTTGTATTTTACGGGCAACCTGCGTCAGGATACGCTGATCAACTTTTTCGAAGAGCACGACACCCCTTATAAGGAAATACAGGTTTACGAAACGCATTTAATTCAGCCCGAAATCGATTTGGAGAACTATGATGCCATCTGTTTTTGCAGCCCAAGTGCGGTTCACAGTTTTTTTAAGAACTACCAACTAAAGAACAACCAGCCCTGCTTTGCCATTGGTTATACAACGGCTGTGGCGCTTGTCGACTACTCCGATAATGTGATGCTGGCCGATCAAACCAATGTTTACGCTTTAATACAATCTTGTAATCAATATTTAAACTCATAAAACTGACTAATATGCACCAATACAAAAGAAGTTCCGAACTGTTCGATCAAGCTCAGCAGTACATTCCCGGAGGTGTTAACTCACCCGTTAGAGCCTTTAAATCCGTAGGTGGCACACCCGTTTTTATCAAAAAAGCAAAAGGCAGTATACTGACCGACGAAGATGATAATGAATACATCGATTACATTTCGTCATGGGGGCCAATGATTTTGGGCCATGCTCACCCAAGTGTGATTAAAGCCATTAAGAATAAGGTTGAAGATTCAACCTCATTTGGGGCACCAACCGGATTGGAAATTGATATTGCCAAGCTGATTGTGGATATGGTTCCCAATATCGATAAGGTGAGAATGGTGAATTCAGGAACAGAGGCTTGTATGTCGGCTATTCGTGTGGCTCGTGGTTATACAGGGAAAAATAAATTTATCAAGTTCGAAGGTTGCTACCATGGTCATTCCGATTCGTTTTTGATTAAAGCAGGTAGTGGTGCCAGTACTTTTGGTGAGCCAAACTCACCAGGTGTTACGCCGGGTACGGCTAACGATACCCTGACTGCCAAATACAACGATATTGAAAACGTCAAGCAAGTTGTGGCTGATAATAAGGGTGAGATTGCCGCAATTATCATCGAAGCCATTGCGGGTAATATGGGTTGTGTATTGCCTAAAAAAGGATTCCTCGAAGAATTGCGTCAAATTTGCGACGAAGAAGGGATTCTATTGATCTTCGACGAGGTGATGTCCGGTTTCCGTCTGGCTAAAGGGGGTGCTCAGGAATACTTTGGCGTTAAAGCTGATTTGGTCACCTTTGGTAAAGTGATTGGCGGCGGTATGCCGGTTGGGGCTTACGCAGGTCCTGACGAGATTATGAAGGTGGTTTCTCCTGTTGGACCCGTATATCAGGCTGGAACGCTTTCAGGTAACCCAATTGCCATGATTGCAGGTTATACCCTACTGACTGAATTGAATGAGAAACCCCAGCATTTCACCGAACTGGCTGATAAGTGTGAATACCTTCACAAAGGCTTGGATAAAGTCTTAGCTGATTCAGGATTCGCATACAAAATTAACCGTTGTGGTTCTATGATCTCGGTTTTCTTCACCGATGTGGATGTGGTTGATTTCGACACAGCAGCTACGGCCAATAATGAGCTGTTTCCTAAATTCTTCCACGAAATGTTGAAACGCGGCATTTACTTGCCACCATCATCATTCGAAAGTTATTTCCTTTCAAACTCATTAACTTACGAGATGCTTGATAAAACCATTCAGGCCGCTAAGGAATCATTGGAAGCCATGAAAGCGTAAACCTTTTAAGACTTTATATATCATCCCAAGTTCAGATAATGAGCTTGGGATTTTTTGACTAGTGATCGCAAGACAAATCAAAGGACGATTTTACCTCTGGTCAAGTCAAGTCTGATTCAAATTTTGTAGATTTACGTTTAGCTTATATCCAATAACAAACTCAAGCCTAAATCATGCACATCAGTAAAAAAAATCTACTCGACACACATCAACGAATCAAGCCATATATCCATAATACACCCGTTTTAAGTTCTGGTTTAATTGATCAAATTGCAGGCGCACAGCTCTATTTCAAATGTGAGAATTTCCAGAAAATGGGTGCCTTTAAAATGCGAGGCGCGATCAATGCCATTCTGCAACTGAGCGATGAGCAAAAGAAACGTGGCGTTGCAACCCATTCGTCGGGAAACTTCGCTCAAGCTCTGGCACTCTCAGCAAAATTGCAAGCAATACAAGCCTATATCGTTATGCCCGAAAATGCCCCTGAGGTTAAGAAAAAAGCGGTAAAAGGTTATGGTGGACAAGTTATAGAATGTGAAGCAAATCTTGAAGCCCGAGAAACGACCCTAAATAAAGTCGTTGCAGAAACAGGTGCTACATTTCTACATCCCTACAACGACTATCAGGTGATTCAGGGCCAAGGGACAGCTGCGATGGAGTTGATTGAAGAACATGATGATTTGGATTATATTATTGCTCCTGTTGGTGGTGGTGGTCTGCTTTCAGGAACAGCTTTGGCTGCCTGCCACTTTTCACCTAAAACCAAAGTCATCGCTGGTGAACCTTTAGGAGCTGACGATGCCTGGCAATCACTTGAAAAAGGAGAACTGATTCCGCAAGCCAATCCTCAAACCATTGCTGATGGGCTATTAACCTCCTTGGGAGACAAGACTTTCTCCATTATTCGCGATTACGTTGAAAAAATCATCCGTGTAGAAGAAGACGAGATTGTTTCTGCCATGAGACTGATATGGGAACGCATGAAAATCATTGTTGAGCCCTCAAGCGCTGTGGCTCTGGCCGCCCTTCTGAAAGAAAAGGACAAATTCAAAGGCAAGAAAATTGGCATCATCCTATCCGGAGGAAATGTAGATCTGGGAAATTTACCTTTTTAATATCAACGGCTAAAGATATTCAACAAGAAATAGTAGTAAAACAAATTAGGCACTATTCAAAAAACAGAAAGTATGGATCATGAGAAAATTAACAAAACGGACCTCTTAGCTATAGAAAGAACAAAATTGGCTAACGAACGTACGTTTTTAGCTTATTTCAGGACATGCATTGTTTTCCTGAGTTCGGGCTTTGCGATTCTAAAAATTGACATGTTGCACAATCTAATCTTATTAGCCTACTTCTTTATTATAATAGCATTCCTAGTTATGCTAATTGGAATCGTACGTTTCTTTCATGTGAAAACAAAAATCAATAAATATTACCATTAATTTGAATCATTGGCTTTGACAAAAGCTAATGGATAGAACCAGCCGCCATCGCATACCTTAAATATTTAATAAGTCTCACTTCTAAAGACCATATCATATCCTCGTCGATATGTGGAAAATCTCAAAATAAACAAATGCTAAAAGTTGAATTCCATACTCTAAATGAAGTTGCAAATGACTCGTTAAAATATGCCGTTATTGTCACAGCAGATAGTAAGGGCAATTGGATTTTTGTGAAACACAGAGAACGGACAACATGGGAGATTCCCGGTGGCAGACGAGAATCCAATGAGGATATTCTGAAAACAGCCGAAAGGGAATTGATTGAAGAAACCGGAGCGACTCGCTTTAGTTTAAAAGCCATATGCATCTATTCGGTGAGCGTCGATTCAGAAAAAACCTACGGACTGCTTGCTTATGCCGACGTTCAGGAATTTGGTGAAGCTTTAACACTCGAGATAACTGAAAAGAAGGCTTACAGTGAAATGCCAGCTGAACTGACCTACCCATTCATTCAACCCCTATTGCTTGATCATGTTGTAAAAGAGAGAATGAGAAAACAAAACAGCTAAACTTGACCGATCCCTAAATATGTCGTATATTCAGCTGTTTGAAAAAAAAAGGCTTGCTTAACGTGTTATTGATAAAATAACAACCCGAAATCCAAATAAACTAAGCAAGACCAGTATTAAATATGAAGAAAAACACCACAAAACCAAGCGAAAGTCATCTTGTTCCCAAACAAATCACTCCTACACGTCTGCAAGAATATGGTGTCGGGATTTTTAATGCAGCCTTAACCAAATCGGCCCTAAAAAAAGCCTTAAAGAAAAAACAGATTAGGGTTAATGGCCATATTGCAAGTACAGCTACTTTTATAAAAGGAGGTGAAACCATTAACATTTTCATTCCGGAAGAAGTCGCTCCTAAGAAAAAACTCATCTTTCCTCTTGATGTCTTATTTGAAGATGATTATCTAGCTGTGATTCATAAGCCTGCAGGCATATTGGTGAGTGGTAATCATTTTAAAACCATTGCCAACGCCCTGGTTCAAAATATCAAGCCAAGTCCCCTTTCAGATGCAACCAGGCCCCAACCTGTTCACCGATTGGATTATGCAACCACTGGTATTCTATTGGTTGGTAAAACAAATAGTAGTATTCGTACTCTCAACAAGATGTTCGAAAACAAAGAGCTTAACAAAAACTACTATGCAATCACTATAGGCGAAATGGAATCTAAAGGAGAAATCATTTCAGAGATTGATGGCAAAAAATCACAATCGAATTACACAGTATGCCAATCTGTTACATCAGAACGATTTGGAAAACTCAATCTGGTTCAACTGGAACCTCAAACGGGACGGAGACACCAATTGCGTATTCATCTGTCAAGTATTGGGAATCCAATACTAGGAGACAAAACCTATGGAATTGAGAATCTAATTTTAAAGGGGAAAGGTTTGTACCTCCATGCCTATTCTTTAAAATTTATACATCCCTTTACAAATGAAAATTTACACCTGAAGGATGAACTTCCTCAAAGATTTAAAAAGATATTTGATTAGATTAAAGTCGTCTAAATATTTCTAAATACAAATTCAGATGTATCCCTACCACAATAAAATAAAGCAGCGAATCAAAAATAATGAATTGAAAGCTTATGAGTATGTTGATGAATACAAATCGATAAGCCCCTGTTTGTTATTACACTTCACAACTGAACCCAAAATCAGACCGATTAGGGAACATCGTTTAAAAGAATACGAAGAGATCATTAATAAGCTTACAAAAAAATAAAAATAACCTATGGATTTTGAAGCAATCCTCTCTACTTTCCCGGGTAAAGAAGCCGCCATGCTCATCGCAAAAGATATATCTAAAGAACCCAAATATATGACTGAGCTCTGGGAGTTCGCTTTACGCCCTGAGAAGAATACCTGGCGAGCCACCTGGTTGATGGATAAAGTTTATGATGAGGCACCCGAATTAGTTCGCCCCTATATCTCACAAATGATTGAACTTATTCCCAATTTGGAATGCCAGAGTAAGCAAAGACAACTCCTGAAACTAATTAGTTCAGAACCACTTCCTGAAACAATATCCGGCGATTTTATTAACCGTTGTTTCGATTTGCTCATTTCCAATGCGACACCTGTGGCTGTACGTGTTTATGCCATGCAGATCCTGTTTAATTTTTCTCAGCAAGAACCCGATATCAAAAACGAATTATCTCTGATTATAGAAGAACATATGAATGAAGGAACGCCCGGCTTTAAGTCCAGAGGGAAACTAATTCTCAGGAAACTGAGGGCTTAATCAAGGAAATCTTCAATCTCCCTTTTAAGTTGATAAAAAGTAAGTGGTTTCGAAACCAGGATCTGATCAGCAGAAATCAAAAACATATTGGGCGTAGAAGTAATATTGTAAGCCATAGCAAATTCTGATTTCAATCCCGCCTTATCACAGGCATTTACCCATGAATAGTTATGCTCCTCAACAAAATTTTCCCAAGCCATAAGATTGTGATCGATTGAAATGGCAACCACTTCCAGCCCCTTTTCCTGATAAGTATGATACAAACGATTTATCCGTGTCAGCAAATCAAGAGATTCCTCGCAATGTGCCGACCACACAATCAAAAGAGTCAGATCGCTATTGACTTTTGAAAAAGATTCCAGATTCAAGTTCAAACAATTGCTTAAGACAAAGTCTGGAGCCTTAGATCCTTTGGTAAAACTCTTATCATTTTCCATTCTCTCTCTCATACTCTTACTGGCCAACACATATTCGCAACTGTTGGCCATCTTATACGTTTTAATAACCTGCTCGTGTATGCTAGCATGCGTTTTATGAGGAAATCTATTCAAAAGGTAATTCATCAGACATTCCTGGGCATGATTATTCACTTCTGACAGCCAAAAAATATGTTGAATAGCAAGCTCAATCTCCTTAGAATCATTGCTTTCAATTAAATATTGCATTTGCTTTGAATCAAAGAAGCGGTCTAGTTTGGCATAAAAACAAGGTGACCCAACGATCAAACTATCCGTAAAGTCAAAGTATTCAAAAAACTGATCGATAAATGGGCCTGTTTTTATTTTATTGTCCAGATCCGGAAGCCTGTCAGCATGTGCCAAAGCAAGCTGTAAGGACCAATCATTCGTTCTTTTCGACCACAAATCTTTGATTAAATTTTCGCTCTCTTTCTGTAAGGTTTTATAGGTCTTTTCAACTTCTTTCTGATCATCAGCCTGGGCCTGATTGTATGCTTTTGCCAAGCTCTCTGCCTCACTTTTGTAATAATCAAATTCGGACAAATAGTATTGAACCTGATTATTCTTATCCTCTGAGTCAAAAATATACTCAGCATCAGAAAACCGGCCTTTTATCTCAAAGGACAAACTCGAATTTGTCATCCTAAAGTCGAGGAAATGCCCTTTACCATCAGATAGACGATAAAAATCAGGTCTTCCCTTCCATTGAATAAAAAGAGTCCCAAAAGCTTTCACTCGGGAACTGTCAATAGTAACCAGTCCCATTTCACTCCCCCCTTGAAGATAAAATTGTTCGGAAATGTGATTCTCAACTTTTACAGACAAAGTCATCTGTTGTTGAGAAAAGGCATTGAGGCTAATCAGAAGAAAAATAAAACTTAAAAATCTCATAGAATAAAAGGCGTCGCTTGGCTTAATAAATCAGAACTGCTTATCGGTCGAATTGCTTGGCTTGTTCCCAAATCACATCCATTTCCTCTAAACTCATTTCCTTTAGATTGCGTCCCTGGCTGATGGTTTGACTCTCCAAATAATTAAAACGTTTGGTAAACTTCGTGTTGGTTCGTTCCAAAGCATTTTCCGGATTGACCCCATACAAACGAGCCGTATTAATGAGTGAAAAGAATAAATCTCCAAATTCCTGTTCGATTTTATCCTGATTACCTGCTTTAATCTCAACTTCGAGCTCAGCAATCTCCTCTTTCACCTTATCCCAGACCTGTTCTTTCTCTTCCCAATCGAAACCAACACCTCTAACTTTATCCTGAATGCGATTGGCCTTAACCATGGCGGGTAAGGATTGAGGAACTCCTTCTAAAACCGTTCCTTTGCCATTTTTCTCTTTCAGTTTCAATTGCTCCCAATTCTCTTCCACTTCACGGGCATCTGCAACCTGTACATCAGCAAAAATATGGGGATGACGATAAATCAACTTTTCACTAATACCTTTACAAACATCAGCAATATTAAAGTCATTGGTTTCCGAACCAATTTTGGCATAAAACACAATGTGTAGAAGCAAGTCACCCAACTCCTTTTTAATCTCTTGCTTATCATCTTTTAAAATGGCATCAGCCAATTCGTAAGTTTCCTCAATAGTTAAGGTTCGCAGACTTTCAAGGGTCTGTTTTTTATCCCATGGACATTTCAGACGCAGTTCGTCCATAATATGTAGCAGCTCTTCAAAAGCTTTCAAATTTTCATCCATTCCTTGCGTTTTTTTAACACTCATTTCTGTTATTCTTATCTCTCCAGGCTCCATGCTTCGGGTTTTGCGGCAAACCATTCTTTAACCTGTGTCCAGTTCCCTCTGAAAAAATCAGATTCCCGGTACCTGTTAAGTGCATCTTCTGATTGCCAATGACTATGAGAAAAAAAGAGGTTCTTATTATTCACATCCTGCAAAATCTCGAGAAAAGAACAGCCTTCAAAAGCCACAATATCTTCTTTCTCCCCTGCAGTCAATGCTTTAAAATCATCAATATGCTGATTCTGTATTTCTAATTTAACAAATCTAACGATCATGAAATTTAACTCTAATATCTGAATTTGTATCTATTTGCAATAATTTAGATAGCTCACCTTTATTCATAGCAATCTCCAGCATACCCGCTGAATTGAATATAGCCAGAATGTCTCCCTCTGGCACATCGCTGTAATGCTGACTTATTTTTGTGATTAAATGCTGATTACTCTGTACCAGTATTTCGAAATCCCGACCTTCCAAACTTGAATAAAAACGCTCTTTTGAGATATTTACAACAGCATTGCTATACGAGTCGATATAAATAACCTTTCCCGTCATTGTATCTTTTTGAATCAAGGCTCGAATAGGTACCATATTATAAAGCGTACTGATCTTTTCACCCATGTCATACAAAGGCTTTTTATGAAATAGATGAGCCGCTGCCGGTGCAAAAACAGCCAATTCCGGAAAGTTCATCAGTCGACTGTCAATTTCATCCGCCTTCAGTTTTATAATTTCATCAGGCTGATCCCTAAACATCAAATTAAAGATGCCATTATCGGTTCCAATAAAATAATGTCCGTTATTTTTCACCACCACATGTGACTGCTCGGCGCCCTCTTCAGAGTTCACTGTAATAATATGAATACTACCTTCGGGATAATAATGATAGGCATTTTTTACAATAAAAGCGGCTTGAGAAATATTGTATAATTCAATGTTCCGACTTAGATCGACAACTTGCGCCCCCTCACAAAGCGACAACAAACGTCCCTTTAAAGCCCCCAAATAATAATCGCGATCATTCCAGTCGCTGCATATCGTAATAACACCCATGAATAAAATCTTTTTATAAAAGCTTGGTTTTCATCCTATAATTAAATAGTGGCTGCTTATCAGTCAATAATTTAAAGAAAGCCTGTAAGTGCAAATGGATAAAATCTAAATCAATCGAAAAAAATAACTAATTTGTAGGCTCAAATGTAATAAATCTCGATCAAAATTTATGATAGAAAGAACAATATCTATAGGCTCAATTGACCCACTTGACTTTTATGGTATTAACAATACTAAACTTGATATTCTAAAAGAATTGTTTCCCAAACTGCAGATTGTTGGAAGAGGAAATGAACTTATAGTAAAAGGTGAAGTCAAAACTCTGAATTTATTTGAAAACAAGATTAATCTCATCCTTCAACATTACAACCAATATAATGTTTTGACTGCAGCCAATCTAAAACGGATTGTACTCGAAAACAACAAAGAAATTGAGAATCCTGAGGACCCTAAAAACTTGATTCTTTTTGGTAATAATGGTAAAATCATCCGTTCCAAAACGCCTAATCAAAAAAAACTGGTTGAAGCGTCTAAAAATAACGATATGATATTTGCCATTGGTCCTGCGGGATCAGGGAAAACCTACACAGCTGTTGCCATCGCTGTAAAAGCACTTCGCAACAACGAAGTTAAACGTATCATTCTGAGTCGACCCGCTGTGGAAGCAGGAGAAAATTTAGGTTTCCTTCCAGGTGATTTGAAAGAAAAAATTGATCCTTATTTGCAACCCTTATACGATGCTCTTCTGGATATGATTCCTCCTAGAAAACTAGCTGGTTATTTAGAAGCTGAAATCATTCAAATTGCTCCTTTGGCCTATATGAGAGGACGAACGCTGAATGATGCTTTTGTAATATTGGACGAAGCTCAAAACACGACCAGTAAACAGCTTAAAATGTTTCTGACACGAATGGGAATAAGTGGAAAATTTATGATTACAGGTGATATTACTCAAATTGATTTGCCAAAAAAACAACAATCCGGTTTGGTGCAAGCTTTCCATATTTTGAAGGATATCAAAGGCATTGCTATGATCGAATTCGACAAGTCGGATATTGTCCGACATCCTTTGGTTAAAAAAATTGTAAGCGCCTACGAAATAGATGAAGAAAACAAGGCGAAAAAGTGGAAAAAAGAGGAATAAATCTTTTAAATTTGCAGGCAAAGGAGCTCAAACTCCTATTTAATTAAAAAATTACCATTTTATAAATTATAAATCAATCTGTAAAGATGAACGAAGCAATTGTAAAAACAGATTTCAACTTTCCCAATCAAAAGAATTTATACGTAGGAAAAGTTCGTGACGTATATAATATCAACGACGAGTACCTGGCCATGGTTGTGTCTGATAGAATTTCAGCATTCGATGTTGTTCTTCCTAAAGGTATTCCTTTCAAAGGACAAGTTTTAAATCAAATTGCGGCCAAATTTTTGGATGCAACGGCTGATATCGTTCCAAATTGGAAAATCGCGACTCCGGATCCAATGGTAACAGTTGGCCACCTTGCAGAGCCTTTCATGGTTGAAATGGTGATTCGTGGTTATTTAACCGGACATGCCTGGAGAGAATATAAAGCTGGCAAACGCACACTTTGTGGTGTCGCACTTCCTGAAGGTATGGTTGAGAATCAAAAATTTGAGAAACCGATCATCACACCTACAACCAAAGCTCATGAAGGTCACGACGAAGATATCTCAAGAGAAGAAATTCTTTCACAAGGAATCGTAAGTAAAGAGGACTACGAAAAATTAGAAGCTTATACCCTTGCTCTTTTCCAAAGAGGAACTGAGATTGCTGCTGAGAAAGGTTTGATTTTGGTTGATACCAAATATGAGTTTGGTAAAAAAGATGGTCAAATCTATTTAATTGATGAAATTCATACACCTGACTCATCTCGCTACTTCTATGCAGAAGGCTATCAGGAAAAAATTGACCGAAACGAACCCCAGAAACAACTTTCCAAAGAATTTGTGCGTGAATGGTTAATGGAAAATGGATTCCAGGGTAAAGACGGACAAGAAATTCCTGAAATGAACGCAGATCGTATCAAACAAATTTCAGAGCGTTATATTGAGCTTTACGAACAAATTATCGGAGAAAAATTTGTAAAAGCCGATACAAGCAATATTAATGCAAGAATTGAAAATGGCATTGCATCTTGCCTGAAAGACATTTAATTCTTCAGCTATAATAACTTAAAAAAGGCTGTTCTCAATAAATTGAGAGCAGCCTTTTTCATTATAGTCAATAGCAATCAAGTTTTATGTAAAAAAAACACAAGTTATTAATTAGGTTTATTGAAAAACAAGCTTATATTTGCACTACCAATATTTAACCTTTAACTAACTAAAATACCAATTAGCATAAACTTTTTATGCATTCGTCAATTTCAACATCTATGAAACGTCTCATTTCCCTATTCATTATTTTATTATCTACCTATCCTATTTATGCTACAACAACCACCAATAACGAAAAGTTTGGAGTTATAAATGGATATATAAAAGACATGAAATCTAACGCATCAATTGAATATGCCACGGTTTCTGTATTTAAACAAGATGATTCAAAATTAATTGATGGTACAATTACAAATAAAGACGGATTTTTCGAAATCAAAAAACTAAATGCAGGAAACTATTATATTGAAGTATCCTTTATAGGTTATGAAAAAAAGATCGTTTCGGATATTGCCATCCGATCATATAAACGAGAGAATAAACTCAATGACATAAAACTGAACCTTTCGACCAAAGCACTTCGAGAAATTGTTGTTAATTCCGATAAAGACGCAATAAACTATCAAATCGACAAAAAGGTTGTTACTGTAAGCAAACAGCTTTCAGCATCAGGAGGAACAGCAATAGATGTTCTGGAAACGGTACCTTCGGTAAATGTTGATGTCAATGGAAATGTAAACTTAAGAGGCAGTTCCGATTTTACGGTTCTAATTGATGGCAAACGAAGCCAAAGAAGTGCTCAGGAAATTTTAAGCCAAATACCTACCAGTCAAATTGAGAATATTGAAATCATCACCAATCCTTCAGCAAAATATAGCTCAGATGGTGAAGCAGGTATAATTAATATCGTTAGTAAAAAATTCACTCTTAAAGGAACAAGTGCTGCTTTCAACCTAAGCCCTGGTAGCCACGAAAACTTCTCAACAAGCGGCATGCTTAATATGAAGCAAAAGAAAAATAATTTTTCACTAGGTGCTAATTATACAATTAGAACTATTGGTGGAAAAAGAACTATTAATAAAACTATTCTCAATACAAATCCAGAAGAGCATCTTGATGCTACGGGTGACATGGATCGAAAACCCAAAACACTAAACCTATCAAGTGCTTATGATTTGGAACTTGATTCTATGAATTCAATTAGTATTACAGGGCAATATGGTCGAGCACTTTACGAAAACATCAATGATTTACGATACGATGAATATAAAAGTAATGGCGCACATATTTTCGAAAATAGTAAGGAAGAAGCAGAGAGTGAAAACAACTATTTTGTGACCACTATTAACTACTTAAAAAAATTCAATACAAAGGGACATCAACTAAACATCTTTATCGACTATACACAGAGGAAATATGACAAAACAATATTAAGTGATAATAAGAGAGAAAACGATCCTCAGAATCAATTTAAATCTTTATTTAATGAAGATGCTAAAGGCATATATATAACCACGGATTACACGCTCCCACTCTCTAAAAATAATAAATTTGAAGCTGGCTACGAGTTTAAAAAGCAAGAATACAATTGTGATCGCACCTTAGAAGAAACACTCGGGAGCACAAATATCCCACATCCTGAGTTTGAGCAAACATCCGATAATAATAAAACAATTCATTCTCTTTATACTCTATATTCAGGCAAAGTGAATAAGTTCAGTTATCAATTGGGCTTTCGAGCTGAAAATACCAATAGAGATATTAAGTATGCTGGAGATAATTTTAGAATTAATCGTTGGGACTTCTTTCCAAGTGTACACTCCAATCTGAAATTGAATAAAACAAGTAGTTTATCAGCCAACTATTCAAGGCGCATAAAAAGACCTTCAAGTTCAAATCTTGAACCTTTCGTAATTTGGAACGACCGTTATAATTGGACAATGGGAAATCCAAATCTGAAACCGCAGTATATTAATTCTTTTGAACTGAATTACAAAACAAAATTAGGTAAGCATAGTCTGAGTTTTGAAACGTACTACAGAATGACCGAAGATAAAATGGAACATATTAAAACTCTAGTTGAAAACAACTCGGACATCATTCTATCAGGCATTGAAAATATTGGTACTGATCACACAATTGGATTAGAATCATCTCTTATTTCACCTCTTACAAAATGGTGGAAAAGTATTCTTATTGCTGATGTTTCGCATTATAAGGTGGAAGGTGACTACATGGACAGGTACAGTTTCTCAACCTCAAATACCAATTGGAATTTACGACAAATCTCATATTTCACTCTTAGTAAAATTACTCAGATACAATTAAACTTGCTCTACAAATCTAAATCAAAATGGGCACAAGGCGAAAACGATGATAGTTTTAAAGCCACAATAGCAATAAAGCACAGCTTCTTCAAAAGACGACTTGCTGCCAACCTTACGATTAATGACATCTTCAATACAGCTGATCTGAAAAAGACATATGTGAACGAAGATTTGATACTAGTCAATAAAGTAGATATGGACGCTCCTATTTTCAAATTAAGCTTAAGCTACAAAATCAATAATTACAAATCTATTAGAAGACGTAGAAGTTCGGGTCTTTAATAGGTAAACGACAGAAAGCCTAAAAAAAACATCTGTGAATCTCAAAGTCTATTAGGCTTGGGTTCACAGATTTTTTTGCTTAATACGTTCCTGCCATAAGATAAATTTAAATTTCACCGCTTTAATCCCTATTATTTAGAAAATTCTTATTTGCTTTGTAGTGAGCACAGTGCAAACGGGTGCACATACTCGTCTTACAACTTAAAAATCAAAGACTTTCATGGCATTCATTCAAAACGACAAGCTTTTCTCTGGCAAATGGTTTTATAATTATGCCCAACTTGCGGTTGGGGCTCTTATTCTGGCTCTGGGTTATGTTTTCTTTATCACACCCTACTTTATAGTCCCTGGAGGTGCCAACGGTATCGGAATTATTGTACACAAACTTTCTATTGGTTTATTCCCTCACGGCCCGTTTGATGTTTTAGATGCTTCCGAATATTCAGACTTCTTTTCCAATATCGCCTATCATTTTATGGCATTTCAAAACGATATGTTTCGTCAGTATGAGGGCGGTATTCCTGTTGGTCTGACAGGTTTAATCGTCAATATCGTTTTGGTATTGGGTGGAATTAAGATATTGGGACCTCGTTTTGGCTTCAAAACTATTTTCGGCTTTATTCTTAGTGCTTTGTTTATTGATCTTCTGACCCAATGGTGGGGAATTGTTCCCTTGGTTGATGATATACTGCTATCCTGTGTATTTGGTGGTATCTTTATTGGCTTTGGCTTTGGGTTGATCTTAAAATCGAAAGCCACCTCCACAGGAACTGACGTCATTGGCATGAGTCTATCCAAATACACCAAGCTCCCAGTTGGACAAATGATCATCTACGTTGATTTAATTATCATACTATGCAGTTTGTCTGTCGAAATGAATTGGCAAATTCCACTTTACTCTTTAATTGTTCTATACATCTCTGGTCGTGTGATTGACATCACCATACAGGGATCAACATTTGAGAAAGCTCTTTTTATTATCTCAGATAAAACCGAAGAAATTCGGGATAAGGTTGTGATAGATATGAAGCGAAGCGGAACCTACCTTAAAGGTCAGGGCATGTATGACGGCCAAGATAAAAATATGATATTTATCGTCGTTAATCGACGTGAACTATCAATTTTAAAAGACTTTATTGAACATATCGACCCGAATGCCTTCATCACTGTTATGGAGACAAACGAGATATTAGGAAAAGGTTTTAAATCTCTTACTGACACAATGGAATAACACCCAACAATCCATTTTTCTTAAAAACAAAAAAAAGACCTTCAGCTATTGAAGGTCTTTTTTGTTGAATAATGTATGACTTAGGCCATATTGTGGAAAACATGCTGCACATCGTCATCCTCTTCCAATTTTTCAAGCAACTTCTCTACATCAGCAACTTGCTCTTCGCTCAGCTCTTTCGTATCCATTGGAATACGCTCAAAACCCGAACTTAGTGGTGTAATATCATTGCCTTCAAGGTATGCCTGTATCCGACCAAACTCTTCGAATGGAGCATATAACATGATGCCATCTTCTTCGGCAAATACATCTTCTACACCCAAATCAATCACTTCAAGTTCTAGTTCTTCAAGATCCTGACCTGTATTTTCAATTTTGAAATGACACTTATGCTCAAACATGAACTCAACACTACCTGTTGTTCCAAGACTTCCCTTTGTTTTAGAAAAGTAACTACGCACATTCGCAACAGTACGCATGTGATTATCAGTAGCTGTTTCTACCAATACCGCAATACCATGTGGTGCATATCCTTCATAAACGATCTCTTTATAGTCTTTTTGTTCTTTAGAAGTCGCTTTTTTAATCGCACGCTCAACATTCTCCTTAGGCATGTTGGCTGCCTTAGCATTTTGGATTACTGCACGAAGGCGAGAATTAGATGCAGGATCAGGGCCACCTTCTTTAATAGCCATTACAATTTCTTTTCCTATTCGGGTAAAGGTCTTAGCCATCTTATCCCAACGCTTAAATTTGCGTGCCTTTCTAAATTCAAATGCTCTTCCCATGATTTATGATTATAATTTTGGGCAAATGTAACACTTGCCTTTTATTCTATAAAATTTTTTGATGATTAATATCGCAGATCCAAAAATGTCCATGTATTACAATAATGAATGGAAAACGATCAAAGCTTCAGTATGTCAATTATTCCAATCCTGAATTTGGCTCTTTAGCCATGTGATTATAAGTTAATTTCTCCAACAAAGAAGGAAACCATTTTTTCAACCAAACCGTAAATTTACCTTCTACAAAGGTAAGAATTAACTCACGTTTGCGTTTTACAACCGCTTTAGCAATATGTGCTGCACAAACTTCAGCCGTCATCATCTTGGCTTCATCCCGCGGTGTTTCGCCCTGAGAGCTGCCATCTGCCGTTAAAGCTACATTCCTAACATTCGAAGCTGTAAATCCGGGAGCGGCCACTAAAACATGCACACCGGTCTTTAAGTTTTCAACCCGAAGTGTATCAAGGAAACCACGAATGGCATATTTAGACGCCGAGTATCCAGTACGTCCCGGCAAACCCACATAACCTGCAATTGAAATAACCCCTACAACTGATCCTTTCGATTGTGTGATATAGGGCATCGCATACTTTGTACAATATACCGTTCCCCAAAAATTCACATCCATCAGATTCTTCAAAACGGATAGTTCACAATCTTTAAACAAGGCACGCATCGAAATACCTGCATTATTAATCAAAACATCAATCCGTCCAAATTTGGCAACCGCTTCTGAAATTAATTGTTGACAGTCACTTTCTATACTTACATCCGTTTTTACAGAGAGAACTTCAGTCCCTTGTTCCCTTAGAGTCTTCTCAACCTCTCTTAGTTTTTCAATATTACGAGCGGCTAAGACCAATTTCGATCCACGCGATGCAAACTCAAATGCCAAAGCCTTCCCTATTCCGGATGATGCTCCAGTGACAATAACAATTTTATCGATCATATGCTTATTCTTTCTTTTTTTTTATGAAGTGCGATTAGAAGATGTTTCATGTTTTAATTCATCTTCTTTTTACAGAAGCACAAATTTAATTTTTTTTAATCTTTATTGTACAATCTCGAACAAATTATAAGTTGAAGCTATGAAATTAGAAATTTCGGACCATTATGCACTCAAAACGGTTAAACAGGCTTATATTTTTCTCATTTTTTCTCAAATGGCACTGCCAGTTTATTCTAAAACAAAGCTTTAGATTAATCTAAAAAGGTTTTAACTTGCAAGAAACAAAATCAGATTTAATGCCCCATTTCAAATCTTATCATAAAGGCGAATTCATTGACAAAAGAAAATGTGTTTTTTTTCAGTTTTTTTTCTTTTCTGATATCATTTTACGAACCAGCGTCATAAGGGCTCTCAACGTGCTCCAGCATCAAAATAACGGGGCATTACGAGCATTTGCCGTTTGCGTATTTAATTTAAAGAATCTATATTTGCAACGCTTTTGAAAACAAAGCTTCTTACTGATTCCTTAGCTCAGCTGGTAGAGCACATCACTTTTAATGATGGGGTCCTGGGTTCGAACCCCAGAGGGATCACAACAAGACAAGCAAAAGTCTTGCA